>CAKUTI010000022.1 GCA_934691925.1 uncultured Treponema sp. | reverse complement strand
GCCGGAAAGACAAACGTTGTCGGCTGGCTTACAGGCCAGGTGATGAAGGCTTCTAAGGGAAAGGCGAACCCGGGAATTGCATCGAAACTCGTGGGCGAGAAACTGGCTAAGCTGTAAAAAATTGGAAATCTAAGGAATCAAGCGGGCGTTTCTAAAGCGTGTTTTGCACGGCATTGGAAACGCCCGTTTTTTTACGGATTCCGAAACCAAGCGAAAGATTTGCGTGGGCAAGACCGCGGCTTCGGAATGACGCGTTTTGTATTCAGTACGATTTAAAAATTGCGGCAGACATTCGTACTCGATACGATTCCCCGATTTTAAAAAGTCAGGCTTCGTATTCAATACGATTCTTGGATTTTCTAAAAGCAACGTTCGTATTCAATACGATTCTGAAAAATTGCGGAAAACGCTCTTCGTACTCAGTACGATTCATGAAAATCAGAAAAAACTGGATTCGTACTCAGTACGATTTGTGTTTTTTTAACAGTCTGCGTTCGTATCCAGTACGATTTTAGAAAACGGCAAAAGCTGATTTCGTATTACGCCAGCGCCGTTCGTGCTTTTTCGAGCGCGGCTTGCTTTGCTCTTTCCTTGCGCAAAAGCTCGCGGGCTTCAGGGGCTAAAAGCCTGTCGTCAAACGGAGTTACGGTCGGCTTTTGCGGGAACGGAAGCCGTTTTTCAAAGTCTCTTGAAGAGAGCGGGCGGTCAAAAAAGTTTCCCTGAGCCAAAAAGCAGTTGTATTCCTTTAGGATTTTCACCTGCTCGAGCGTCTCGATTCCTTCAACAATGCAGTCAAGTCCCAAGTCCTGTGCCATCGAAATCAGGTGCTTTATCATTATGTACTGTTTTTTGTCGCTCGTGTCCTGCGGAACAAACCTCTTGTCGATTTTCAGAATGTTCCACGGCAGGTCGCGGATAAGGTTCATCGAGGAAAATCCAGTTCCAAAGTCATCGACCGACATGCTGATTCCGTATCTTTTGAGTCCGAAAACGATTTCTCTAAGAGACTCAAAATTCATATCCGACATTGACTCGACCAGCTCGATTTCAATCAGACTGTGCGGAATTCCGTAAGCGTCGATTATTCCGATTATTTTTCTGATTAGATTTCTGTCAACTTTGTGCTTTCGCGAAAGATTCACTGAGACTTTCACGCATTTTCTGCCTTCCTCAAGCCATTTTCTGATGTCGCGGCAGACGTGCTCAAGCATATAAAAATCAAGCTCGCAGATGTCAGTTCCAGTTTCGAGCGCGGGAATAAAGCTGTCCGGCGGAATTATGACTCCGTTGTGAAACCAGCGGCACAAGGCTTCCGCTCCGGCAAGCTGGTAATTGTGCAGAGAAACTTTCGGCTGATAAAAAACTCGGAATTCCTCATTTTTAAGCGCGGACTTGAACTGCTTCGCGAAATTTAATTCCATTCTTATGCTCTTTTTCCTGTCTGGTCAATGCTAAGCTGCGGAATGTTGAATTGAAAGACCGTATTTTTGTTTTTTCCAAGCCTAACTCCGATTGTTCCCGAAAGCTGCTTTAAAAGCATTGAGACCATCGGATAGCTCAGACCTTTCTTTACGCCGCTTTCAAGAAGAACTGAAATTCCTGTCTTGAAATAATGGCGGATATTTTCAATCTCCTGGCGTGAAAACGCGCTGGCAGAGTCTGAAACTGTGATTTCAAGCATTTTCGCGTATGAGGAATCTCTGCACGAGGCATTCACTTTTATATAGCCGACTTCCATTCTTGAAACGCTTTCCTGCACGAGATTCCATATGATTTTTGAGATTCTGCCCCAGTCGCCGAAAAGCCGTTTTGGAACGCTCTGGTCAACCTCGCCGATAATCGAGATGTCTTTTCCGATAAGGCTTTTTTCAAGATTCTCGACAGTCTGCGGAAGCAAATTTCTGATGTCATATTCTGATTCTGAAAGATTCGTCGCGCCTTCCGTGAGCTTTATGTAGTCAACAATGTCTGAAATTTCGATTGAAGCCTCGTTTCCGCTCACAACAATTTTTCTGATTGCGTCTTTTGCAGGCTTTGAGATTTCAAGATTTGCGACAGACTTTAACGAGAAAAGCCATTTCTGCATTGACTGCCGCATTTTCAACGCCATGTCGGTTGCAAGCAAAGTCTGGCTTCGCGCGGTTTTTTCCTGAGTTTGAGTTTTTTCAAGACGCTCGTAATTTTTCACCGCCATGTTCGAGATTGTCGATGCAAAACGCGTGAGAATCGCGGAAATTTTCTTAATCTCGTTTTTAGGAATCGATTTTAACTGGCCAGATACGATTCCGCCTAGAAAATATCTTCCGGCAGTTATCGGAGCCGCAAATTCAATCAGGCGCGAGTGGCAGTAATAAGCCACCGTTTTTCCTTTTTTCAAGGATTCGAGAATCGCGTTTTTGTGGCAAAGTGCGCAACGTTTTTTTGCAGTTTCTGAAGTTTGGATGTTTGCGGCACAAAATTTTGAGAAGCAGCCTTTCTCTGTGAAAGAATCGCCGTCAGGAGTCACGATAACGCAGCCCATTCCTGTCAGCTGAGAAAAACTTTCTTGCACATCCTGCAGAACAGATTTATCGATTAAATCTGAAAGTTTATAGCCAATCATTTTTAACTAAGATGATTATAATGAGCGAGAAATAATCTAACAAGCGTTGAATTTGGATAAAAACGAACTAAGCATTTTTTTATTGCGATATACGGAACAAAATGACAATAAAAATGGTATGAAGTTGTAAAATTCAGACTATTTTAATTTTTTTATATCGTTATTCGCTTTTGAAGTTTTTTTCAGAAATCTTTTTCCTCTTGTCTCCAAAAGATGTTTTTATGGAAAAACACATTTCAGTTTGATATAATTTTACGCAAATGAATTCAAAAGAAATTTTGGCAGAAAATATTGCTCTTAAATACGGAACGGTAAAGCGCGCCCGCGGATGTTTTTTATACACGGAAAAACGCGTTCGCCTTACGGATTTGTATCAGGAAGCAGGCCGCGCGATTTTGGGCTGGGGCGCAAAAGGAACTTTCACAATCCTGAAAAACGTTCTTGAGCGCGGAATTACAGGCTCTTTCTACACTGACTTTTCAGCGAAAAACGTGAAATTCAAAAGCCAGCTCAGCCGCGCGGTTTCAGCACTTTTCGGAGACGACAGGACAGCCTTCGTTTTTTCATCGAAAAGCAGCGCGCTAAAAGCCGCTCTGGAGCTTTCTTCAAGCGGAACAAGTTTTTTCCGCCCGTGGAATCCGGTGAGCGTTGAATGGCGAAATGTTGACTGCATTGTTTTTGCTCCAGCGTTGCCGTGGACTGACGATATTTTTGTTCTTGCCGCAAAGTCCAGTCTTGTCTGCGCGGAAAATCAGAAAGTTCCAAGCAAAAAATTCGATTTTGAAAGCGAAATCACGCCGCCTTTGTGCGCCGCCGTTACCCGCTCCGTTTACGATTTGGTAAAAGCCCTGCAGGAGCGCGAGGAAAAAAACTGGTTCATTTACGACAAAATCGTCACAAAATACTGGACGCGGAAAGGCCCTTATCTTTTTCCGAAAGTCAGCGAGGAAAAATATCAGGATTTTGTCCTGCATTGCCTTGTCTGCGAGCTTGTTGTAAGCCCGGATTTCAGCCAGCCGAGCATTGTTCCGTTCGGCGCGGATTTTGGAGTCTTTAGAAAGCTGGAAAAAAATCCTTTTGAACTTTGATTCGCTCTGAAAAGTCAGAAATCGAAGATTTAGAATCGAAGATTCAGAATCAGGAGAATTGCGGTTTTATGGAAGAAATGCTGAGCCTTGACCAGATTTTGCTTGTTGTAAAGCTCGTCGCAGGCGGAATTGTCGCTTTTCTTGCGATTATGCTTTGGAGCAAGACTCGCGAGAGCAGCTGGATTTGCCTTGTTGCGGCGGCAGTTTTTTCTTACGCAGAAGTCGCGCTGGAGCTTTTGTCACGTCTTGGAATTGCGACTTTCGGGCGTCCCGGCTTTTTCGGGCTTGGAGTCGGCGGAATTCAGCTTGCCTTGACGTGCGCAGTTTACTTTTTTGTGATTCTCGCGTTCATTATTATGCTTGCAAAAGTTCATGGAGATAAAAATGTCTAAAATTCAGGATTTTTGGAATGATTTTCTCGAAAAAACGCACCAGAATAAAGATGAAGTCGGATTTTCGGGCGAGCTTCAGTTTGAGGACACGAATTTTACTGGCCTTGAAAAGCTGAATCTCGTTCTTTCCGGCAGAAAAACCGTGTTTTTTTCGCCTTTTGATTCCTACGCTGTGAACCGCGAGCCAATGCCTTTGGACGGCGAAATTTACATTGTTGAGGACAGAAACAAAGAGCCGCGCTGCATTATCGAAGTTTCCGACGTGAACGTTCTTCCTTTTTGCGATGTGAGCTGGGAGCTTGCGCAGCGTGACGGCGAGGACGAGAATTTTGAGCAGTGGCGCGAAAAACAGATGGAATATATGAAAGACGAGGCGGAGCTTTGCGGATTTGATTTCAACGAGAATTCAAAAGTTGTCGCGCAAATCTTTCATGTGATTTATAGACCATAAATAATTCAAAAAGGAGGATTTAATTATGGCAAAAAACAGCAGCGTCAGCATTTTCTGGACTGTCTTGAACATCGCGGTGGGCGCGCTTCTCGCAGTCGGCGGAATTTGGGCTTTGCAGGGCGGCGGAGACTTTGCCGCAGATGCCTTGCGCCAGATTTTCTCAGGCGACACAAGGAAACTTGTGGTGCTTGTTTTCGGTGTTGTGGAGCTTCTTTCTGGAATTTTCATCATTTTGCAGCTTTTTATCGGCGACAGAATGGGAAAACTCGGTTCAATTCTGAAGCTCGTAATCGTTGTGATTTGGATTGTCGCGATTGTCCTTGCAGACTTCCTTAACGGCGGATTCTTGTCTCCGAACGTTCTCGAATGGATTTACAAACTTGCAATGCACTTGATTGTTCTTTGCGCGCTTTTAGTCACACGCGACTAGTTTTTTAGATTTCAGACAATAAAAAAGTCCGCGAGATTTATTCCCGTGGACTTTTTTTGACCCCAACGCGATTTGAACGCGCGACCTTCCGCTTAGGAGGCGGATGCTCTATCCAGCTGAGCTACAGGGTCGAACTCCGATATGCTATCAGAAAATCAACTTTTATAAAAGACTTCCGCTTGATTTGCGCGGACATTTTATTCTTGAAAAAGCTCAGAAAGCTGAAAAGCTAGTGCAATTCTGGACTCGAGCAGTTTGCTGCTCGCTTAGTTTATTTTTTTTGTGAACATTCCGTTTCAAATATTTTTTCAGCTTTCCAACTTATGGAAGTTCCATCTCGCAGACTTCTTCCGCTCCGCTCACGAGAACGCCTCCCATTCCAAGCTCCAGCGCGAGCGCAATGTCGATGTCGTATCTGTCGCCGATAGAAACGCAGTCCTCGTATTTTATTTTCTGATTCAAAGCCTTTGCCGCTTTTTCAACAGCAAAATCTAGAATCTTTTTTGAAGGCTTCGAGATTTTCAAAGTGTCAAGCCCGACAATCTCCGGAAAAAAATCAGAAATTCCAATCGCCTTGAGCGTTTTTCTCGCCGGCTCAACAGGATTGTTTGTAACGCAAATCATAAAGAATTTCTTAGAAAGCTTTTCAAGAGCTAAAATCAGATTTTCGTCGCGTTTCAGGTATTTTTTCGGGTCAAAAAGTTTTTTCCGCCATTCAATGCTCGTCTCAATCGGAACTCCAAAAGCCGTAAAAAGGTTTCCTAGTGAAATTTTCTGCCCGTTGTGGTCAATCGCCCATTTTCTTCTGTACTCGGCGACCATTTTTCTTGCCGTTTCCGCGCTCATCTTGTTCAAAGCCGCCCAGTGCCGCACCTGCGAGTCAATCTGCTCGTGCGCATATTCGGGGCAAGTGTAAAGCGTGGAGTCAATGTCAAAAATCAGAACTTTCGGATTCTGTGGAATGTTAAAAAATTTCATATTTTTATTTTTTTGCAAAAATCAAAAAACAGTGCGGCTTCTAAAAAGCCGCAAAAAAATTCTGTGCAGAAAATGCCGGCAACGCTTTCGCGCCGTTGCTATCCCTAACGCTTCGCTTTTTTTATATTTTTCTCAAGCTTAACCTAAAACCATAGCCGCTTCTTCAATGCTGTCGTAGTCTCCAAGCCCGATTCTTGCCAAAATCAAGTTTCCGATAAGCTCCGCATCAGCGCAATACTGAGTTTTTATCTTCATTTTCGAGATTTTTTCTTTTTCCTCAATATTTTTTTTGTCGAGAGCCTGGCCGCCTGTTATTATCATAAACTTCGGAAAATATTCTCCGGCCTTTTCCGCTGCGTTTTTCAGCTTTTCAATCGCTTTTCCGAAATTCTCGTTGCTTTTGTCCGGCTCAAAAAGGCAGCTCACGTTCCAAAGCCCTGGAATCACCGACGGAAGCGTTCTCAATCCTTCCTCAAAAACCGGATTTTCTGTGCAGAGATTCAAGCCCTCGCTGGAGCCTGCGCGGTCGCACATCCTTCCCGGAAAAACTGTTCCGGTTCCAATCAGCGCGACTGTAAAGTCCGGTCCGCCAGCAAAAACTAGCGTTCCTTCTAGAAGTCCTGTTTTTATCGCGGTTTCCGCGTTTAATTGCCCTGCAAGCGTTCCTGGAGAAACAAAATCCGGCAGCTTTTCAAAATCTTTATCGCAAAATCCGCATCTTGAAAATTCGGCTTCGCTCCAGTAAGCGGCTTTGTAGCGTTCTTCCGGCAGAATCGAAACGGCTTTTCCTGTCATCTTGAAAATCAGAAATTCCGGTCCTGAAAAAATGTGTTTCGAATTTTTCCAGTTTTCGCCGAACATTTTTTTGAAAGCGAAAATCCGCGGAATAAAAAGCGATTTTGTGTTCAGATTTTTGATTTCGGTCTGGAGATTTTCTGAAAGCTGCGCATTGTGAAGAAGCGTCGTTCCGTCTTCTGAAACGATTGTCGGCCCGTTTCCGCTCACGCAAATCGCCTCAACCGCAGAATCCTTGTTTTTTTCGCTGAGCTCTTTTACGGCGAGCGCGAGCGCGTCAAGCCATTCACAAGCCGCGCCTGTCTTAAAATGCTGTCTTGAAACAAAAACTTCGCCCGGCTTGTCTGTAAGATAGGCAGCCTTGAGCGAAGTTGTTCCAATGTCAACGCAGAGAATGCAGTCGGTCATCCTTAGTTTGATTCAGAATTATCTTTCTTAATCAGCTTGTCGATAATCGTGCGGTTGTCGAGCAAGTCGCTAAGGCTCTGATCGTGGTGAATCCTTGTGATTACGTTTGCGAAAAGTCCGGTAACATTTGTGCTGATGAACCATTCCTTGTCTTTCAAGTCCGGATGATAGACAGCGTTTGTTCCGATTACGCGGTAGAAAAGACCGTCTTTGTAAGCTTGGTCAAAAAGCTCAATCGCGTTTCCTGTGAAGAACGGAAGCGAGATTGCGGCGATTACTTTTGTCGCGCCCTGTTCCTTCAAGAAACCCATCGCTTTAAGCAAAGTTCCGCCTGTTCCGAGCATATCGTCTGCAAGGAAAGCCACTTTGCCTTTAACATCGCCCAAAAGCTTAATGCTCTTGATGTTCGTGTTTTTCGCGTCCTGAGTAACGATTGAATAGTCGCGCTCTTTGTAAATCATCGCAAGCGGAACTTTTAGTCCTGTCGCGTAGAATTTGTTTCTGTCGATTGCGCCTGTGTCTGGGCTTACAACAACCAGGTCTTCCTTGTCAGGTCCAGAAAGATTAACGACTTTTGCAAGCTCTCTGATAATCTGGTAAGAAGCGTGGAGATTGTCGAGATAAGTCGTGTTGAAAGCGTTCACAATTTCGCGCGAGTGAATATCAAGCGTGATAACTCGCGTAACGTGCTTCATCTCGTAAATGTGGCAGAGAAGCGACGCTGTAAGTCCCTCGCGGCTCTTCTTCTTGTGCTGGCGGCTGTATGGAAATGCCGGAAGAACAAGCGTGATTGATTTTGCTCCAGCCTGCTGAACCGCGTCAATTGTAACGAGAAGCGTCATAACGTGGTCGTTCACAGAGAACGTAACGAGATTTTTTCCGCCGTTCATCGGAATCGGCACGTGGTTTTCCGCATCCTGAAAAATATAAATGTCTTTTCCGCGCACGCAGTCCAAAAGCTCAGCCTTGACTTCGCCGTTCGCAAACCAAGTAAAGCGTGTGTCAATCTTGAAATTCGGCACACGGTATTTGTCAGTTGTTCCGCGCACAACAAGGTCAGAAGTCATCAAATCGTTTCGGAAGTTTATGTCCTGAACCAGTTTGTCCTTGTCAAGATTGTAACGCTTTGAAATCACGTCATTTTTGAGTGTAAAGCGATGTTTATACATATGGCGCAAATGCATGATAACTTCATCTGCAAAAACTGCGCCGCCCGGACAAGCAATAACTCCCAAGTTGGTTGGTTCTGAATAAGGCATATTCCTTCCTCTTAAAAAAATGTTGCTGTTATATTATCTTTTTGACTAAAACAAATCAATTCTTGCGGTTTTCCGAACTGGCTTTTGCCTGAGCAATTAAGAATTTTAAGTTGACTTTCCTCATATTCGCCATTCCGAACTCGAGCAGTTTGCTGCTCGCTTTGACTCGGAATCTGCATTTCTCGTTTTTCATTTCTGCTTCTTTATTGCCTGTAATTTTCAATTGTTCTCTTTTGTGCTATAACTTTTTCTATGAAAATGACATTGATGGGAACAGGAACAAGCCACGGAATTCCTGTTGTTGCATGCAGCTGCCCTGTCTGCACTTCAGACGACCCTCGCGATAAACGCTACCGCTGTTCTGCGTATATCGAAAACGAAGATTCTCGCAAAGACGGCGAAAAATCTTCCACAACAAACATTGTCATTGACACCGGCCCGGAGTTCAGAATTCAGGCTTTGGAAAACAAAATAAAAAGGCTTGACGGCGTTCTCCTCACTCATTCGCATGCTGACCATTGCCACGGTCTCGACGACCTGCGAATTTTCAGCTTTAAAAAGCCTCCAAAAATGGTTTCATCTGACGAAACTTCCTCGCTTAGCCATAACGACGCGATTGCCCTTGCCGCAAGCGAAAATTCCGTGCGCGAGACTCCCGGCAGCGGACTTCCAATTTACGCGCCTTCAAGCACAATTGAAAGCCTTGTTTTTAGATTCGCGTACATTTTCAACACGGTTGTTTCTGGCGGCGGAATTCCAAAACTCAATCTGATTCCTGCGGACGAAAATTCTTGTTCAAATCCTGTAAAAATCGGATCGGTTGAGGCAGTTCCAGTTCCGATGATTCATGGAAGCATGGTCGATTACGGCTGGATTTTACATTCAAAAGAAAAATCTTCGGACGGAAAATTTCATTCAATCGCTTATCTGACGGACTGCAATCTCATAAGCGACGAGTCGATTGAAATCGTAAAAGAATCTTCTGGAGTTTTGGAGCATCTCGTGATTGACGCTCTCAGAAAACGTCCTCATCCGACTCACTGCAATTTTGACAAAGCGCTTGAATATGCTGACAGAATCGGCGCGAAGCACACTTGGCTCACGCACATTTGCCACGACAATTCGCATGTTCAGATTCAGGAATATATCGATGAAAATCTTGGAAAATATAAAAATCTGAAAAGAATTGTGGGACAGGGCGGCAGCGTAAGTCCTGCTTATGACGGTCTTGTTCTTGAAGCGTTTTAGAAAGCGGAAGTGGCTGTTTCGCATTTAATTTTCTGTTTTTTTCGCGGAAATCAGCTTTATTTTCGTTCTTTAGCCATCTGCTTGCTATTGACATAAAACCGTAATTTTTTTATATTGTCTAAACTTATTTAGCAATCATTTTTAGGTAGGTATAGAATCATGTCTAGAGTTTGTGAGATTTGCGGAAAAGGTTCTCAGCATGGCAATAGAGTTAGTAAATCATATAACCACACTCGCCACACTTGGAAACCAAACATCATCAAGGTAAAGACAGAAGATTTCGGAAAAACAGAGACTTTGAACGTTTGCACACGCTGCTACCGCTCAGGATTTGTTACAAAGAAAATTTCTGTGAGACCTGAAAACATGGCGCCTGTAGCGGCTGCTAACTAATCTAATTGCAGAATTAGTCTTTAACGATTTCTAAAGATTAGATGACCCTGCCGGATTTACTCCAGCAGGATTTTTTTTGCCTGTTTGATATTTCTTGTTTTTAAAATTTGCTGTGCTGAACTCAGGCGCGTATGCGGTCGCTTGGTTTCAGCATCAGCCAGGCTTTTTTGACAGGCTGCGCACATCGTGTGCGCGAAAAACATTTACTTTTTATTGTAAGTCCTTTCAATTTCCTGGATTTGGTCTCTGATTGCAGCTGCTTGTTCGTACTCCTGCGTTTCGCCACGTCCGTGTGGCTCAACGCTTGAGTACAGGCTGCGCACATCGTGTGCGCGAAAAGTTCTTATTTCTTATTGTAAGTCCTTTCAATCTCCTGAATTTGGTCTCTTATTGCGGCTGCTTGTTCGTACTCAAGGCGGTCGGCGCAGTCGGACATTTCCTTTTTTAGAGCCTCAATCAGCTTTCTGCGCTGTTTTGCGTCAAAGAGGTTCGCGTTCTTTTTAAGGACTTCAAGCTCCACTTCAGTGTTTTCTTCCGCGTCTTTTTGCTTTCTGACAAGAATGTCCTGAACCGCCTTTGAAACTGTGTGCGGCGTGATTCCATGTTCTTCGTTGTATTTTTCCTGAATCGCGCGTCGGCGTTTTGTCTCGTCCACGGTTTCTTTGATTGCCGGCGTCATATTGTCCGCGTACATTACAACCGTTCCGTTTTCGTTTCGTGCGGCGCGTCCTGCAATCTGAATCAACGAAGTTGTCGATCGCAAGAATCCGATTTTGTCGGCATCGAGAATCGCGATAAAGCTCACTTCCGGCAAGTCGATTCCTTCTCGCAAAAGGTTGATTCCAATCAGAACATCGATTTCTCCTGTTCTTAAAGATTTTAGGATTTCAACCCGCTCAAAAGTGTCGATTTCAGAATGGATATATTTTACTTTCAGATTCAGCCCGAGAAGATAATCAGTCAAATCCTCAGCCATTTTTTTCGTCAAAGTCAAAATCAGGCTGCGTTCTTTTTTGTCAATCCGCTTTTTTACTTCCTTATAAATGTCTTCCATCTGGCCTTCGCTCGGCCGAACTTCGATAATCGGATCGAGAAGTCCTGTCGGGCGGATAATCTGCTCCACAACCTGCGTTGACTGCTTGATTTCCTGCTCTCGCGGAGTCGCGGTAACGTAAATCACTTGGTTCAGTTTTTTTTCAAATTCCTCAAATTTAAGAGGACGGTTGTCGAGCGCGCTTGGAAGCCGGAATCCGAAATCAACGAGATTTTGCTTTCTGCTTCGGTCGCCTTCGTACATTGCGCCAATCTGCGGAACTGTAACGTGCGCCTCGTCAATCAGGCAAAGAAAATCATCCGGAAAATAATGAAGAAGCGTCGCTGGCGGCTCGCCGTGTTTTCTTCCTGAAATCGGGCCTGAATAATTTTCAATTCCTGAGCAGTAGCCCATCTCTTTCATCATTTCAACGTCGTAAGTCGTGCGCGTCTTGATTCTTTCGGCTTCGAGCGGCTTTCCTTCTTTCTCGAATTTTTTTACTTGCTCTTCCATTTCCGCCATGATTCTGTCCGCCGCTGAAAAAAGCGCGTCGTGCGGAACAACAAAGTGCTTTGCCGGATAAAACTGCATTTCGTCAAGCTCTTCCTCGATTTCCCTGGTCAGAACATTGAATCTTTTTATAGAAGCGATTTCGTCAAAATCAAGCTCGATTCTGTATGCCGTGTCAGTTTCCATATATGGAGGATAAACTTCAATCACATCGCCTCGAACCCTGAAATTTCCTCGCTCCAAGACCATATCGTTTCGCTGATACTGAATCGAAATCAGCGATTTTTCAAATTTTCTAGTGTCAAAAATCTCGCCTTTCTCAATGTGAACGCGCATTTCCTTGTACAAGTCCGGCATTCCCAAGCCGTAAATGCAGCTTACTGTCGCTACAACGACAACATCGCGCCTTTCCATGAGCGAATAAGTCGCTTTTAATCGAAGCTCGTCGATTTCCTTGTTTACAGCCGCATCTTTTTCTATAAAAAGGTCTTTTGAAGGAACATATGCTTCCGGCTGATAATAATCGTAATATGAAACAAAATATTCGACGGCGTTATGCGGAAAAAATGACTTGAATTCACGGTAAAGCTGGGCGGAAAGCGTCTTGTTGTGCGAGATTATCAATGTCGGACGCTGAACTTTCTCGATTATTTTTGCCATTGTGAACGTTTTTCCGGAGCCTGTAACGCCTTTCAGCGTCTGGTAGCGGTCTCCGCGAAAAAATCCTTCGCTGAGCTTTTCAATTGCCTGCCCCTGGTCTCCAGAAGGCTCGTATGGTGAAACAACTTCAAATTTACGCATAAAGACATTATATATAAGTGGCTTTTTTTTGCGAATCTCAAAAAGTAAATTTAAGATAAAATTAAAATAATTTGACAATAACGCATTTTGTGGGTTATATTGTCTAAGAATACACATAGTTTTATGTGCAACACAAAATATTGTAAGGAGTTTCTTATGAAAACTGTAAAATTTATGAGCGCAATGCTCCTCGCAGCGGCTGTGCTTTCTGCTCCTGTTTTTGCAAAAAAGTCAAAAGACCAGAAAACAAAGATTGAAATCGTAAACCGCCCAGGAATGGCTCTTGGAACAGCAATCCCGGCTTGGGTTGAGGCTGTTCTTGAAGGAGACAACAAGGTAATCGCAAAGTCATTGAAAATCGATCAGGCAGACAGCCAGATTTTCGTTTTCACAAATCAGGGAAACGACCTTGAATTCTTGAAGACTTGGACTGATCAGGTTGATGTTCAGAGACAGGTTGCAAACTCATTCTCTATGGCTGTTGGACAGAGCGCGAACGCTGTTTTCCAGGGAAATTCAAGCGAGACTGAGACAAAGAGAAATCAGGTTATCGACCAGACTGTAAAAGCTCTTTCTGCAATGGAAATCAACGGTCTTATGAAGGAAGCTCAGTATTGGATTCAGTTCAAGAGACCAAAGCAGGGCGTAAAAATCACAAAGAAGTCAAAGGATTCTGATTTCGACTACTACTATGAATATTATGTTGTTTTCACAATGAACAGAGGAATTTATGACACTCAGCTTCAGGCTGCTCTTGACGGTGTTGAAGACAACGCTTCTGAAACAGTATTGCTTAAAAAGGCTTTGAGCGAGAATCTCCGTGCTCCTCTCATTGACAAGCCAGTTGACAACACAGTTGAGTACGATTTCGGCGACGAAAAGTAATCTTTGGGAACTCATATAGATGAAAAAAATACTTCTTGCCATTCTTTCAGTTTTTATTGCTGCGGGTGCTCTTTCGGCAAAGGCAAAAAGAGGTGCGAATGCTGATTTGACAGCTTATTTGAACTCTTCTGATGCCGATGTGATTTGTAAAGATATTGTAAAGCAGGTTATCGCTTCTCCGAGAATCGAAAGATTTTCAGAGAAGAACAATCGTGACCCAATCGTTACAATCGGAACAATCAAAGATGAGACAGGCGAATTTTTTGACACTCAAATAATCGCCAACAGCATGAAAACTGCAATCTTGAAGAGCGGCGTTCTTGAGTTCATGGCAAACAAGGATGTCCGCAACGAGATGCGCGATGAAGTTTTTGACCAGGCCGACCATGCAAATGAGGACAAGGCGGTTGCAATCGATGACGAGGATGCCGCTGACTATATGCTGACCGGCTCGGTCAAACTTATGGTTCAGAATTCCGGAAAAATTCAGGAAAGAACTTATATTGTAAATATCGAACTTACTGACTTGCACACGCACAGAACTGTTGATATGTTCGAGCCGAGCGAAGAAGTAAAAGATTATTTGCATAAACAGCAAAAGGTTAAGCGTAAATAAATGATAAAGTTTTTGAAGGCTTTCGCGGTTGCACTTGCTTCTGCTGTCATTTTAGCTTCCTGCGCTTCCACGCAAGTTGAAGACTCGGAGGCTGGGGCAAAAGTCAAAAAGATAAAATATGATAAAGAGGCTTTTGACTCAGCTTTCGAGAATGGAAACTATGATGTTTGCCTCGGAATGCTTGCCACAAGAAAAGAGGATGCCGTTCTTAATGGTGTTGACACTTATATGATTCAATATCTTAAGAAAGACTATCCTTCTTCTGGAAGACAAATAAACCAGACCCAGTTTGATATGTCTCAGGTTTCAAACGGAATGACCGCCGCAAAAACAGTTCAGGCTGCGCTTGCGGGCGAGAATTCCGTTGACTATTACGGTCCGACATACGAAAGAATGTTGACTTATTCAATGAAGGCTGTGAACAACTTAAAGGCTGGCTCAGTTCCTGGCGCAAAAGGTGTAATGGACGATTTTACCGGAAACTACAAGGCTGAAATTGCAGATTTGATTCAGCAGCAAAAAGAAGCTGACGCTGCCAATTATGATGACAATACGCGGGCTGTAAGAGAATCTTTGGCAATGGCAAACATCAGATTTGACACTTCTGCAATCAAGTCGCCAGAAGGCTCTTCAAAAACTTATGAAAATTCCGCTTTTCTTTCTTATCTTGGAACTTTGGTCTATTCTGCATATGGCGACAAAACTCACGCCTCGGATTTTGAAAAAGTTTTGCGCAATTTGAATCCGAATATTGACGTTTCGGAAGACATTTCAGTTCCAAAAGGAAAAGGCCGGCTTGATGTTATCGCTCTTACAGATTTGATTGGAAAGAGGAGTGAGTATAGCACTGGTCTTGTTCCTGTTTTTAACACAAATATGATTAACGTCAACTTTAAAATCACATATCCCGTATTCCTTGCGCAAAAGCATAACATTTCAGTTTCAAGAGTGACGCTTTCAAACGGTCTTTCAAAAAAGTTCATTTTAATAGAAGATTTTGATAAGGCTGTTGAGCTAGATGTTCTTTCAAGGCAAAAAGGCGCGTATAACCGAAGTCTGACGAGAAATTTTATAAAAAACGGCACTGCGGTCGCTACCGCTTCTGTTGCTCTAAAGCGCGGCGGATTTGCAGCTCAGGCTGCAGCTATTGTCGTGAATAAGGCGATGATAAAATTCGTTGATATGGAAAAAGCTGACGTTCGGCAGGGCGCGTATTTTCCGAACAAGGCGAGCGCAGCTGGCTTTACAGTTGCGCCTGGAACTTATTCTGTTGTTGTTGAATATTCAGACGGAACAAAAGATGAAATTAGCGATGTGATTGTTGAGGCTGGAAAGCCGACAATTGTCATTTCTGAAAATATGAACAAAATTTCTGTGGCGGATAATGCAAATGCAAAATAAAAAATTCCTTTTTTCAAAATCTATTCTGTGCGCTTCTCTGATGATTTTTGCCGGCGGACTTCTTTTTGGAGCGAAAAAAAACTCTTCAAAAGCAGCTCCGATTCCTGCTTGGGTCTCAAATCCTGCGGGCGTGTATTCAAGAGATGCATATTTATTTTATGTAGGCGATGGTGCTGACAGAACTAAAGCAGAACTTAGCGCGGTGAACGGACTTTCTGCGATTTTCGGGCAGACCGTAAAGTCTGATTTTACTTCTTCGCAGAAAATGGTTCAGGCGAAAGCTGACGGAAAAGTGGCTTCAACTTCTGTAACAGGATTTAGCCAGGACGTTATGCGTTCTGTTGATTCAGGCGATTTGGTTGGCGTTGAAATTAAGGATTTTTACTTTGACGGCACAACTTGGTATGCGATTGCTGTTTTGGACAAGGCGAAAGCTTCGGATATTTACAGCGAGATGATTGTAAAGAATGCGAAAGCGATAAAGTCGCTTCTTGAAAACGCTGCAACCGACAAAAATTCGCTTGAATCGTATTCGGCATATGATTTTGCGGCGGATATTTCTTTGGAAAATGAAAAGCATTATAAGAAACTTTCTGTCATAAATCCTGACGCGGCATCTTCCTTGAAAGTTGATATTCCTTCGCTTAACGAAATAAACGTGCGAAAAGTTGAAGTTGCGAAAAATATTCCGATTTCAGTCCTAGTTTCAGGCGACATAAACGGAAAAATCGCGGCGGCTTTTACAGAAGCAATCGCCTCGCTTGGCTTTAGAACGAGTTTGCGGGCGAATGTTCGCTATGTTTTGACTTGCACTTTGAATTTTGAAAAATCCGCGACTTCAGACGGAAAAACTCAGCGTTGCCGATATTCTTTGGACTCATTCATTTTGGATTCAAAAACAAACCATCAGTTTGCGCCGTTCACTGCGAGCGGCCGGGAAAGCCATCTTTCGTACTCGGAAGCGGAAAATCGTGCTGTAAAATCTCTTGAAAAGAAAATTAAAAGCGATTTTACAAAGTCATTTTCTGATTATCTGAAAAATTTCACAGGCGAGTAATTTTTCTTTTTTTGGAAAGCTGTCCAGCTAAAAATTTGTAAAACGGAGAAAAAATGAACAGAAAAAAAACGCTTTTGTTTATCTCGGTTCTCTTTTTGCTTTTGCCTCTCGTTTTTTCAGAAACTGTTGACTGGACTGGCAAAAATTTTGGAAAAGAGCCGTCTCCTGAATGGCTGATGAATTTTGTTCAGAAAAAAAATGACAGAGAGCTAAGAAAACGCTTCGGACTGAAAAAAGGCGACATTGTTTATTTTGGATTCGGCGAACAAGATTCTGAAGAATTTTCGAAAGTTCAGGCGGAAATTGATGCGCTTTCGAAAATAAAAAATCTAATCGGCGAAAAAATCGGCTTGGAGAAAAATTCTTCTAATGCAATTACAGTTTTGGGAATGTCGCCGCTTTATCATTATTGGGAAGAGGACGAAAACGGAAAGTTCAAAACTTACGTCTTATATTCTGTTTCAAAGGAAAATTTCAGTAGGCTGGTCGATTTCAACAGAAAAAAATTGAAATTATAAAATTGTTTTTATGCGCGCGTTTTTGCTGGCTTTTCTTTTTTTCTTTTTGAATTTTTCTTGTTTTCCGCAAAAGTCCGAATCTGCCGATTCTAAATTTGATGTTTTAAAATCTTCGGATTTGCCATTTGCTTCAAAATCTGACGACTCAAAATCTATTGATTTGAAATCAAAAAGAATAAATTCTTCGATTGTTGAAATTCCTGCAGGAGAAAATTCGCTTTTCACTTGCGTTTATTATTTTGACTCTATGGAAGACGGCGCGAAAGTTGCGGAAGAAAAGTTTGGAATAAAAAATTTTTCACGCTTTGAAAAAATCTCTTTTACGAAATTACGGCGGATTGCTCCGGGCGACAAAATTTCCGCTTATGAATTTGGAATGTTCAAAAGCGCGAACGAATTCTGGATTCTGAAAAACGCTGGCGACGGCTGGCTTTGGGGCAAAGGATTTTTTCTGCCGAAATGACAAAAATAGCGCCGATATGGTATAATCCTAAAAAATGAATCCTTGTCGTTTTCTTTTTGCGATTATTCTTTTTTCACTTTTTATAAATTTGTTCTCTTCTTGTTCCAAGACTGAAAAAGATGGCAGTTTTGACTTGGGAGATACTTTTTATTGGGCTTACGCTTCAGAAGATGAAAATGTTATCGACACAGAAAAACGTCTGGCCGCATTCAGTAAATTTGAAAGCCATAATGGAAGAAATATCGCGCGGATTGCGGGAAATCGAGGAATGTATGTTTGGCTTCGCTCCGTTTTTACGATTCCAGATGAGCTTAAGGAAAAGTCGCTCGGGCTTGTGATTCCTCATCTTCATTTTGCGGCGGAAATTTACATAAATGGAAATTACGTTGGAAGCATGGGCAAAATGCCGCCGCATGAACGGCCTCAGATGCATTCCGCCGGCTGTTTTATGTTTCCTGCAGGAGTCTTGCATCAGGACGGCGGCAATGAGCTTATGATAAAAGTCCTGAGCAGAGGGCGAAGCTCGATTTCTGAGCATGTTTATCTGACTGACATGGATTCTGCGAAAGACCTTGCAAACCAGTACAGTGCTTTTAACTCGAGAATATATCTGAACTTTGAAGGCGGAATGTGCGCTGTTGTGATTCTGTTCTTTTTAATTTTTATTCAGCAGAAAAGCAGGCGAGAATACCTTTACTTTGCGATTATAAATTTCATGAGCATGATTTTTCTTCAGCCGTTTTATTCTTGGGAAATGCCATGGGCTGTAAGCTCTGCCATTCCATACATATGGTATTCTAAGATTATTATCTGCATTCCGTGCTGCGTTATAAGTTATTTTATTACTTCGTTTTTGTTCAGCTATATGAAAATAAGCGAGCCGAAAATTATCTTTAGAATAAGAGTTGCTCTTCTGTTTTTTACAATTGCAGTCTGTGTTATTTCTCCGACTTATGATTTTCTGATGAAAATTTCTCCTTATATTCTTTTTGTGCTTGTGCTGCAGGTTTGCTTTGGATTTGCTGCCGCCATAACTCAGATTTACAGAAAAACAAACGTGAGGCAAAATGTGCTGCTTCTTTGCGATTTTTTGCCGTTTGCGATTTCAATTGTCCTTGATTTTGTCTTGAAGGAAGGGCTCTGGCTTTTTGATCAGCCTTATTACACGGTTTTCGGCTGGCAGGGAACAATTGTCGCTTTCCTTTTGGCTTTGACAATTAATTTCACGAAAATTACGGTGAGAAGCGAATATCTTAATCAGAATCTTATGCGCGAAGTTGACATTCAGACGCGGCATTTGTCTGTTGCTATGGAAAAACTTGAGCATGAAAAAAAGCGTTCCGACATGGATATGGAAATGGCGGCGATTGTCCAGCAGAAATTTTTCCCTTATCCGAGCAAGAAATTCCGTGGCTGGGATATTGCGACAAGCTACAGCCCGGTTTCAAAAGTTTCCGGCGATTTGTACGATTATTACCACGGTTTTGAAGACGACGGTACGGATATGCAGGGATTTTCTCTTTTTGATGTCTCTGGACACGGAATTTCGTCAGGACTTATCACAATGCTTTCAAAAGATATTATTTTCCGCGCGTTTCAGAAAAGCGTTTTGAGGAATTCCTCATTGAGTCAGGCTCTTTACGAGATTAACGACCAGATTATCGATGCGAAAGGCGATATCGAGAATTATCTTACCGGAATTATGTTTAAGATTGGCGATTTTGACCAGAACGATGAGTGCAAAATTGAATTTGCCAACGCCGGGCATCCGAACCCGATTCTTTTTTCAGCGAAAAGCAAGATAATTGCGGATATCAGCCAAGACCAGCAGCATTACGGCGCGATTGGAATCAAGGATATTGCGATAAATTTTCCTCAGCTTGACTTTACGATGGGCAATGATGACATTCTCGTTTGCTACACCGACGGACTTACCGAGGCTATGAATTCAAAACGCGAGCAGTTTGGAGTTGAGCGTGTGAAGCAGATTGTCCGCGAAAATTACGCGAAAAGCGCGCAGTCAATTCTTGAGGAGCTGATTGACGGACTTTATGATTTTATCGGCGAAACTCCGCGTGAGGACGACATGACGATAATGGTCTTGAAGCGCGAGGACAGCAGAAATTTTATTGAGGAGCTTTAGAGCAGAATGTTCTAGGACATCCTGTCCAAGCGAGATTTTTTCAAAATCTCGCGGTTATGGTTTGGTAAAAGTTGCCATCCATGGCAACTTGGCTTTGAATCGAAGTTGTTTGACATTTTGTTGCAGCCGTGATATTTGAAACTGAAACAGAAATTGCTTCTGCGTATCGAGCGTTATTTTTCGGTTCAACAGTGAAACTTTTTTTAATAAAAATGGTCTAAAATAGAAAAGATAAAATATGGGCTTTGCCAGATAAGCAGCGAAGTGTTTTTTAAGAGGAAAAAATGACTGAATACAAAGTTTATCGTGATGACGAGAACAAATTTAATTTTGAGTCGATGGTTTATTTTTGCGAGGCGAATGATTCGAAAAATCTTTCACTTTACAATTTGCTTCAAATCACGTCTGACATTGCCGTTGAGGATTATAATCAGCAGGGAATGGGACGCGATATGCTTACAGCTAATAATTACGCGATTCTTGTTAGTCGGCAGGGCTTCCGTTTTCATAGAATGCCGCGCGAGAACGAGCATTTTGTCTTGCGGACTTGGGAAGAGAAGCCTGAGCCGCTTCAGCTTGTGCGCGCTTACGAGTTTGAAAGCATGGACGAGAAATCAAAAGGCGAAAAACTTATCAGCGGGCTTAGTTCTTGGATAATCGTGAATCCTGAAAGCCGGAGAATTGTTCCGACAAAAAATTTCACTTTGCGCGAGCCTACAGACTTGCAGACTGAGCACGACTGCCTAAAATATGGAAAAATTCCGCAGCCGGAAAATCTTGTGCTTTTGGACGAGCGCGTAATAAAATATTCTGACATTGACGGAAACGGACACACGAACAATGCTAGGTACGGAGCCTTTATTGCAGATGCATTGCCTGAACAGCTTCGGCACATTCAGTTCACGGATTTTAGACTGAATTATGCGAAAGAAGCAAAACTCGGCCAGAAAATGGAAGTTTTTGGAAATATTAATAATGAAGAGAAAAAACTTGTTATGATTGGAAAAACGGAAGAAGGCGTTTCTTTTGAAGCGGAGCTTTATTGGAAATAAAAACTAATGGATTGCGATTTTGAATTTTTTGCAGATTTCTGTATCGGAATCGCAGTCCGTTTTTTTAGAAAATATTCGTTTGAAGAATTTCCTCTGGAAGAGATTCTTTTTTAGACAAAAAAAACGCGCTGGCTGACAGAAAAAAAATCTGTTGCCAGCGCATTTTCATTTATTTTAGGAAAACTAAAAAAATTAGTTCTTTGCGCGCTCTACGAATGAGCCGTCGCGTGTGTCGATTACGATTTTGTCGTCTGTGTTGCAGAACAAAGGAACTTTTACTTCAATTCCTGTATCCAAAGTCGCTGGTTTTGTTGATTTTCCAGAAGTATCGCCCTTGATTCCTGGCTCGCAGTATGTGATTGTGCGTGTTACCTGAATTGGAAGGCGAACTCCAACTGGCTTTCCTTCGTAATATGTAACTTTTACATCGTAGTCATCATCTGGAGAAATATAGCCAGCGTTGTCGCCAAGATAGTCTTTGCTCAAAGAAATATCATCATAAGTTTCCTGATCGAGGAAGTGATATTCGTCGCCGTCAATGTAAGAAAGTTTTACTGTCTTTTCAACAAGGTCAACTTCATCAAATTTTTCTCCTGCGTCAAGACCCAAGTCCATTGTGCTTCCTGTAACAATATTTGCAACGCGGAGTTTTGTAACCATTCCCTGACGGCCAGATTTCTGTCCAAGCATCTTCTGTACGATAAGAGGTGAACCTTCGTACATGAAGGCTGTTCCAACTTTAATTTCGTTTGTCATCAACATAGAAATTACCTCAAAAAAATTAAGCTTTTATCTATATATGATATTGTTTTTTGGGGAAGATTTCAATATCGGCACAAGAGATGAAATTAAGGCTGTTTTTATTAGACTTCCTGAAAAAGTATAGAGCCTCAGTATTGTTGATTTTATTGCTATCTTTGAATTTGTTGTTTGGCAGGATTAACAAAAACGCCATAGTTATTTAGAAAATCATAACATTCTTTTTCAGCCTTTATCTTCTTTATATCTTCCAGTGTTGAATAAGATGGATAGGATAAAATTTCTAATGCTTTCGCTATATCTTTTTCAGTCAAGCCGACCTCTTGATTTGTCTGTATTACATTCGGCAAATCAAGAAGCTTATCATCAAAAACAACATAACTATCTAAATTGTATTCTACAATTTTACTGATTATTTCATCCTCTCTTGTTTTATAAGACGGTGTTTTATCAACTACTGGAATTTTATATTTATTAAAAATTTTATGGGCTTCACTGATAACATTTCCATTGGCATTTGAAACTATTTCATCAAAATAAGGCTCTCGCCAAGACGATGACAAAATTACTTTTGAATTTGTTTCTTTTATAAGTTTAGCAAGCAATTTCGCTTTGTCTTTGTCTATAAAGAAATGGCTCTTTTTCTCGTGCCAATTTTTTACATTCAAAACTCCGTCTATATCTAAAAAAATTACTTTCATATGTTTTTTCTCGTTTATATTTATAATTCTTCCTCTAGTTTCGCATTTTTCGGTTCAAAAACTGAAGGAAGCATACCTTCGTCCTGAAGGAAGTATACCTAAGAGCTGAAGTAAGGCTTCCTAAGACCCTAAGGAAGTATACCTTCAGTCCTTAGGAAGTATACCTTCAGTCCTTAGGAAGTATACCTTTAGTCCTTAGGAAGTATTCCTTTAGTCTGAAATAGGTGTCTCCTTAAAAATTTATCGTCTCTATGTATTCCAAAAGATGTTCCGCAAGGTTTCCGTTTGATTTTAAATTTTTTGAATATGCTGAGAAGGAATTTTTGAAAGTTTCGCTGTTGGAAGAAAAC
Organism: uncultured Treponema sp.; assembly: GCA_934691925.1. Lineage (GTDB taxonomy): Bacteria > Spirochaetota > Spirochaetia > Treponematales > Treponemataceae > Treponema_D. The sequence continues at coordinate 12,369 of CAKUTI010000022.1, read as the reverse complement.
AAAAGAAGACTTTTCAAAAGCGATTTCTGCTTTTCTAGGACTTCTTCGGAAGAAAATTTCTTCTGATTGTAGTTTTTCCAGCTGTTTTTAATCAGCTCAAAATCATCATCTTGGAAAAAAGGCTTCATTCTTTCGAGAAGCGCGCCGACTTTTACAAGCTGATAATCATCATCTTGAATGTATGCGTTCCAGATGTAAGGAATTCCAGAAAGCGCGGCACGCGAAAGAGAGTCCTCACCGCGTACAAAGTTAAAATCCATTTTCGTCAAAAGAAAATCCCATTCTTCCTGCTGCAAAAATGGAAGCTCTACGATTTTGAACGGTTTCCCGGCTTTTTCGTACGCGCTCATAAAAGGCGAAAAACTTTTTCCTGCCGCGACAAAAACGCAGACAGAAAAGTTTTTTTTACGCTGTTTTTCTGCCTGAAATTCTGAAATTGCGTTCACAATCGGCGTGCAGTCGCGCTCGTATGCAAAAAAAGAAATCTTGAAATCTGAATTTGAGCCGTTTAGTTTTTCAAAAAGTTTCGCGTCAGTCAGTTTTTTTTCTTCGCTGAAAATCAGTCCGCCAGTTTTTTTAGTAAATCCGGGCATAAAGAAAATTTTTTTTACACAAGTTTTTCTTGTTCCGCTTCTTAAAAGGTGAAAATCGTCGGCGTACTCTTCGGCTGTCAGATAATCGATGTTTATAATCTGAACATTTTGATTAAAACCGTCGCCAAAAAGAACATTTTCAAGCCATTCCGGGCGGCCGCACTGAAAACATTCAAGAATAATCTGGTTCTCTCGCGCGATTTTTTCGGCTTCGCAATTTTCATTATCATTTGAAATGTCGAGATTCCAATCAACGATTTTCCAAGTTGAGATTTCGCCGTTTTTATTTTTGTAGCTAAAATTCTGTATTTTCTTCGACTTGTCAACGGATTTTGCCATCGCCGAGAAAGTTTCAAGATTGCTGACCGCCAAAGTCAGATGAAGTTCAGACCGCAAGTCGCACAAAGCCTTTGCGAGCCTGTAGACAACGCCGATGTCGCCAAAATTATCGACAACCTTGCATAAAATCAAAATGTTTTGCTTGTTCAAAGTTTCACTCCAAAGCAGATTGTCGGGACGATTTTGAACGAGTCGCCGAGATTTATTTTTCCGATTTTGTTTTTCTGGATTTCGCTTTTGAAATATCCGCCGTTAAAGCCGTCAACGCTGAAATCAAAAACGCCTGCCGCAAAAATCTCAAAATGATGGAACGGCTGGAACGAGACTGAAAATCTCGCTTCTGGAATAAAGCTGAATTTTTCATAGCCGTTTCTTTTGTTTTCGTCAAAAATCCAGACGCAGCGTCCGAAAATTTCCGAATTGAACATAATGTTTCCGTAAAGATAATTTTGATGTCCGATTCCTGGAGCAAAGCTGAGCGAATCGCCGAAATATCCGCATTTTTGTGAGAGCAGCGCGCTTCCGTAAATCATTTTTGTGCCGAAAGTTGCCCCGAAATTTAAATTCTTGTCAATATCCATGCTGAATTCCGGCTTGAATCTGAAAATGTCTTCCTGCCTTAGCTCGCCGCTTTCAACTTTTTCTTTTAGATTTTTTCCCTTGATTTTTGAAATTTCAAGCTCGTAATTCGTGTTTAAGATTTTTCCCGCTTTGAAAGCCAGCGCAAGTCCGCTTCTTGGATAAAAATTCTGTTTTTCTTCGGTAAAAATCAGATGACCTTGCGAGTCATAATCTTCAATTTTTGCGGAAATCCTCGTTGGAACAAGGCTCGGCTTGTAAATCACGACTTCAAAATCTTCGTTCAGCGGAAATCCAATCGCTGTTTTTTTTGCTGGAAGCGGCATTGCGGCAATCGGAACTTTTATGTCTTTGTACTGCGGAATTCCGTCGATAATCCGGGCAAGAAGATTTCCTTCCATATCAAAAACCGCACATTCGTAATATCCGTTTAGAACAAGCTGAACGCTTCCAAGATTCGAGAAAACTTCGCTTGCATCAAGAGAAAGAAGCCACGAAAGATAAGTTTCGCTCGCGTGCATATCGACAAACGCATTTTTCACGTAGTCAACGAGACCTTCCGTCTGATTGTTGATTTTATTGCTGATATTTTGGAAAAGACTTCGCTTCTGATTTTCAACCTGCTTGTTTATTTCTTCTGATGACGGCGGAAAAACTTTCCACATTATTTTTTCTGCCGTGTTTCTTAGCTTGAATTTTCCGTTGTAATAAGAAGTCACGTCAGGATAAATTCCTGTGAGAACGCGCGAAATCTGCGACTGAACGAAAGTTCCATTTTTGAACGGACAATAGTCGCGAAGAAGGAATTTTGAGTAAATCCTATTCATCTTCGGATAATAATTTTCATCGTAAAGATTTTTGTCGCAAGTCCAGCGGTTCACGAGAGTTAAAGTTTTTCCGTATTTTCCGAATTTCCAGTTGTTTCTGTTTGGCGGAACGGTCGGAACAATATCTTCGCCGTTTACGATGTTCCAGATGAAATTGTATTTCGGCGCGGAAATGTCAGCTTCCTGGCTAACGTTCGGGGCGGCGAAAGTGTAGGTGAAGATTTTTGAAGTGTCGAAAATTTTCTCGTTTGAAAGAGTCGCTCCCAAAAGATTTGCGACCGCGGCTCCCCGGCTGTGTCCTGTGATTAAAAAACTTGTCTCGTCCGGGTCGATTTTTTGCTTTAAAAGATAGTAAATCAGCGCATTGTGAACTTGCTGCATCGTTTTGTAGAAGCCTTCGTGGATTATCGAATTCTGTTTTGTTGAATCGCTGATTGCAAGGTTTGAAATCCATTCGTTCGCGTTTAAGGGAGTGCCTCGAATCACGACGAAAACGAGATTTTTGGTTACGCTTCCAGAATTAGAAGCCGGTTTTAATTTTTTTGATGCGAAACTGAACGCCGCCTGATTGTCTCCGAGCGTCGGAACGGAATAATCCAAGTCGTAATGAAATTCCATCTCGCTTTCTTTGATTCCGAGCGTTTTGTAGCTTTCAAGCATTAAATTTGTGTCAGGAAAATCTTCAACGTCGGTGTAGGAGACTGTTGCTAAAATTGCCGCAATCCGCGCGATTTTGTGATTGTATGAAAATGCCGAGCCGCTGGAAAACCAGTCGTCTTTCCATTCAGTTTCGATTTTTACAGGATTTTTTGATTCTGTAACGAGTCCTTTCACTGAAAATTCAAGATTGTCACAAAACGCGGAAATTCCGAAAAAAAACAACGCGGCAAAAATAAAATGCTTCTTCATTTTTTTCACAAAATTATAAAGTCGAGCTTTTTCCGCTCGTTGCGCTGTCGCTTGGCTGAATTGTTCTGTTTGAGCTTCTTTCGGTTATTCTGCTGCTTCCGCTTGTGTCATCAGTTCCGTCAAGAATTGTTTTCAGCTTTTTGAATTCGCCGTTTCTGTAAACTGTGATTGTAACAGCGTCGCCCGGGCGTTTTGCTTCAAGTGCGCTCGTGTAGTCTGCGTAAGTTCGGACTGAAATATTGTCAATCTGCGTGATTATGTCTCCGCCGAGATAAATCGTTGTTGGATTGAATCGGCTTCCGTACTGAACTTGCTCTGTTCCGCCCAAAATTCCAGCCGAATCTGCGCCAGAGCCTCGTTCAACTTGGCTCACGAGAATTCCGTAATTGATTTTAAGTCCTGCATATCTTGCGATTGAAGAAGTCATCTGAACCGGCTTGATTTTCAGCACACCGCGCCGAACTTTCTTGTATTTTATCAAGTCTTCAACAACCCGACGTGCCGTGCTTACAGGAACTGCGAATCCGACTCCAGCCGAACTTCCTGAATTTGAGATTATCATCGTGTTGATTCCGACCATTTTTCCGCGCGTGTCTAAAAGCGGTCCGCCCGAGTTTCCAGGATTGATTGCCGCGTCCGTCTGAATCATATTTCTGATGATGACGTTTGTGCTTTCCTGAATCGGCCGGCCAAGCCCCGAAATTATTCCTGTTGTCATTGTGCGCTCGAGCGCGAACGGATTTCCAATTGCTATTACTTTCTGCCCGACTTTAAGCTTTTCGCTGTCGCCGAAATCGATTGTCTTTAGCTGAATGTTGTCCGGCGGGTCGAACTTTATAACCGCAATGTCGCTTTCAACGTCTTTTCCGATTACAGTTCCCTCGTAGCTCGAGCCGTCTGCAAGCGAGATGTTTATTTTGCTTGCGTTTGAAATTACATGCACGTTTGTTACAACGTAACCGCGCTTGTCGATTATCGAGCCTGAGCCAGAGCCTCCGTCCTGCACTACAGGCTCCAAAAACCAGTTCACGCCCATCACCTGAGTCGTGATGTTAACAACCGCCTCGTTGCATTTTTCATAGACTGAAATATTCTGCTGCTCGTCCTGCGTGTAAAACGAATCAAAACTCTGATTTTGGCCTTTTGAAGCGACCGTGTAAGCGTTCTCATCAAAAATTCTGTCATCAATTTTCTTTGCGCCGGAATTTTCTGAAACTGCCTGCGAAGACTTTTCGGAAGCGGTTTCAGAAGATTTTCCGAATTCTGAAATCTTTTTCGCCGGATTATCATTTTCAGCATTTCCGTCAGATTTTCCGGCAAGCTCAATCTGAGTGTCATGCTTAACTTCTTTCTCCGATTTTGCCAGAAAAACAAAAGCCACCGCCGCAAGCGCAACTCCCGCCGCAAGTCCCAAAAAAGCGGATTTAATAACCTGTAATCTCGAATAAAGTTTCATACGCCAATTATAAAGAATTTTTTTCGCCGTATAAAGATTCGCTGAAAAATCAGCAGAAAATTATAAAAAACTGCTGTGTTTGTGTTTGTTTCTGATAGCTTTGCGGCTTGCTTCACTTAATCTTTTATTCGCTTCTCTTTATTTTTTCATTTTTTCATTTCATTTCAACGTAAAAAGTCTGGCTTAAAGATTTTTTCACTTCGATTTCAAAAAATTGCGTTTCAAATCCTTTTTTTTCAAGTTTCAGATTGTAAATTCCTTCCCGAAGATTCCTTATTGTTAGCTCGGCTTTTCCTTGAAGTTCGCCGTTCAAAAAAACGTAAACGCCCGGAACGCTGCACCTGATTGTGATTTCCGTTTTGTTTTCTTCAATCTGCGAAGTCTGCTCGCTCAAAAGTTCCTCGCAAAATGCCGTCTGAACCGCACAAAACAGAAAAATAATCATAAAAAGTCTGAAAAACGTTTTCGCTTTCATACAGAAAAATTATCTTGAATTCAATTCGCTGTCAAATTTCTCAAACCATCTGTGCTCAAGAAAACTGTAATAAGCGTTACGCGTTATGATTATGTGGTCTAAAAGCGCGATTCCCAAAATTTGCGCCGCCGCGTAAAGCTTTTTCGTTGTCTCAATGTCTTCGTCTGACGGATTCGGATTTCCTCCAGGATGATTGTGGCTCAAAATCATTGCCGAAGCGCGTTCCTTTACTGCTTCCGCAAAAACTTCGCTTGTCCGCATGACCGCCATGTTTCCGCTTCCTGCGCAAATAACTCTGATTGAAAGAATTTCCCTCGCTCCGTTCAGCGTAACGCAAATAAAATGCTCGGTTGGCTGAATTGCGTAGTTTTGAATGTACGGAATCACATCTCTCGGCTCTGAAAGCGCGCCCTGCGGATTTCGGTTTTGCCTTCGCCCAAGCTCCAGCGCAGCGGCAATCGCCAGAGCCTTTGTTTTTCCAACGCCGTCGATTTTTGTGAGATTTTCAATCAGATTGTCATAATTCGACCTCATCAGAACTTCAAGTGCCTTTACCGAAAGCTGCTCGACCGGCGTTTTGCTTGTTCCGTGCCCCAGAAGCAGCATTATAAGCTCCTCGTCGCTCGGATACGACAAGCCGTGCTCAAGAGTAAGCTCCCTGATTTCGATTTTTTGTTTGTACATAAAATTCCTCAAAAATTCTTTGATATATATGTTTATATATGTGCAAAAAAAAATCATTTTAGGCAGATTTTTTGATGAAATTTCAAAAAAAATCGTTTTTTTCCGATAATTTATTATGAACAAAAATTTTTCCACAGATTTTCAGCCGATTTTAAAAAAACAGGACAACATTGAAAGATTCGGGAACCTTGAAAGATTCAAGAGTTTCAAGATTGAAAAACGGATTTCAAATTTCCTGATTCTTTTGATTACGGCGATTTTTTTCGCTTTTTTGCTTTTTGAATTTTCTTCCTGCGTTTCAACGCGCGCCGAAAAAAAATGCTCGCGCGAGCTTTTAGGAAACGGAATAAAAAACGAGAATCAGCTTGTCGCTTTTTTTCTTTCGCACAATCCAAATTACAGCAAGAAAAAAATAACTGAGATGGCTTCGATTTATATTTCTGAAAGCGAGATGGAAAATATCAATTCTGACGCGGCATTTGTCCAGATGTGCCTTGAAACCGGATTTTTGAAATTCGGAAATCTCGTCACACCTGAAATGAACAATTTTTGCGGACTCGGTGCAATCGGTCCTGAAAATCCCGGAGAGGTTTTTCCAGATGTTAAGACAGGAATCCGCGCTCACATTCAGCATTTGCAGGCTTACGCGACTCCTGCCGATGTGGGCTTGCGCAATCCGCTTGTTGACCCTCGCTACAGCTGGCCGCACAAGGCTAAAAACGCGAAAACTGTATTTGATTTGGCTGGAAACTGGGCGGCAGACAAGGAATACGGCGCAAAGTTAGACAATTTGCTTTACGAGCTGGAAAAGTTTTAGGAAAAGATTTTTGCCGCCTGAAAAGCGACGTTGTTTTGAACTCGAACACGTCTGAGTTCGAGTTGTTTTCAGCATTTAAGTAAGATTTAGATTCCGAAACAAATTCGGAAATGGCTTTTTTTATTTTTGGACGACTTTATTAAAATGGGCTTGCTGACAAGAGATTTTGTCTGCAAGCCCGTTTTTTTCTTCTATAAATATTTAATTGAAAATCGTTGTTCCGATGTAATTTTTGCCCTCGAGAATAGCTTTAATGTTATCAAGATTTTTTCCGCCGGCGCAAATTACTTTCAATCCCATTTCCTGAGCTTTTTTTGAGGCAATCGGATCAAACGGACAGTTTTTTCCCGGAGTCCATTCGTCTCCGACAATTTTTCTGAAATCTGCCCATGAAATCTCGTCTATTGGCTTTGCGTCAGGATTTTTTCTCGGGTCGTCTGTGTAGACTTTTTCGATGTTGCTCAAATTCACAACCGTGTCCGCACCGAATTTTTCTGCCAAGAGAACAGCGTCATTGTCCGTTGAGAATCCAGGCTTCCAGCCTGCCGCGAGAAGAATTTTTCCAGTGAAATCTTTTGCCGCGGTCGGGTCTGTGACGACGGCTTCCTTGCACAAGTCTCCGAAACTTGCCTTTACAAACTGAGCGTTGAGCCGTGTCGCCATGATTCCAATCCAGTCGGCAGCGTCAGTTCCTGAATCTGGCGAAATGCCCGCCACATCTCTGAACGCTTTCTGATAAATTCTTGCAGGTCCGCCGCCGCCAACAACGAAAATCAGTTTTTCATCAGGATTTTTTGAAAGATAATCGCAAATCATCGAGACGAATTTTTTCACAAATTCAACATCCGGACCTTCTGGAGCTACAATCGAGCCTCCAACCGAAAGAACTTTTACAGACATTTTTTCCTCCTAATTATTCATCAAAAATTTTTTGCTTTTATTTTTTTGAAACCGCCTTGCAAATTTTCAATTTAGTAGATTCCAAGAACGACAGGATTGTTCCAAAGCGAGCTGTAGTTCACTTTTCCCTCGCTTGATTCTTCCCAAATCGACTGGAGCGCGTAAGTTTTCGGCCGATAAACGATTTTGCTGCTGTCGGAAATCGTTCTTTTTAGCTCGTTCCAGCCGCGGGAGAACGCGATGTGCTGCCCGTCAAGATTTCCAAAGTAAAATTCCTTCGCGTTCTGCACCGACCTGAAAGATTTGTAGCTCATTCCCATTGCAAGCGCGACATCAGCAGGAATCCAGCCGAATCCTTCAAGATAAAATTCAGTCCACCAGTGATTTTTCGCCTGCAAGTCAAAATCAACGAGAATTCCGCTCATCGTAACTGCAGGAATTTCAGCTGCCCGCAAAAGAGCAGTGTAGAAAACCGCAAAATCGTAAGTGTCGCCTTTTTTGTCTTTCAATAGGTCGAGCGCGGACGCGTCAGATTTTCGTAGATTTTCAAGCAATTTGTAATTTTCAAGGAGATAATCGAAAATCATTCTCGCCTTTAAAAGCGGATTTTTTTCTTTTCCAGTGATTTTTTGCGCAAGCGAGATTATGTCTTCGTTTTTGCATTGAATCAGCGTGTCTTGCGAGGTGAAAGTTTTATAAAGCGTTCTTTCTTTGTCGTAAGATTTCACAGATTTTGGATTTATATTCGTGTTCACAGCGTAAGACGAGATTATGTAATTCTGCTTGTAACGCCGCTTGCTCTGCGAATTTCTGCCGGACGACTTGCTAAGCTCGAATCTGTAGACAACCGTTTTTTTGAAATCCTCAAGAACTGGCGTTGGCGAACATTCCGTCATTTCCGCCAAAGGCTGAGACGCGCTTGTTTCAGGGCGCGGCATTCTAAGCGTTATATTTGTGCTGTTTTTTGAGTCCGCGTTTTCAATGTCCGCGTAGACTTCAATGAGATAAGTTTTTCTGCTGCTGAATTTTTTCTGTTCTGGCGAAACTGAAAGCTTTATCTCGCAGCCGTTGCTGTTTCCGTTTCCAGTTTTGATGAAAACTTGCCCAGAAGCCGCTCCGTCTGGAACTCTTACACGAATTTCAGAATCGCTCCAGTATTCATAGTCAAAATCGGCTGGATTTGCCGCGATGAATTCCGTTTCAAGCTCGCCGGTTTTGTCGCCTGCCGACTGCTGCTTGAATTTCGCGTCGTCTCTGTTTGCCGAAAAAACAACTTGGCTTTTTCCTCTCGTATTTCCAAAATTCGCGCCTTTAATTGAAACAAGCGTTCCGTATCCGCAAGTTGAAGGCTCAATCGAAGAGATTACTGTCTGAATCGAATTCGGTTTTTCCTTGACTGTCACAGGAATTTCCGTCTCATTCGCAAAAAAGCTCGGTTTTGATTTTCCTGCCGACGTTTTGACGATTAAAAGCCCGTCCTGAACATTTGACGGAATCACAAGCCGGATTTCGCTGTCACTCCAAGAAAGATAGCCCGAAGCCGTAACTCTGCTTCCGCCGATTTCAACGAAGCTCGTTCCGCGTCTGTCTCCGAAATTGCTTCCTTTTATTATCATTGTGTCGCCCGGAGAGCCGACTGCCGGAACTGCAATCTGAATGAAAGGCGTTTTGTGGGCTTTTACTGTCGCAAAAGAGATTATAAAAAGCGCGGATGCAATCAAGACAACTAAAATTGCAAACCGCACAGAAGAATATTTTCTAAAGAGAATTGAAATTGATTTTTTGAGATTCAAAACCGACTTCCAGCAAAAATAATTTAGATGAACATTTCAAGGCAATTTTGATAAAATCGCTTGGCTTTAGCGTTCCTCTAAATTATTGCCGATTTCTCCGAATTTTGGAACAGATATTCTGATTTGAGATGAAGAAAAATTCGGTCTGAACGGGTCTACCGACGGAAGATTGAAATTCTGCACGCTGTTTCCGCCAGAAACCAAGGCCGAAGCCCGCACCGTTTTTTGTTCGATTTGCTGAGACTGAAGATTTTGGATTTGCTCTGTTGAATTCAACGAATCCTGTGAATCCGAAATCGCTTTTTTATTTTCGGTTGAGTTTTCGCTGCCGCTTGCTTCAGTTTTCGCTGTGGCAACCGCCTTGCTTTGTGATGTCAAAGCAAGTTTTGAAGAGAGGCTTTGCGTCTTAAAATTGCCGTCAATAACGACCTGCTTTTCTGAAATCGGCGCGATTTCGTTTGAATTTTTGATTTCAATTGCTGCAAGCTCGCTTGTTTTTGCAAGCGAAATATCCCGGTTGTAGACTGGAATAAAGACAAAAGCGAAAACTGCCGCCGCTGCCGCAAAGCTTGCCGTGTATTTTGCAATCGGCGTGATAAAAGAAGGCTTTTTTTCTGCAAGTTTCAGCGTTTTGCTGTAGCTCATCTTCGTTTTTAGACGCTCAAAGCTCTGGTCTGCAAAAATTTTGTCAACAGATTTTGATTTTGCGTCTTCCTGAAACAAATTATGGAGAGAACGCATTTTTTCAAGCTCTGCTTTCGCATTTTCATCGCGTGAAATTTCGTCTTCATAACGCGAAACAAAATTTTCAGGCATTTCGCCGTCAATGTAAACAGAATGTAAATCTTTTTCAGGAGATGTAGACATCATCGGCCTCCAGTAGTTTTTCAAGCTGTTCACGCGCCCGGAACATACGGATCTTAACGTTTCCTTCGGTGATTCCGAGCACTTTTCCAATCTCTTTGTAGTTTAAGTCGCCGTATTCGCGCAGAATAAGCACTTCGCGGAGACTTTTCGGAAGTTTATTCAGTGCTTCAAGCGCGATTCGCTTAGCATCTTCTTTTAGAAGATTTGTGTCCGCGCTTTCAGAAGTTTTTTTGCTTTCGTAAAGCGCCTTGTGATAAGCCTTTGCCTCGCGTGTTTTTCGTTTCGCGTAGTTCAGACTTGCATTTTTCACGACGCGTATGAGCCAGAATTTCGCATCTTCCAGGCTTGGAAAAATCATCTGCTTTTCGCTGGCTTTTATATACGAATCGTGAACAAGGTCTTCAGCAGCTTCTTCGTCATTTATGACGCGCCACGCAACCCTGTAAAGAAGCGTAAAAGTCGAGTCATAAATCGTCCTGAAGTCAGCCGGATTTGCTGCATTATAATTTTTGTCATTGACTACCGGCATAAATATCCTTCCTCATGCATATAAAGTTTTCAGATAACAAAAAGTTACAAGAAATGAAATTACATCCTTGTAATTTCATTTCTAACGAGAATATTCTGTTCACTTGAAAGCAAACAGAATATTCTCTCTTTGCTTTTTTGCCGCATCCGTGCGGCAGATTTTTGATTTTTTTTGGTGTAATAAGAATTAAAAACAGTGCGTGGTAAAAAAAATGGGGCGTTACGGCTTCGCCGTCGGGCTTTTCATGTTTTCGCTTTCGCTTCATTCAAAAGCGGGATTTCGGCAAGCTCAACCGCCGCTTTTGAACGGCTTCGCCGCCATTCCAATCCCTAACGCATTCTTCGTTTTTTTTCGTGTCCGCGCCTTATGCATTTTTTTTAGTTTCTTTTCCAGACTGCTCCGTTCGGCGTGTCGATGATTGTTATTCCGCGCGCGGAAAGGTCGTTTCTGATTTTGTCGGCTTTTGAAAAATCCTTCGCTTTTTTTGCCGCTGTACGCTCCTCAACAAGCGTGGTGATTTCCGCCGCTTCCGGGTCGCCTGCGTGGTCATCTGCTTTTGAAGAGATTTCCGTCTGCTTTTCAAGCTCGGCAAACGCGTTTTCAATCACTTTGAGCGAGAGAACTTTGTCCATCTGGAAAATGTTGCTGAGAGCGTCCGAAGCCTTTCTTCCTTTTCCGTTTGATTCTTTTTGAAGAGCGGAAAGCGCGATTGGAGTCGCCAGGTCGTTTTCAAGCCCTTCCTCAAATCTTGTGATATTGTCTTTCGCGTCTGAATCAATTTTTGAAAGTTTTTCGGCGAAGTTTTCTTTTGTAAGAGCGAGATTTTCTTCATTGTTCGCTTTTTGAATCAGCTTTGCGACTCTCGCGTTCAAAGCCGCGCGTCCGTTTTTTGCTCCGTCCATCGCGTCCCAAGAAAAATAAATCTGCTTGCGGTAGTGTCCGCCCAAAAGGAAAAATCTGTAGTCAAGCGCGTCGTATCCCTTGTCAAGAAGCGACTGCAGGCGCAAGAAATTTCCCGAAGACTTCGACATCTTGTTTCCGCCCTCGATTACCAGAAATTCATTGTGAAGCCAGTATTTTACCCACGGACCTTCAGCCCTTTCTTCTGGCGTGAAGCTTCCTTCCGACTGCGCAATCTCGTTTGTGTGGTGGACTGGAATGTGGTCAACGCCGCCTGTGTGAATGTCGATGTGCTTTCCAAGATATTTCATGCTCATCGCCGAGCACTCGATATGCCAGCCAGGATAGCCTCTTCCCCACGGAGACTCCCAGGTCATCGCCTGGTTTTCAAATTTAGATTTTGTGAACCAAAGCACAAAGTCGCCCGGATTCCGCTTGTTCTCGTCGATAATTGAAACCTTTCTTCTTCCGGCTCCGGCTTTAAGCTCGTCAAGGTTCAAGTTCGCGAGCTTTCCATAGTCAGGATAAGTTGAAATGTCATAGTAAAGATTTCCGCCCGCTGTGTAAGTGTGTCCGTTCGCCTCGATTTTCTTGATAAGCTCAATCATATCGGAAATATGCTCGGTCGCCTTGCAGATAACGTCCGGGTGGCGGATATTAAGCGCGTCGATGTCCGCCATAAAAGCGTCAGTGTAGAATTT
>CAKUTI010000021.1 GCA_934691925.1 uncultured Treponema sp. | reverse complement strand
CTCAGACGGAAAGGCTTAAAAACTGCCGTCCGTGGCAGTTTGGCTTTCAAATCTCACATCCTTGTAATTTTTCTTTTAACGAGAAACTTCGTTTCTCTCTTTGCTTTACCGCCGCATCCGTGCGACAGATTAGTTTGTGAATAGTCAGTTGTTTTTCGTTGAAAACGGACATCCTGTCCGACGAGAATCAAAGATTCTCTCAGACGGAAAGGCTTAAAAACTGCCGTCCGTGGCAGTTTGGCTTTCAAATCTCACATCCTTGTAATTTTTCTTTTTACGAGAAACTTCGTTTTTCTCTTTGCTTTACCGTGCGACGCAACGCTTGCTGGCGTCGCGCCTTGTTGAATTGTTTTTTCTAAATCAATATCATTAAGCCAGTTTGCAGGGGAGCGGAAGCTTGCTTAACCGCTGAGAGAAACGTGATGGCGTGAAACCCTTTGAACCTGTCGGTCAGGACCGTGGAAGGAAGCGAGCTTTTTGATTTTGCGTTTTGTTGAATCATATCTGCCGGCTTTTTTCGATAATGAAAGGCCGGCAGTTTTATTTTAAAATTTTTGATTCAATGAGGCAAAAAATGACAAAATCACAAATCCAAGAGAAAATCAAAAAGGCTGTGAACGACGCGCGCGAAAAAAAGCCGCTCGCGCCTTCAATCACAAACACTGTCACAGTCAATTTCGTTGCGAACGCGCAGATTGCCGTGGGCGGAAGCGCGGCTATGGTTTATCTTCCGGACGAGGGCGAGTGCGTCGCAAAAATCGGAAGCGCGGTTTATATGAATGCCGGAACGCTTTTCCCTTTTTACGAGGACACTTTTCCGCGCTGCGCGAAAGCTTGCAAGGAGAACGGAACTCCGTGGGTTTTAGACCCTGTCGGGCTTGGAATCGGCTCTTTAAGGACAAAGCTGCTTCTGGAATTCAAGGATTTTCCGCCTAGCATTGTTAGGGGAAACGCGTCTGAGATAATCGCGCTTTCAAAGCTCTGGAATATTCTTGAAGATGACTCTTCAAAAGGCCCTGTCGGAGTTGACAGCGTGGATTCTGTTGAAAAGGCCGAGAACGCGGCGAAAGCTCTCGCGAAATTTATAAAAGGCGCGGTTTGTGTGAGCGGCGCGCGCGATTTTGTTACGGACGGAGAACTTTCTGTCTATTCTGACGGCGGCTCTCATTTTATGGAGAAAATAACGGGAGCCGGCTGCTCGCTCGGCGGAGTCTGCGCGGTTTACGCTGGCGTTTCAGACCCTTTCACCGCCGCTTTGACTGCGACTCAAATCTATAATCTTGCAGGAAAGAGGGCGGAAAAGTCTTCAAGAGGGCCGGCTAGCTTTCAAGTGAATTTTCTTGACGAGCTTTATCTAGCAAGCTCGGAAGATGTTGCCCAGAACAGCTTCGAGATTGTCTAGCTTTTGTAACGCAAAAAAATAAGAGAGGAGACAAATAATGAATACTTTGTGTGCGGTTTGCATTGCGCCGGTTGGAGTTGGAGACGAGCTTGCAAAAGAGGTCGCCGAGATTGTGAAAGTTATCAGGGCTTCGGGCTTGCCGAACAAGACTTACTCGATGTTCACCGAGATTGAGGGCGAGTGGGACAAGGTTATGGAGATCGTGAAAAAGGCGACGTTTGTTCTTGCCGGAAAAGGAATCAGGACGGAAGTCGTGATGAAGATGGATATTCGGCCAGGATTTGAGAATATGATGGAAGGAAAAATCGAGCGGATGGAAGCTCAGATGTAGAAAGAAAACAGAAAATCAGGAAACAGGAATCAGAAATCAGGAAACAGGAAACAGGAAACAGGAAACAGGAATCAGGAATCAGAAATCAGAAATCAGTAAAGGGGGATTTTATGAAAGTTGATGTGAGCGCGTATCTCGTTGTGGGAAGAGAAAATACAAACGGCCGCCCTGTTGCGGAAATTGTTGAGGCCGCCGTTAAAGCCGGATTTACGACGGTTCAAATCCGCTCGAAAGAGGAATCTGCGCTTGAGCTTATCGAGGACTGCAAGAATGCGGCGGCGGTCATAAAAAATCTTGGAAAGGCTGATTCTGTATGTCTCTTAGTTGACGACAGGCTTGACGTTGTGCTTGCGGCGCGGGAGAGGGGAATCAAGGTTGACGGAATCCACGTGGGGCAGGCTGACATTCCGGTTTCTGTGTGCCGGAAGTATCTAGGAAAGGAGGCTGTGATTGGTCTTTCCGCTCCCACAAAGGATTTGATTGACTATGTGAAGAACTATGATGTTTCTGAAATCGACTATTTCGGGGCGGGACCTGTACATGAGACATCGACGAAGCCTGACTGCGGAATGGACGAGAACGGACACGTGATTACAAAGACTTTTGAAGAGCTTTCACAGCTTGCAAAGGCAAGCCCTGTTCCTGTCGTGGTTGGCGGCGGAGTTAAGCTTTTGGACATTGCGCCGCTGAAAAAAACTGGAGTCGCGGGATTTTTCGTTGTGAGCGCGGTTGCCGGAGCTGAAAATCCGTACGAGGCGGCAAAAGATTTGTCTGACGCCTGGCGGAATTAGAAACTATAAAATCTGTGTGCTTTCAGGGAAAACTGGGGCAAAAATCATCAGAGCATTGATAGCGGTCAAAACATAGCTTATGCGATGACACCTGACAACGTTGATAGGTGTTAAAACGTAGTCTATGTGGCGACGGCTAACAGTACGGATAGTAATCAAAACATAGCTTATGTGGCGGCGACTATAAACACGGATAGCGGTCAAAACATAGCTTATGCGGCGACACCTGACAACGTTGATAGCGGTCAAAATCTCGGTTGATAACAGGCACTTATCAAGTTTAGCTTGTGCCTGAAATAAAGCCGCTGGAAAGTCTGCTGCAAAAAAAATAAGCGGTCAAGCCATCTGGTTTATCAAGATGACATGACCGCTTTTTTGCGTGTAAAGAGATTGCGTAGCAGTCCCTAATCTGTATGATAATAAAAATATATGCGGAAATCTTACTTCTGGAGATTCTCCAAAAGCCATTCCTTGAATTTTCCGTAGTCGTTTTCCATTGGAATTGCCTTGTCTGGAAGCGACATTACTTTTTCAAGGCGGTCTGGAATAAGCGGCGTTGAGCCGATTGCTTTTTCCACTGTCGCACCGAATTTTGCAGGATGAGCAGTCTCAAGAATGATTCCGACCGCGTGCTTGTTTATGACTTCGTCTGCCCAGACAGGCAAGTTCGGCGTGAGGCCAGGCTTTGTAAAGTCGTTTTTCTTGCCTGCCTTCAAGTCCGCAAGACCGCCGTTCTTGATGTCGCTCCATGCTTTCCAGCCGACCGCTCCGTGAGGGTCGATTGTGTAGCCTGTCTTTTTGTAGCAGTCTGAGATTGACTTGATGATTCCGTCGTTGTCGAGCCAGTAGGAAGCGAAAAGCTGTCTTACTTCATCAAGAGAATACATCGCCGCGATTCTCTCGTAGTTTGAAGGCGCGCCGACATCCATCGCGTTGGCGTAAGTCTCAACAGACGGACGCGCGTTGTAGTTTCCTGTCGCAATCCAGTCTGGAACAGTGCGGTTCGAGTTTGTGGCCGCAACGAATCCTGCAATCGGCGCTCCCATCTCGCGCGCAATCAAGCCGGAGGTAAGGTTTCCAAAGTTTCCGGACGGAACAATGCAGATAATCGCAGGATTTTCAAGCTTTGTGTCTCCCCATGCGCGCTCTCTCACAGAAAGGCTCGCATACATATAATAGAAGCTCTGCGGAAGAAGACGTGAGATATTGATTGAGTTTGCTGAGGAAAGGCGGAGAACCGAGCGCAAAGAATTGTCTGTGAACGCTGTCTTTACGAGCTTCTGGCAGTCGTCAAAAGTTCCCTTTACTTTAAGAGCGCGGACATTTCCGTCAAAAGTCGAAAGCTGCTTTTCCTGCAATGCTGAAACTTTTCCCTCTGGATAAAGGATTGTAACGTCAAGCCCCGGAACGTTGTGGAAAGCCGAGCCTACAGCCGAGCCAGTGTCTCCAGAAGTCGCAACGAGAATGTGGAGCGGGGAAGACTCGCTTCTGTTGAAATAAGACATCACGCGCGCCATGAATCTTGCGCCGAAATCCTTGAAAGCGCAGGTCGGGCCGTGGAAAAGCTCGAGAATATACGAATTCTTGTCAACAGGAACAGCCGGAGAAGTGAAAGGATAAGCGTCGTGGATAATCGCTTCCAAATCCTTGTCTGGAATCTCGCCCTCAACATAAGGCTTCGCCATCTCAAAAGCGATATTTCTAAAAGAAGGCTCGGTTGACTTGTTCAAAAACTCTTTCGGAAGCTTTGGAAACTCAACCGGAATATAAAGTCCGCCTGTTTTCTCGTTCATTCCGCCGAGAACGGCAGTCCTGAAATTCGTCCTTACAGCTTTGTCGCGTGTGTCTGTGTAAATCATTTTATTTTCCTTTTTTATTTAAATTCCGTATTTTAAAGATTTTGCAAATTCGTCCGCAAGATTTTTCCGCGCGTCGCGAAGCACGTTCCACTCGTTTTTTCCGCTTGCAGAAGATTCTTTTTCTTCCTCAAACATAATCTCGCCTGTTTTCAGGTCAAGGCATTTGATGTTTCCAGCCAAAATGATTTCGCTCGTCCCGTCGCTTTTTTTCTCTGCCGACTTATATTTTACAGTTCCGTAAATCAGATACGAGGAAGTGTTTCCGACAAGCGATTTCGCCTTTCTCTGCAATGAGAGAGCGTCGTCTTTCAAGACCTCGTTTGTAAGGTCGATGTTTCCGACACGCGTGAATCCAAGCTGCATAAGGCTCATGAGAAGATTCGACGACGATACTGGATTCGATGTGATTGGCTTTCCGCTCTGGCTAAAATCGACAACCGCAATCAGTCCGCCTGCTGATTTCAAGTTTGTCTGGACTTTGTAGGGCGCGCTTACGGAAAGTTTTTCCGCAGCCTCGGCGATTTCCGCGTCAGAAGTGTCTCCGTCAGGATAGAACTTGATTTCAGAATTCATTGATTTTGCAGGCGTTTCAGGAAGAAACGAAACTGCTCCGCTCTCGTCTGTCAAAAGAACTTTTTTCTCGTCTGAATACGGAAGCAAAACTGCAATCTCAAGATTTTTGGCCGCGTTTCCGTCCGCGTCTGCCGCTTTTACAATATAAGGCTTTGAAAAAGCGCGTCCTTTTGTGATTTCGCCCGGAAAAGACTCGATTTTAAGCGAGACTCCGGCTGTTTTTTCTTTGTAGATTTCTGCCGCTGCCGGAATTTTCGTTTCAGGCGCAGGATTTTTTTCTGATTCTGTCTTTTCAGAGCCGTTTGATGCAAAGTTTTGTGCTTCTATGCTGCCGTTTTGCGCAACATTTGAAACTGTTCCGCAGGAAATTAGAGATATTGAAAGAATTGATGAAAAAACAAGAGCATATTTAGAATGTTCTTTGAAACTGATTTTCATTAAGATTTTTCCTTTTGCAATAGCTAGGTTGAGATTTTATTATAAGAAAAACATTTGTCTTTCTCAATAGTTACGCTGTTTTCTGCTTATGCGTTTTAGCTTGAAAGCTAGCTTTCAAGCAGGATTTTTTTTGCCTCTGCCACGAGATAAAAAGAGCCTGTGACAAGCAGAACCGATTTTTTTTCGTCCGCGAAGCTTAAGGCTTTTTTTATCTGCGACGAAAAGTCCGCGTCAAAATCGTACGTAATTCCGTTCCCGTCAAACGCGTCCTCCATTTTTTTTGTGTCGGAAATTTTCACGTTTCCGGGCTTTGTAAGAAAAATCTTCCGGAATTTTCCCTTGAAAAGCGGCGCAATGTCCTTAACATCCTTGTCGGCGGCGCAGGCGAAAAGCAGAACCGGCTTGCTTGAATCTGCTTTCCTCAAATCAAAATCCGCCTGTTCCGTGCAAAAATCCGTTTTGTCCGCGTCATCCGTGTTTTTTGAATCTTCCGCAGAATCAGCCTCAATTCCCAAAAGCCCGGTTTCCCTCATCGTCTCCATCGTGAAAGTCTCGCTGTTCACAGTGTGCGCCCCGTCCAAAACGAGATACGGAATGTTCTCATAATTTTCAGGCGACGGCACAACCTCAAACCTTGCTGGAAGAGACGCGTTTGAAAGCCCTTTCTCAATCGTCTCCTCGCTGATTTCTGGAAGCGCGATTTTCACCGCCAAAGCAGCCATTGCCGCGTTCTGAGCCTGAAATCTTCCGAGCATTTTCAGTTTTGCGTGAACCGGGCGGGAAAAATATTTTGCCTCAAAGCTCACCGACATCACAGGATGATTTTTATTTCGGCCGTTTTCCCCAGCTTCGCGCGCGCACTCCGCAGCGTTAGCCGTTCGCGTGTTTTCCTTTTCAAGCGAAATTTTTTCTATCTTGAATTCAAGGTTCTTAATCTCGTCGTCCACAAAAAAAAGTTCCGCGTTTCTTTCTTCCGCGATTTTCTCAAAAACTTTTCTTACAGACGGAATCTGCCTTGCAATCACGACTTTTAAGGCTGGCTTTATTATTCCGCCTTTTTCCGCCGCGATTTTCTCAACTGTGTCGCCTAAGAATTCCGTGTGCTCAAGCTCAATCGGCCCGATGCACGCGCAGACCGGATTCACAACGTTCGTGGAGTCGAGCCTGCCGCCAAGCCCCACCTCGTAAACTGCAAAGTCAGTTTTTGCCTGCCTGAACACGAGAAAAGCGAAAATCGTTACAAGCTCAAACCACGTGATTCCGCGTCCGCCTGGAAGCTCCTCTTCTTTTACGGCCTCGACAGTTTGCATAAGCTCGTCCGCGGCTTTCTCATAAATCTTGCTGCTGAATTTATCGCCTGCCAAGCTCACGCGTTCAAGAAAATCGAGAATGTGCGGAGAAGTGTAAAGACCTGTCTTGAATCCGGCTTCCTTTAAAATCGACGCGATGAACATCGACACCGAGCCTTTTCCTTTAGAGCCAGCCACGTGGAAGCAGCGTTCCGCATTTTCCGGATTTCCGAATTTCTGGCAGAAAAATTTCATCGTCTCTAGCCAGAAAATGTTTTTTTTAGGGGTTTTCTCAAAATTCAGGTAGGAGTCGAGCCAATTTTCAAAATTTATTATCTTTTCAGATTTCTCTGATTCTTTAGAAACTGCGTTTTTCTTGCATTTTTTAGATTCGGTCATAATTTTTTATGATAATGAATTGGAACGCCAATTAAAACTGCCGTCTTTTTAGTTCTTTGATGTTCAATTGAAAATAAATTTCTGATTAAGTAGAATAATTGCGATAAAAATTACGTTTTAAAGCTAAAAAATAAAAAAATTGAGGAAAATATGGAAAATCAGATTGCAGACAATCAGAACCAGCAAAATCAGACTGATAAAATCGAGACAAACGCCGACAAAATCCTTGCGGAGGCGATGCAGACAAGCGCGAAAATCGAAGAGGACATCAAAGTAAATCCTAAGAAATACCGCGTTTTGACAGGCGACCGCCCGACTGGAAATCTCCACATCGGGCATTATTTCGGCTCGCTTAAAAACCGCGTGCGCCTTTCAAAAATGGGCGTTCCGACTGCGATTTTGATTGCCGACTATCAGGTTTTGACCGACCACGACGCTTTTGACAAAATCAGCCAGAACACAAAGCAGCTTGTAATCGACTATCTTGCTGCCGGAATAGAGCCGGGCGACGATGTTTTTATCTATCCGCACTCGCACGTTCCAGAGGCGAACCAGCTTATGATTCCTTTTTTGACTCTTGTTTCAAGCGCGGAGCTTGACCGAAACCCGACCGTTAAAGACGAAATCATAAAGTCAGGAATGAAGAGCGTGAACGCAGGAATGTTGACTTATCCTGTCCATCAGGCTGTTGATATTCTTTTCTGCAAGAGCAACGTTGTTCCTGTCGGAAAAGACCAGCTTCCTCATCTTGAAGTCGCACGCTTGATTGCGCGCCGCTTCAACAAGAAATTCTGCCCTGAAAATCCGATTTTTCCGGAGCCTCACGCCCTGCTTTCAAAAACTCCGATGATTATGGGGCTTGACGGAAGCGCGAAAATGTCAAAGTCGCTTGGAAACACGATTATGCTTTGCGCGACAGAGGACGAGACTGCGAAACTTATCAAAAAGGCGAAGACAGACCAGGAGCGAAACATCACTTACGACCCTGTAAACCGCCCGGAAGTCGCGAATCTTCTGCGCCTGATTTCGCTCTGCACCGGCGAGGAGCCTTCTTCAATCGCGGCGAGAATCGGCGAGGGCGGCGGCGGACAGCTAAAAAGGGAGCTTACAGAGGCTTTGAACGAGGAGCTTCGCCCGCTCCGCGCAAGAAGAGCTCAGCTTGAGCAGAACATGGACTATATCCGCTCGGTTCTGAACGACGGCGTTGAAAAGGCGAGAAAAATCGCAAACCAGACGCTTCTTGAAGTCAGAAAAGTTATGAACATGGAAATTTAATTCTATCATTTTAGAAAGTTAGGAGATTTAGATAAATGAACAGCATGACAGGCTACGGCTACAAGGAAACAGTCGTTGACAACACGCAAATCAGCGTTGAAATAAAGTCCGTGAACAATCGCTTCCTTGACCTGAACGTGAATCTTCCGGGATTCCTGAATCCTCTTGAGCAGAAAATCAGAAAAATCGTCTCTGAGAAAATCGTGCGCGGAAAGGTTGACCTCACAATCCGCGTAAAGGATATGAACTCGACTGCGGTCGTCAATCCTGACATAAACGCCGCGAAAATGTACAGCGACGCAATCTCGAAAATCGCCGCCGCTCTCGGAAAATCAGGCGACATTCCGCTCTCGCTCGTTATCTCGCAGGATGGGGTCTTGAACATCACCCACGAGTACGACGCCGAAAGCTACTGGAAAAAAATCGAGGGAACTTTCGGCGAGGTTTTTGACGCTTTCATCGCCGACAGAAAGCGCGAGGGCGAGAATCTTAAAAAGGACCTTCTCTCAAAGCTTTCAAAGCTCGATAGCTGCGCCGCTTTCTTTAAGGAATGGCAGCCAAAAATGGAAGAAAAGTTCAAGGAACAGATAACCTCAAGATTCAAGGAACTTTTAGGCGACTATGCCGACGAGAACCGCATAATGACTGAAGTCGCTTCGATGATGGTAAAATACACGATAAACGAGGAAATCGTGCGACTTTCAAGCCATCTCGCAGTTCTCAGAAAGGAAATCAGCGAGAATCCTGTTCCGGGAAAAAGAATCGACTTTATCTGCCAGGAAGCGAACCGCGAAATCAACACAATCGGCTCGAAAAACCAGTTCACGGAAGTCGGCGCGATGGTCATCAACGCAAAAGACGCGCTCGAAAATATCCGCGAGCAGGCAAAAAACGTCGAGTGATTTTCCGAATTTTTTTTGATAAAAGAAATTTCCGGCGTTTCCCGTCATTTGCAAAAAATAAAAAAATCAGGAGACTTTAAAATGTCTGAATACAAACTCAATAAAGAGCTTAGAATCGCAATTTCAGGAAAATCCGGCTGCGGAAACACGACCGTTTCAACTTTGCTTGCCGAGACTTTAGGAATCAAGCTCATAAACTACACTTTCCGTCAGCTTGCAGCCGAAAAAGGGCTTACGCTCGCTCAGGTAATTGAAAACGCAAAGACAGACGACTCATACGACATCTACGTTGACACTCATCAGGTGGAGCTTGCGAAAAAGGAAAGCTGCGTTCTTGGAAGCCGCCTTGCAATCTGGATGCTGGGCGAGGCGGACGTGAAAATCTATCTTATCGCAAGCGACGACACGCGCGCAAAGAGAATCCTTAACCGCGAGGGCGGAGACTTGCAGAAAATAAAAGACTTCACCGCGATGCGCGACCGCGAGGACTCTGCAAGATACATGAAGCTCTATAAAATTGACAACAGCGAGTACGAATTTGCCGACTTGAAGATTGACACCGCGATGCGCACTCCAGAGATGATAGTCGATCTGATTCTGGATTATCTTGAAAAGAAAGGCTTTGTGTCAAAAAAGTAATTAAAAGTCATTTTTTATGTGTTTTTATCTTGACTTGTTTTTTGCAATCAGATAATATAGCCACATTCGCGGCAGTCATATAACGGCTCATTATCTCAGCCTTCCAAGCTGATGACGAGGGTTCGACTCCCTTCTGCCGCTTTTTTATGCCGCTGTAGCTCAGTTGGTAGAGCAATGGACTGAAAATCCATGTGTCGTTGGTCCGATTCCAACCGGTGGCAATTTTTTATCGGCTTGCTTCAGATTTTTCTGTTGCAAGCCTTTTTTTTGTTGTTTCTCTTATTTTTTCGCCAGATTTTATTTTTTATCTTTTTCTTGCTGAAAGAATCATTGCCCATTTTGTGTTTGAAAAAAAATTCTGTTTTGCCGTGCGGTGAATGGCGTTTTGCCACGGCAAGAAAAACTTTTTTTGTAATCGTGTTTAATCTTGCCGCTGTGAAAATCCGTTCAGTCCGCTTCTTTTGTTTTTTTCATTTTTCTCCGCTGGATTTTTTTCAAGCTTCAAAATCTTCATTCAGCTTTTTTGCGGAGTCCAACAGCTTTTCTTTTGTGTTCAAGCTTGGGTTTTCGAGAACCTGCTGGAAGAGCGCGTTCAAGACTTCTCCGAGCTTTTTTCCTGCCGGAATTCCTTCTGAAATCAGGTCTTTTCCGTTTACGGCAAGGTCTTTTAGGCTCAATGCGGCTTTTTGGGCTTCAATCTCGTTTATTCTCTGCCGCAAGATTTCAAGGCTTTTCGCGCTTTCGCTCTGGCTGTCCCATTTTTCGCGGTGCATTCCGTAGATATCCGCTTTTCTAAGCTCAAAAAGGTCATCGATGAACTCCGGTTTTATCCTCACGATGAATCTTCTGACGGCGGCGTCTGTCCAGTTCTCCTCGAAAAAGAACATATGGTGGCGGATTAAGTGCGTAACGCTTTCAATTTGCGCTTTCGGGAATCTGAGGCGCGTGAGTATTTTCTCGGTTTTTTCAGCCGAGTAGATTTCGTGCTTGTGGAAGTGGACTATCTCCTCTTTTTTTCCAGAGCCTTCAGGGTATTCCTTTATCTCCACCGTGCGCGCCTCTTTTTTTCCGATGTCGTGGAAGAGGGCTGCGAGCCTTGCTGTGAAGTTGTCTTTGTCCGCTCCGTCGCAGGCGTAAAAGTTGTGGTCGAGAACGTCGAACTCGTGGTAGCCGCGCGCATCTTTCTGAGAGCAGTTTCTGCATTCTGCAAGTTCCGGGATGAAAATTTTCAGAATTCCGGTCTTTTCAAGAAGTTTCAGGCCGACAGACGGCACTGGCGATTTCAGGATTTTTGAAAGCTCGTCCCGAAATCTTTCTATTGAGACCGACGCGATTTTTTTCTGAACATCGGGATTCTCAATCGCATTAAGCGTCTCCTCCTCGATTTTAAAGCCGAGCTGCGAGCTGAATCTTACGGCGCGTATCGGGCGCAGCCCGTCCTCCATAAAGCGGTCGTAGGCTTTTCCAACTGTGCGGATTGTCTTTATTTTTATGTCGCTTTCACCGTTGAACGGGTCAACAATCGAGCCGTCTTTTAATGATGAGGCAATCGCGTTTATCGTGAAGTCGCGGCGCGAGAGGTCGTCCTCGATTTTTGACGCAAACTGAATCTCGTCCGGGTGTCTTCCGTCTGAGTATTTTCCGTCGCAGCGGTATGTCGTCACCTCGATTTCCTTTTTCATAAAGTGGACAGTGACGGTTCCGTGTGCGATTCCTGTCGGAATTACTCTTCTGAACATTCTGATTACATCTTGTGGACGCGCGTTTGTGGTCAAGTCCCAGTCGGAGGCGGTTTTTCCAAGAATCGTGTCTCTTACAGCGCCGCCAACGAGATAGGCTTCAAAGCCGTTCTCTTCAAATATCGTGTTCATTTTTTTGAGAATTTCGGGAATTTCAATCTTTGTCATTTTGCTCACATTTTCCTAAGAATCAAAAATATCATATCAAAAAACAATTCCTTCTGAAAGTTTGTTCACAACAAGCGAAAAAATTCCCGCGAGAACGCTTGAAAGGAGCGTGAAGACAAAGAAAAACAGGTTGAAGAGAATCAGAATCCGCCTGTCTTTTAGCGCGAAAAAAAAGGCTTCTAAAACGGAGACCGCGGAAAAGAAAAAAAGCGCGATTGACGTGCAGGCGACCGCCTTTAGAATCAGAGAGATGTTCGAGTCAAGAAAATTCTGGTAGCTTCCTGAAATGTAGAAAATCACAAGTCCGGCGAGAAGAAGAAAAAGAAAGACGCAGACTCGTCGGGTGAGCCTTAGAAGCAGAGGAAGATGCTTTGATTTCTTTTCGTCCGGCAAAGGCGGTTTGTTGTCAGTTTTTTCCATTTTCTTGAAAACAAGCGTTGTTTGATATATTCTCTTGTAATTATAGTTTTGGAGCAAAAAATGTCAAAAAGATTGTACGGCGTTCGCGGAGCCACAGGCGCGGAAAATACAAAAGAGTCGATTTCAAAGAATGTATGCGAGATGTGCCTCGAGATTGTAAAGAAGAATAATTTGCGGGCGGAAGATATTGTTTCAATCCAGTTCACTCAGACAGGCGACCTTGACGAGATGAATCCTGCCGCCGCGCTTAGAAAAGGGCAGAGCGAGTTCGATTTTTCGTCAGTGCCGCTTTTTTGCAGCCAGGAGCCGAACATAAAGAATTCGCCAGAGAAAATGGTGCGCGTTCTTTTTACGGCTTATTTTGATTTTGATGAAGACAAAGATGAAAGTGATAAAGACGGAAAAACTGGAAGCGGAAACGCCAAGAAAATAAAGCACGTCTACATAAACGGCGGCGAGAAGCTCCGGCCTGACTTTGCTTCCTGAAATTTTATTTCCGAAATTCTATTTTTTAAGGTGTTCTTATGTTTTATGACAAAGGCTTGAAATTTGAGTGCAACCGCTGCTCTGGTTGCTGCCGGCTTAGTCCGGGCTTCGTCTATCTTTCTTTTGCTGATTTGACAAAGTTGTGCCGGTGGTTTAATCTTTCAAGAAAAGAATTTATCGATACTTACTGCCGCTGGGTTCAGTATTACGACAACACTGAGGTTCTTTGCCTGAAGGAGCGTTCCAACTACGACTGCACGCTCTGGGACAAGAACGCTGGCGGATGCAGCGCGTACGGAGCAAGGCCGTTGCAGTGCTCCACGTTTCCGTTCTGGTCGTGGATGCTCGAAAGCAAGAAGGCTTGGGACGACAGCGCGAAAGACTGCCCGGGGATAAATGTCGGGCGCGTCTGGTCAAAAGAAGAGATTGAGGCTCAGAAAAAGCTTTACGACGAGAACGAGCCTCTTCACAGGTATCAGATAGAAACTTTGAAAAGCTAAAGGCGGAAAGCTGGCAAAACTAGAAAACTAGCAGAGCTAGCACAGCTTGCGAACAACGTCTGGAGGATTCTTTTGGAAATTCAGTTTTGGGGCGTGAGAGGGTCTTTGCCTTCGCCCCTTCAGCCGGAGCAGGTAAAAGAGAAAATCGATGAAGTTGTCCGGCGTTTATCTCCAAAAGACCTTGAATCAAACGAAAGCAAAGAAAAATTCCTGAAAAATCTTCCTGAGTGGCTTTACGGAACGGAAGGCGGAAACACGCCTTGTGTCTCGCTGATTTCTGAAAACGGCGAGAAAGTCATTTTTGACGCTGGAAGCGGAATCCGGCTTTTCGGAAAAACTGAAACTAAAGCTGAGAATCCTCATTACAGTCTATTTTTTTCACATTTCCATTGGGACCACATTCAGGGCTTGCCTTTTTTCGACCCGGCATATAATCAAAATGCGGTTTTTGACGTTTATTCTCCGTTTGAAAATATGCGCGAAACTTTGGCTAATCAGATGGAAAAGCCTTATTATCCAGTCTCTTTTGATTCTCTCTCAAAAAATTTCAGTTTTCACAAAATCGAAGACGGAAAAGAAATTGCGATTGGCGGCTTGCTCGTTAATTCCATAAAAATGTCTCATCCGGGCGGCTCTTGCAGCTACAGCGTCTGTGAAAACGGAAAGAAATTTGTCTACGCGACGGACGTGGAGCTTTGCGCTGGCGATTTTGAGAAGACTTCGGAGCGTCGGGCGGTTTTTGAGAACGCGGACGCGCTTGTCTTTGACGCGCAGTACACGGCGGAGGAGGCTGTCAGAAAGGAGAAGTGGGGACATTCGGCTTTTTGCTACGCGCTTGACTTCGCAGCGTTCTGGAATGTGAAAAAACTTTATCTTTTTCATCACGAGCCGACTTATGACGACAAAAAACTTAATAAAATTCTTACTGCCGCCCGCTGGTATTCTGATTATATTTTAGACGGAAATATTGAAGTTTATCTTGCGTATGAAAGGCAGAAAATAAAATTATGACAGAAAACAAAGATGAATCCAAAAACTCAATCTCGCTTGACTATCATTTTACCGAGCGTGAAATTAAGATTCTCGCGAGATTTTTCAGAAATCATCAGGACCAGATTCCTGACGGACTGCTTGATTTTTCAATGAAAATCGAGAAAGTTGTTTACAGCTCAATGTCGATTGGCGAGGCCGAGGCTTTTTACTCATGAAAAAAAATAAGAATAAGGGAAATTTTCTTGCTTTTCTGCTCTGCCTTGTTGCGGGGCTTCTTTCGGTTGTGATTGCGCTTTTCCTGCTTTTTCAAATCCAGCTTGGCGCGGTTGATTCAAAAAAAAATGGCAGGACGGAGCGTTTTGAGATTCCTTCCGGCTCTGGAATAAAGGCTGTCGCGTCGTCTCTTGCGGAAAAAAATCTTATAAAGAGCGAGGGCGCGTTTTATTTTGCGGCGCGTTTTCCGTTCCTGATTTTTATGGAAAAGCCGCCTGTTCTAAAATCCGGCGTTTATTCGCTCTCCTCATCGATGAATGTGCGGGAAATTCTTTCTCTTTTTGACTCAGGCAAGCAGGAATATATAAGGACCGTAATTCCTGAAGGTCTTACATTGAAGAAAATCGCCCGACTTCTTGAAGAAAAATCTGTCTGCAGCGCAGATGACTTTATAAAAGAAGCGCGCGATTCAGCGAATCTTGAAAAATACAATATCCACGCGGCAGATTTTCAGGGGTTTCTTTTTCCTGACACTTACAATTTTACTCCGGGGATGTCTGCGAAAGCGGCTCTTTTTATGATGGCGGACAATTTTTTTTCGCATATAAAGCAGATTCCTGAATTCAATGGAAAGTCTCCTGACGAGTTCTACAAGACTTTGATTCTCGCGTCGATTGTGGAGCGCGAGTACAGAGTCGCTTCGGAAGCACCTTTGATTGCGAGCGCGTTCTTGAACAGAATCAACGATGGAGCAGGGCTTTACTCATGCGCGACAATCGAATACATAATCACGGAGATTCAGGGAAGGCCTCATCCTGACGTGATTACTTACGACGATTTGAAAATAAACAGCCCTTATAACACTTACAAATGGGCAGGTCTTACTCCGGGGCCAATCTCAAATCCTGGGATGGTTGCGTTGAAAGCCGCGGCTGAGCCTGCAAAAACCGACTACAGATTCTTTGTGCTGAAAGGCGACGGCTCAGGAACCCACAATTTCACGAGAACACAGTCCGAGCATGAGCGCGCGATAATTTCCTACAGAACAAAGAAAGCGGCTGGTGGAAACTGATGTCCGGAATAATTTCCCAGGAAACAAAAGACCAGATTATTTCTTCAGTTGATATTGTCTCTGTTGTAGGCGACTACGTTTCCCTAGAGCAGCGTGGAAACCAGTGGTGGGGCTGCTGCCCTTTTCACAGCGAGAAAACGCCTTCGTTCTGCGTTACTCCTGACCGCCGTATGTATTATTGCTTCGGCTGCCATGCCGGCGGAGACGCGATAAAATTTGTGATGGAGATGGAGAAATTCAAGTATCCTGAAGCCGTCGAATTTCTTGCCCGCCGCGCCGGAATTGAAATAAAGTACGAGAACGGCGGATACAATCCTCAGCAGAATCAGAACGAAAGCAAGAAGACTCAGTATATTGAGCTTTACAGCCGTGTCGCGGATATGTTCCACTATGGGCTTTTGAACACTTCTGCCGGAAAATTCGCGCTCGACTACATCACAAAGCGAGGCCTTACGCCTGAGACGCTCGAGAAATTCAAGATTGGCTACGCTCCAGCCGACAGAAAATGGCTCAGACGTTTTTTAAAGTCTAAAAATTTCAGCGATGACTTCTTGAACAGTTCGGGGCTTTTCAGCAAGAAATATCCTGACTTCGCTTTTTTTTCTGACAGGCTTATGTTTCCGATTTTTGACAGGCGCGGGCAGGTCGTTGCGTTTGGCGGCCGTTTCTTGCGCGGCAATCCCGAAACTTCTCCGAAATACTTGAATTCCGGCGGCGACTTGATTCAGTACCAGAAAAGGGGGACTTTGTTCGCGTTCAATTTTGCGAAAAGCGCGATAAGCGAGAAAAAATCCGCGATAATCTGCGAGGGCTACATGGACTGCATCGCCTATCATCAGTGCGGAATTTCAAATGCGGTCGCGACTTGCGGAACAGCTTTGACGGACGAGCAAATAAATATCTTAAAAGGATTTGCAAAAAAGGAGATACTTCTTTCATTTGACAGCGACGGGGCGGGGCAGGCGGCTACAGTCCGCGCGATTCTGATGTGCAGGCGGCAGGGCGTCACGACAAAGGTCATAAGGCTTCGCGGCGGAAAAGACCCGGCGGAAATTATGGTCAGCTTGGGTAAGAAGTCCTTGACTGATGATGTTGAATCAGCTATATTAGATAGTGATTATCTGTTGTCATCTCTTTCGCAGAAATATCAGGTTGATACACCCGAAGGAAAGACAAAGGCAGCTTTGGAATTTTTCCCTTACATAGATGCGCTTCAGAATGACATTCAGAAAGAATCGAGCCTTGATTTGCTCAGCCAGAGATTTAATATTTCTCCTGAAGCGGTCAGAAAGGATTATGCGAATCGCAGTCAGGCTGAAAGGCGTGTCTTTGTTCAGAGTGCGGTGCAAAATTCGGCATCTCCGAAAACTTCTGTAAAAATTGACTCAGAGCTTCGGGCAGTTCTTGCCGTTATATCCGATACAAATCAGTTTGAGCTGATGGACAGCCAGTTGTCTGAGGAAGATTTTGAAAATCCTAGCGCGAAATATTTGTTCAATCTCTTAAAGAAATGTGGCAAAAACGGCAGTCTTTCTTTTAATGAGGTGCTGAGCCGCTGCGATGACGAGAATATCCAGAATCTTGTCGCTTCTACTGTTGCGTCTGGTGAATTCTCGAAGAACAACAGGCAGTCTGTCGCGGACGGTGTTGCGCTTATAAAAAGAAGAAACTTGGAGAAAAAACGCGACTCGCTTATTCTCCAGATGAAAAAGTTGCCGGCAAATCCTGTATCCGTCGAGGATCAGGAGCTTTTGACGCGTCTTCTTTCTGAAAAAATGAATATCGACAATTTGCTGAAACAAAGCTTTTGAGGCTTTGCAGTTTCTGAATAATTTAAAAAGGACGAGAAAATGGATCAGGAATTAGATCCTAAAGTTGAAAAACTTTTAGAGTACGCAAAAGAAAAGCAGGTTATCTCCTGGGATGAAATCAACGAGCAGCTTGGTCAGGATTTTGTGAATTCTCCGAAAATGGACGAGGTTCTCCAGCTTTTTGCCCAGCACAATATTCCTGTAATGGAAGAGGGCGCGGGTCTTGAAGATGAAGACAAGGACGATGAGGAGGACGAGCTTCTTGACGATGAGGATGACGAGTCTTTTGATGAAGACCAGAAGGAAGATGACGATTCTGACAAGACACGCCTTGTAAACGGAGATAAGAATTCGAGCGTTGACGATCCAATCCGCCTTTATCTCCGCGAAATCGGAAAAGAAAAACTTTTGACCGCCGAGCAGGAAGTCATCTACTCAAAGCAGATGGAAGACGGCGAGAATATCATCAAAGATGTAATCAAAAAGTCCGGGATGATGATTCCTGAATTCTTTGCGATTTGCCAGAAGGCGTTTGCTAAAATCGACCCTCAGGGAAAAGCTCGAAAGGAAATCAACGAGGCTCAGACTGAAAAACGCCGCTTGAAGAGCTGCTACGGCGAGAATTTGCGGGCTGTTAAAGACAATATGAAAACTTACATGAACCTGAAAAAGCAGCTTTTTGAGTCAGGTCAGTTTGCGGAAATTTTTCAGGACAAGCAGCTTCTTGAGCTTCGCGATAAAATCATGCCTGAACTTCAGAAAATCGACATTCAGTCTGAGGAAATCGAAAAATTCAGCGGAAAATTTGTTGACGCGACGCAGAAAATCGACGAGTACCGGCACAAGCAGGAAAAGAAGATGAAGGAGCTTCGCATTTCGAACTCCACAGAGCTTCGCCGTCTTGGCCGCCGCCTTGCGATTCACTCAGAGGCGGTAAAACTTGAAAATGAGCTTAGCATGAAAAGCGATGAAATTCGCGATGTCTACACTCAGATTCAGAAAATCGACAGAAAGCTCCGCAGAATGGAATACGATTTTGAGAACAGCATCGACGAGATTCTTGAAATGTCAGCTGAAATCAACCGAGGACGCGAAATGCTTGAAAAAGCGAAAAACAAGCTTATCAACGCGAACTTGCGTCTTGTTGTCTCAATCGCGAAAAAATACACGAACCGAGGTCTCCAGTTCTTTGACTTGGTTCAGGAAGGAAATATCGGCTTGATAAAGGCTGTCGAGAAATTTGAGTACCGCAAAGGATATAAATTCTCGACATACGCGACTTGGTGGATTCGCCAGGCGATTACGCGCTCTATTTCAGATCAGGCGCGCACAATCCGTGTTCCTGTCCATATGATAGAACAGATTAACAAGGTTGTCCGCGAGGGAAGGCAGCTTATGCAGAAGCTCGGACGCGAGCCTACAGACGAGGAAATCGCGCAGCAGCTTGGCTGGCCGGTTACACGTGTAAAGCAGGTTAAAAGCGTTGCCCGCGACCCGATTTCTCTTGAAACGCCGATCGGCGAAGAGGAAGACAGCCAGCTTGGAGACTTTATTGAAGACAAGGATGTTGAAAATCCTGCGAACCAGACCGCGTATACACTTCTTCAGGAGCAGCTTCGCGAGGTTTTGGGGACATTGCCTTCACGCGAGCAGGAAGTCCTAAAAATGCGCTTCGGGCTTGATGACGGCTACTCGCTTACTTTGGAGGAAGTCGGACTTTACTTTAATGTAACGCGCGAGCGTATCCGCCAGATTGAGGCAAAGGCTTTGAGACGGCTTCGCCATCCGCGCCGCGCAAGCGGTCTCCGCGATTATATCGAGATGTAGATTCAGAACGTTGAATTGCGGTTCTCTTTGTTTATGGACATAAGTCATAAAATTTAATATACTTTACGGACATTTTTGAGACTTCGTTTTTGGAAATGTCCATTTAATTTGATTCTTGAGGTTTTTAACATGGCAATTAAGGAAGATATAGAAAAACTTAAAAATCTTCAGACTGTATTGGTAGAAAAATACGATTTGGAAAAGAAAATTGAAAAGACTCCAAAGGAACTTGATAGTCAGAATGGTCTTTTAGCTCGTCTCAAGGAAGAATACATCGAAAAAAACAAGTCATATGAAGAGAGCAAGGCTAAAGTTGAAGAAATCAAGAGCGAGTTGTCTGATGTTGTCGCTAAGCGTGAGGCTTCGGAAAAAGATATGGATTCTGTGACGAACCACCGCGAATATGAGGCTTTGGACAAGCTGATTAAAGAGGCTAAAGACAAGGAAGACGAACTTAGAAAAGAGCTTAAGTCAAGTGAAGATGTGATGGAAAAACTTGACGAGGCTTTGAAAGACGACGAGGCTTTGATTAGCGACCACGAGGCTCAGCTCAATGAGGCTAAAGAAAGCCTTGAAAAAGAGATTGACTCGTACAAGTCACGCTTGGAAGAGCTTAAAACGGAAGAGGATGAGATTGTTCCTGAATTGGATCAGGAAATTGTCTATAAATTCCAGAGAATTATTCAGAGAAACAGCGAAGGTATTGTTGCTGTAAAAAACGGTGTCTGCACAGGCTGCCATATGATTCTTCCTGGACAGTTCGCAAACGAGGTTCATGAGGGAGAAAATATCTTGTTCTGCCCTTACTGCTCTCGAATTCTTTATCACGAGGATGTTGCGGCTGGCGAGGCTGAGAATTATTCTTCTCTTAACGAAACTGGAAGCTTGGCTGACTTTGACGATGACTTCGGCGAGGAGCTTGACGAAATCGACTCTCAGACCGATGAGACTGATGACGGCGATACAGACGGCGGCTCTGACTCATTTGACGACTAATAAAATCGTTTTACAGGCTGCCTTTTTTTAGGGCAGCTTTTTTATTTTAATTTTGTAATTTGACAGAAAAGATATAACCGTGCTTTCTGTGCTGATGAAAGCGCAAGTAAGTGAGGAAAGTCCGGGCTCCACCGGAAAAAATGCCGGATAACAACCGGGCGGCGAAAGGCAGTTGTCTTTATGGGCATAACCCTTTTTCCGACAGATAGTGCCACAGAAAATAAACCGCCGCAAGGCAAGGGTGCAAAGGCAGTGTAAGAGACTACCGCAGGTATGGAAACATCTCTGGCAGGGCAAACCTCATTTGGAGCAAAGTCGAGCAGTGGCTTGGTTTTCCGGACTAAAAGCCACGGGTAGGCTGCTAAAGGCTTCTGGCGACAGAAGTTTCGGATAGATGGTTATGCGTCTGTCTCTTTTAGGAATTTTCCTTTTTGAGGCAGACAGGACAGAACCCGGCTTATTGTCTTTTCTGTTTTTTTATTTTTGGGTGCAAGATGAAACTTAAAGGACTTCATTCGAGAAAAGTTGTAAAAAGAAAAATCAAGATTGTCCATAATCTTTTGGCGGCTTTTCTTGTTGCGCTTGTCCTTGCGGCCGCAGTCTTTTTTGCCCAGCGTTTTATCGATTCTCTTGTAAACAACGGAAAATCCATTCCCGGCATGAGAAAAAGCTGGAAAGCGTACGATTATCAGACCTGCTATGATATAAGCTCGGCCTATCTTTACGAGAATCCTTACAACAGCACTGCTTTGATTTATCACGGATATTCCTCATTTTTTCTTTCGATGTCGCAGAACGATGTAGTTCAGGCGCAGAATTATCTTGACGAGGCTATAAACAGCCTTCGCTGCGCTCTTCTTGACGCGGGGAAACCGAGCGTTCCACAAATTGAATATATGCTCGGAAAATCATATTTCTACAAGGATTTGCAGTCTTCCTACCATTATTATGCGGACTTGGCGGTGAAATATCTTGACGATGCGAAATTTCGTGGCTACAAGGCGGACGATATTCCTGAGCTTCTGGGGCTTTCTTACGCATCTTTGGGAATGACGATGGAAAGCATCTCGTCCTTTACGGAAGCTCTTCTTGTGCGAGAGTCTGACATTCTCCTGCTTTCGATTGCGGAGCAGTACAAGAATGCAGGACAGAATCAGGCAGCGGAGCAGTACCTCTACAGAATTTCAAAGAACTGCAAGGACGAGCAGATAATCTTGAAGAGCCGTCTTCTTCTCGGCGAGATTTATCTTGAGCGCGGAGACAACATCGGCGCGGAAAAAGAATTCAATTTTATTTTGGAAAAAAACGAAAATTCTGCTGACGCATATTATTATCTTGGTGTAATATATGAAAATCAGGGCGATTTAGTCAAAGCCCGTTCTGAGTGGCGGAAAGCTTTGCGGATTCAAGGCAATCACGCCGGCGCATTGAAAAAAATGGCTGAATTAAAATAAAAAATACGAAAATTACTGTTTAATAAAGTTTGGGAGGACTTTTATGGGGTTTTTCGACCGTTTTTCTACTGATATTGGAATAGATTTAGGAACTTGCAATACATTGATTTATGTTCGTGGAAAGGGCATCGTGGTGGACGAGCCGTCCGTTATCGCTGTAGAAAAAGGCACGAAACACGTTGTTGCTGTCGGAGCGGAAGCAAAAAGAATGCTGTGGAGAACTCCTGAGAATATCGTCGCAATCCGGCCTCTCAGAGACGGGGTTATTGCGGACATCGACAGCACAGAAAAAATGATAAAATACTTTATCTCAAAAGTCATCTCTCGGCATCAGCTTTTCAAGTCAACGAGAATGAAAGTCGGAATTCCTTCGTGCATCACGGAAGTTGAGCGGCGAGCCGTAATCGAGGCGGCTTTGAAAGCCGGCGCAAAGGAAGTCGATGTGATTGAAGAGTCTCTTGCGGCTGCAATCGGCGCGCAGATTCCAATCAACGAGCCTGCCGGACATATGATTTGCGACATCGGCGGCGGAACAACGGAAGTTTCTGTAATCTCGCTCGGTGGAATGGTCGTCACAAACGCAATCAGAACAGGCGGAGACGAATTTGACGAGTCAATAGTGAAATATGTTCTAAGCACTCACAACCTGAAAATCGGTCAGCAGACGGGCGAGAAGCTCAAAATCCAGATTGGAAACGCATATTCCGATAAGGACAAGACGATTGAAAAGATGGAGATAAAGGGAATCGACGGAACTTCAGGTCTTCCAAGAAGAATTGAGATTGACAGCGTTGAAGTCCGCGAGGCGTTGAAGACTCCTGTCGCAAAAATCCTTGAGCTTATAAAGACAACTTTGAGCGACACTCCGCCTGAGCTTGCCGCGGATATTTTCGAGCGCGGAATTGTAATGTCGGGCGGCGGAAGCATGCTGAAAGGTCTTTCAACTCTCATCAAAAAAGAAGTCGGCGTTCCTGTGATTACTGTCGAAAAGCCTCTTGAGTGCGTCGCTTTGGGCGCGGGCCAGGCGTTCGAGCTGTTCAGGGATATGTCAACAGACCGCTCAGTTTACGACAACTTGAACAACTAGTTTTCTCATAAAGTATGGCTTCAAAACATTCATTCCATTTTGGTCTGTCTGAATTTGTTTTTGCTTTTCTCGTTCTGCTTTCAGGCGTTCTGCTTGCGCTGAATTCGAGCGGATTTGTAGTTGATTTTCACAGGCTCGGCTTTACGGTTTTGTCGTCTGTTCAGAAAGGCGTTACGGCTGTAACAACAGGAGTCGGAAAGACTTTCAACGCAGTCCACGAGCTTTCGCGTCTTAGAGATGAGAACAGGGAGCTTACCGAGCGGCTAAAAAATTATCAGTATCTTCAAAGAAGCAACAGCGAAATCACAAAGGAAAATAACCGCTTGAAGGAACAGCTCGGATTTTCCACTTCGCTAAAGGAAAAAAATTATCCGGCGCAGATTATAGGTCGCGAGCCAGACAGCCTTTATTCCGCGTTTACAATCAATAAGGGGAGCAAGAGCGGAATAAAGAAAAATATGCCTGTTCTTGCGGTTCAGGAAGGAATCGTGGGGCTTATCGGAAAAGTCATCACGGTGGGAAGCGGAACAAGCCTTGTAATGCCTGTTTACGACTCAAAATGCTATGTTTCGGCGAGAATTCAGAATACGCGCGATGTGGGGCTGATAAACGGTCTCGGCTCGTCTGATTCTCCGCTCACGATGAGGTATATCAAGAAGCGTGTCTTAGGCGAGCTTAGCATTGGAGACATGATTGTGACTTCCGGCGAGAACGGAAACTATATTCAGGACATTCCAATCGGCACAATCTCAAAAATTACGGTTGTTGACTACGACTCATCACTTGACATTGAGGTTACGCCGGTGATTGATTTTGCGCGGCTCGAGACTGTCATCGTTACAGACTTGAAAGAAGTGAATCCGATTATGGCGAATCAGGGGCAGGAGTGAGAATTATGCTGAAATCGCTTTTTGTTTTTATGATTGTCGCCTTTGTCGCTGTGATTTTTGAGACGGCGATTCTTTCAAATTTGCTTTTTTTGCCTGCAGTTCCTGATTTTCTTCTGATTTGCGTTCTTTACGTGTCGCTTTACAACGGAAGCCTTTACGGAACAACGGCGGGTTTTCTCTCAGGGCTTTTTCTGGACTTTATGAGCGTTTCCGCATTCGGCCTGAACTGCCTTTTGCGCACAATTGTCGGCTATACGGCAGGAAGATTCAGCAAGGCTTTGAA
Organism: uncultured Treponema sp.; assembly: GCA_934691925.1. Taxonomy (GTDB): domain Bacteria; phylum Spirochaetota; class Spirochaetia; order Treponematales; family Treponemataceae; genus Treponema_D. Next base: position 11,215 of record CAKUTI010000021.1, on the reverse strand, counting down.
CATAAACGGATTTTTGCTTCCGGCTCTTGTCGGATTTTGCGCGACGCTTTTGAAAGCTCTTTTAATCTGGATTATCTCGTTTTTCTTTCCCGGAAGCGTTTTGGCGTACAATCTCCTTTCTGTGGAATTTGTTTTTGAGCTTGCCGCAAACGCTATTTTAACGCCGGTCATGTTTAAGCTGCTCGGAATTTTCAATAATATGCTTCTTATGGAAATCAAGGATATAAAATAATGTCTCAGTATTCTAATTCCAATGAAGGCTCTGTAGCGCGGAATTCAAAAGTCATGGTTCTCGCTGTTGTGATTCTGATAACTTTTGTTGTCTACGGACTTAAGCTTTTTTCGCTTCAGGTTATCGGAGGCGCGCAGTACAGAAGGCAGTCGCGCACGATTTCAAGCCAGATAAGGACGATTCCGGCTCAGCGCGGCGAGATTTTCGACCGTAACGCGAACATAAATATGCCGATGGTCGTTGACACCGAGTCTTTCGCCGTTGACATCACGCCTGCTGAAATTCCGGACGGCCATTACGACTCTGTTGCCTTGCGCCTTGCAGGATTTTTGGGGATCTCAAAGAAAGACATCGACAGAAAAGTTCCGAATTATCTGAAAAAATCGTTTTCCGCTCTTGAAATCAAGACGAATGTTCCGTCTGAAATTATCCAGAACATCGCTGAGAACCTGACTGACTTGCCCGGAGTCTCGTGGAGGTCGAAACCTGTAAGAAACTATGTTGAGACCGGCTCGATTTCTCACGTTATCGGATATGTGGGCGACATAACCAGCGAGGAGCTTAAGGTTATGTACAATCAGGGCTACAAGAAAAACGCGATTATCGGAAAGACAGGAATTGAAAAGCAGTACGATTCTCTTTTGCAGGGCGTTGACGGACGCGAGGTTAAGAAAGTCGATGTGCGCGGGCATATTGTTTCCGATGAGTCTGAGATTGAGCCTCCGCAGACTGGAAAAAATCTTGTTCTTACAATCGACACGAGAATCCAGAAACTTGCGGAAAAGGCTTTGGGAGAGCGCGTCGGGGCTGCGGTTGTGCTGAAGCCTGCCACAGGCGAGGTTGTCGCGATGGTCTCCTATCCTTATTACGACCAGAATCTTTTCAGCGATGACAACGCGGCGGCGCAGTACAACAGCCTTGCAAGCGACCCGAACAGGCCTCTTTTGAACCGCGCTGTGAATGCGGCTTATCCGCCGGCTTCAACTTTCAAAATCATCATGTCAACTGCGATGCTTGCTGAAAAGGCTTTTCCTTCAAACAAGGAGATTGAATGTACAGGCCGCGTTGACTATGGAAACAGAATCTTCCATTGCCATCAGAAATGGGGACACGGCTGGCTAGATATGAAAAACGCGCTTGCCCAGTCATGCGATGTCTACTTTTGGGTTGTCGGCCGCGATTATCTTGGAGTTGACCAGATTTCCTCTTACGCTAAGGAATTCGGATTCGGACAGTCGCTTGAAATTGACTTGCCTGCCCAGCAGGAAGGCTTTGTTCCGACTTCAATCTGGAAAGAGCGCCGTCTTCATCAGAAATGGCTCGGCGGCGACACAATGAATATGTCAATCGGGCAGGGCTACACGCTTGTAACTCCGCTTCACATTGCGAATATGGTCGCGATGGTCGCAAACAACGGAAAAATCTACCGCCCTCATCTTCTAAAGGAAGTCCGGGACCCGACAACAAACGAGGTTATTCAGGAGATAAAGCCAGAGATTCTGCACGAGTCGAACATCGACGAGTCTGTGTGGAAGGAAGTACAGGAGGCAATGCGCTACACGATTTCTGACGGAACCGCGATTTTTCCGATGGCGAACAAGAATTTTAAGATTGCGGGAAAAACTGGAACTGCCGAGGTCGGCTCAAAAGACCACTGGCACTCGTGGATGGCGACTTACGCTCCTTACGACGCGCCGGTTGAGGACCAGTACGTTTTTGTGGTTCTTGTGGAGGCTGTGAACGACTGGGAATGGTGGGCGCCTTACGCGACAAACATAATAATTCAGGGAACGCTTGCGAACCAGACTTACGAGGAAGCGGTGAATTCCCTTCCGAACGTGCGCTCTGTGATTCTCTCAAAAAAACGTCTCCAGTCAAGGCAGGAGTAGCGCCGCTTATATCTGCGCGTTTTCGCCTTTTTCAAGTGAGGAAAAATGAAAGTTAAATTTTTGCAGGCTTTTGATTTTGTTCTTTTTTTCTGCGTTGTCTGCCTCGTCACGCTCGGCGTTCTTTTTATCTATTCATCTGGAATAAATTCCCGCGGTGTGAACACTTCGAGCGAGTATGTCAAGCAGATTATCTGGGCTTCAGTCGGAATTGTGATAATGGTGATAATTTCTCTTCTTGACTACAGAAGAATCCACCGCTATATTCCGCGCATTTTTATCGTCATGTGCGGAATTTTGTTTCTGACAAGAATTTTCGGAAAATATGTGAACGGAGCGAAAAGCTGGATTGGAATCGGACCTTTCGGAATCCAGCCGTCTGAATTCAGCAAGATTGCTTTTGTGCTTTTTCTCGCTTGGTTTCTTGAACGCTCGGCGCATTACAAAGACCAGCGCAAAAGGTTCATTCTCGCGATTGGAATCCTTTTGCTTCCTGTCGGCCTGATTATGTCGCAGCCTGACTTGGGAACGGCTCTCGTTTTCTTTCCGATTTTTCTGATAATGTGCTTTATTGCGGGCGTTCCGACACGCTACGTCCTGATGATTTTTTTCGGCGGACTCTTGACGATTTTGTTCATCGTGCTTCCAATCTGGGAAAGCGAGATTTTCCAGTCGTCAGTTCCAGTCCTTAAAGTTCTCACGAACACAAAGCTCCGCCTTATCGTGTTTTTTGCGACCGGCTCAATCAGCATAATCGGAGTTCTCGGGCAGATTTTCTACCGTGACAACCGCGTTTTCTACTGGATTTCATACATCTTCGGAATTATCTGCTTTGCGCTTGTTTTTTCATATGCTGGCGGAAAAGTTCTTAAAACTCACCAGATTCAGCGTCTTATCGTATTTATCGATCCTTACAAAGATCCTCAGGGAGCCGGCTGGCACATTATCCAGTCAAAAATTGCGATTGGCTCTGGAAGCCTGTTCGGAAACGGCTATCTTAAAGGAACGCAGAGCCACTACCAGTTTTTGCCGGAGCAGAGCACGGACTTTATTTTCAGCATCTTGTCCGAGGAATTCGGCTTTGTCGGCTGCATGTGCGTTTTCGCGCTTTATTTTATCATCCTGATGAGGACGGTTTTTATCATCAAGAAGACTTCAAACACTTTCGGGCTTTTGATTGCGTCTGGAATTCTCGGGCTTTTCTTCTTTCATTTTATCGAGAATGTCGGAATGGCGATGGGAATCATGCCGATTACAGGAATTCCGCTTTTGTTTGTCTCTTACGGAGGCTCGTCTCTTTGGACCGCGATGATTTGCGTCGGACTTTTGATGAGCATAAGCTCCAGAAAATACAATGACTTTGTCGAGTGAGAAAAATTATGAATCTTATAAATCCGCTGGAGGAGTTCGGAAACGAGCTTTGCTCCGTGCAGAATCCTGCCGCCTATATCGGAGGCGAGTACGGAGAAATTGTAAAGCCTCATCTTGAAAATGACGGGCTTTTGAACTTTGCGGTCGCTTTTCCTGATGTCTACACGATTGGAATGGCGAACCAGGCGATAAAAATAATCTACAACGGGCTTAACCGCCTTGAGAATGTGCGCTGCGAGCGTGTTTTTGCGGTTGAAAAAGACTTTGAACTTCTCCTAAAAAAGCATAATCTTCCATTATATACGCTTGAAACTGGAATCCCCTTGAACAAGGTCGATATTCTCGGCGTTTCTGTGGGATACGAGCTTGGAGTTACCGGCGCGCTTTCGATTCTTGACTTGGGAAGACTCCCGCTTTTAAGAAAGGACAGAACCGAATCTGACCCGATTGTGATTGCTGGTGGCTGCGGAGCGACAAATCCGGCTCCGTTCGCGGACTTTTTTGACGCATTCTTTATCGGGGAAGCCGAAGGCGGAATGTTTGAGCTTATGGCGGAGCTTTCCGAGATGAAGAAAAACGGCGCGGCGCGCTCGGAGCTTCTTCAGCATATTGCTGAAAATCCCCATGTCTGGACTGAGAATATGTCGCTTGAAACTTGCGGACACAAGATTGCTGTCCGTGCAGTCTGGGAAGATTTTGGAAAAGTTCCTTCTGTCGAGTCTTTTATGCCGCTCCCGAATATAAAGCCGGTTCAAGACCACGGCGTTGTGGAGATTATGCGCGGCTGTCCGAACGGCTGCCGTTTTTGCCATGCCGGAGTTTACTACAGGCCGCAGCGTGTAAAGACAAAGCAGCTTATTTTTGACGAGGTTGAGCGGCTTGTGAAAGTTGGCGGCTACCGCGAGATTTCGCTCACATCTCTTTCAAGCGCGGATTATCCTGACATTGAGGATTTGCTCGATTCTCTTAACGAGCGATACAAGTCGCTTAATGTTTCGTTTCAGCTTCCGTCCTTGAAAGTGAACAGCTTTTCGCTTCCTCTCCTTGAAAAACTTTCCGAGGTCAGAAAATCGGGGCTTACTTTTGCTGTTGAGACTCCAGATGAGGCTTGGCAGCTTCGGTTGAACAAGGAAGTTTACGCCCAGCACTTGGCGGACATAATTCTTGACGCGAAAAAACGCGGCTGGAAATCGGCGAAATTTTATTTTATGGTCGGCCTTCCGCTTCCAGAGACTCAAGACCACACAGAGGAAAAAGCGATTGTTGACTTTATGCTCGACCTGCAGGCAAAAACTGGAATCCAGTGCAACGTGAATGTCGGAACTTTCATTCCAAAGCCCCACACGGCTTACCAGTGGGCAAGGCAGCTTTCGCCGGAGGAGTCAGAAAGAAAACTGAAATACATAAAAGACAATCTTCCGCGCGGAAAATTCAAGGTTGGCGCGCACGATGTGAACACAAGCTATGTTGAAGGGCTTTTCAGCAGAGGAGACAAAAGTGCGGGCGAGGTCATTCTTAACGCGTACAAGAAAGGCGCGCGTCTTGACGCATGGGAAAATCATCTGCGCGAGAATCTTCCGTTTTGGGAAGAGGCTTTCAGCGAGGCTTCCTACAATGTAAAAGAATCGATTGTCCGCGAGAGAAAAACTGATGAAAAACTTCCGTGGGAGAATATTTCTCTTGGCCCTTCAAAATCTTTCTATAAAAGAGAGCTTGAGCGAAGTGAGCAGGAGATTTTGACTCCAAAATGCAAAAGCGGCTGCGACCACCGCTGCGGAGTGTGCGGAACAAAAATTTCCGTGAACACAGACACAAAAAAAGAAATCTTGAATCTTCCTGAAAAATTGCCTGAAATCCACCGCCCAGAATGGAATATTCCAGTCCTTTACCGCGTGATTTTCGCGTTCAAGAAGAAAAACGGCGGCGAGTACATTTCGCATTTGAGCATGATTGAAGCGTTCAACCGCGCATTCCTAAAATGCGGCTTGCCTATTGTCTACACGGTCGGCTTTAATCCGCTTCCGCGTCTGGAATTCGCTTCAAATTTGTCTCTTGGAATCACTTCCGACTGTGAGATTGCGTCAAGCCTTCTTTACGAGAATGTGGCCGAGCAGGATTTTATAAAAAGCCTTAACGCTCATCTTCCAAAATCAATTCAGCTTTACAAGGCTTTCGTCTTTCCGATTACGAACCAGAGGCGGCGCGAGTCGCTTGCGACAGGGCTTTGGGGAAGTGTTTTTGAGTACCAATTCAAGAATCCTGTTACTGAAAGCGACATAAAAAATTACTTTGAAAGCGATGAAGCAAAGCCTTTCCTTGACGAGAAGTCTTTCTGCGAATTCAGTCTTGACGGAACAAAGCTCACGGCGAAGCTGCTTTTCAAGAATGACCGTCCCTTTAGAAATTCTCTTGAGGAATATTTCGGGAAAAAAATCTGGGACATCGTGAAAATCAACAAGATTGAAACACTCGCGAAGACCGAAATCACCGGCTGGACTGCTGAAATGAATTCTGCCTACGAGACATCGCTTAAAAATATGTCGAGCCACAGCGAAATGGCCGGAATAAACGCTGAGTTTAGAAAAAAAGTGCTTCATTCAGAGCAGAATGTCGCAAAAAGCGAGGCAATTTCATATTTTGAGCTTTACAAAAAAATCGCGCTCGTAAACGAGAAGCTTATCCGGCAGCGGAAGGAATTCGCGGAATAAATTCCTGAAATGAATTCGTGGAATAAATTCCATGAATGACTTCCACGAAAAAGCGGATTAAAATAAATTCTATGCCGGTTACAATGAAAGACATCGCGAAAAAATGCAAAGTCTCGTTTTCCACCGTGAGCAAGGCCTTGAAAAACAGCCCTGAAATCGGAATCGAGACAATAAATCTCGTGAAAGAGACCGCAAAAGAAATGGGCTATCAGCCGAACCTTGCGGCGCGCGTTCTCCGCACAAACCGCACCTTTGACATCGGCGTAGTCTTTGAGGACGCGACCGGAAGCGGACTTCAGCACCAGTATTTCGCTGAAATTTTTGACTCGGTGAACGTTGAAGCGAACAAGAAAGGCTACTGCATAACTTTTCTGAATTCACAGCGGAAGACAATCTCGTATCTTGAGCAGGCGAAAAGCCGCCATTTTGACGGAATAATTCTTGTGAGCACGGATTTTTCAAGAGACGATGTTCAGGAGCTTTTAAAAAGCAAGATTCCAGTCTCAATGCTCGACTACGATGGAGACTTTCCGAACGCCTGTTCTGTTTTAAGCGACAACTACGACGGAATGAAAAGCCTTGTTGACTTTATCATCTCAAAAGGACACCGAAAAATCGCGTTTATCCACGGCGAGAACACAGAAGTCACAATAAAAAGGATTGAAGCATACAAAGCAGCCTTAAAAGAAGCGAAAATACCATTCAATGAGGATTATCTTGTTGAAGGGCAGTTCCACGGAACAAAAGCGAGCGAGGAGGCGACAGAAAAGCTCTTCGCGCTTAGTGAAAGGCCCACATGCATTATCTATCCTGACGACTTCGCGTATCTTGGAGGCCAGCGCGCCTTGCTTTCACACAATCTCGTTCCCGGAAAAGACATCAGCACGGCCGGCTACGACGGAATTCTTTTGTCGTCTCTTTTGACTCCGCCTTTGACGACTTATTCCCAGGACGCGAAAAAACTTGGAACCGAGCTTTTTGACTCTCTTGTTGACATCATCGAAGGCAAGAAAGACGGAAAATCAAAGCCTGTGAAAATCGCAGGAAAACTTTTTGAGGGAGAGTCCGTCATAAAAATCTGAATGTTCCCTGTTTTCCAAAAATCCGACTTATGATAAATTGAAATCATGAACAGCGATGTTGTAACCTTGCAAAGCATAGCAAACACATTGGAAAGCCGTCCTCTTGCAAACCAGAGAGAGCTTGCAAAAAACGCGGGAATGTCGGTTGGGCTTATGAACGCAATCTTGAAGCGTTTCGTTGAGCGCGGCTGGATTATGCTCTCAAACGTGAATCTAAGAAAACTTTCATACGCGCTCACTCCTGCCGGAATCGCCGAGCTAAAGTCGAGAAGCTCCAAATTTGCGCGCAGGACTTTCGAGCTTGCGAACGTATACAACGAGAAAATCTGCGCTCTTGTTGCCGATGCAAAAAACAGTGGAAAAAAATCTGTCGTCTTGTACGGAAAAAGCTACATAAAATTCCTTGTTTCCTACGCCTGCCAGACTGCCGGGCTTGAATTTGAAGAAAAAGAGACTTCTGAAAACATTCTTGAGGATTCTCTTTGCATTGTGGGCGAGCTAAGCGACGAAAGCGAGACAGCCCGTCTTGAAAAAAGCGGCTGCGTGAACCTGCTCGACTTTTTGAAAGAGTAGGCTTTATGGAATACTACTGCATAATGGTGATGACAGGCGAGGAAGAGTCTTTCAAGAAGAAAGCTCTTGAAGCCTTGAAGGAAAAATCACCTGATTCGAAATTTTTCTTCTTCAAGCGGAAGCTCTACACGCCGAAAAGGGGATATTTTATTGCGCCGCTTTTTCCGGGATATGTCTTTTTTGAGACCGAAAGGCTCGACGCGGAAATTTTCTCGATATTAAAGAAAGTTGACGGCTTTTGCCGGATTCTTCCTGAAAATTTGGCTCCTGAGAAAATAAGCGGAAGCGCGCTCGACGAGCTGAAGCTTTTTATGCACAACGGCGAGGAATGGGGAATCTCAAAGATAAAATTCCTTGAAGGTCAGCGGATAAAGGCGATTTTCGGGCCGCTTGTAGGACTTGAGGGCAGAATTTTAAGAGTGAACAAGAAAAAAGGGCAGATAACAGTTTCGTCTTCGCTCACTTGTGACGGAAAAAGAATCGACCTGCTTTTTGAGCAGGCCGAAGTCGTGGAATAGAAGCGGCTGCTATCCGTTTATGGAAAGCCTTTACGCCACAGTCACTACAGAATCAATGTTCGCTGTGAAGTAGGTGCTTCCAGGCCTTGTCGCGATGCTCACGCTGTAGCTTCCTGCAGCAAGGCTTTCGGGAAGAGGTGCGTCAACAACGTTTGTTCCGCGCCTGCTGTAGACAGAAAGCCTGAAAACTCCGCTTTCGTTTTCCAGGAACACTCCCTGGTTTTCATCTGAAATGTCAAAAGAAAGGTTTCTTCCGTGCAGACGGAGCGTTTTTCCGGCTTTTACAGAAAGATTCGGGCTCTCGCTTGCGTCGTCGTTCAGAACCGTTACTCTGTAGAGCTTGGCTTCGCCTGTCAAGTCCGGCGGAAGCTGCTTGTATTCAAGCTTCGCCCTTATGTTTGCGGCGGCCTTCTCGCTCGCATTGAACAGAAATCCTAGAGTGTGGTTTCCTGTTCCGGGCGTAAAGCCGTCCTGAATGTTTGCGCAGGTTCCTGTGGCGTTCGCGCGCAGAATTCCGAACGGAAGCTCCACATTGTAGCCTTTCGCAAGATATTTTTCGACGATTGACTCCATTACAGAAAGCATTCCAAGATAGTCCGCCTCTGTGAAAGAGGAATTCCAGTCAGCCATTTCTCCTGCAAGCTTTTTCTGGCTGAGAGTCTGTGAGCACGAGCTTCTGAAGCAGAAGCCGTCTTTTGCCTTGTCTGTGACAAGCGTGTTTTTTACTGTCTTGATATTAAGCATTTTTCTATGCCCTCCATGAAAAATTGTCATTCTGAACTTGATTTCAGAATCTTCGATAAATGCTATTTTTGGCAGGATGCTAAAAATAATTTTTGACAAGGAGAGCCATTGTGTGGTACAATCTTTCCATTCGGTTAAGGAAAAGAGAATCACTTTGTGGCTCTCGGCCTGTAGAAAGCCTTGTTCAGCAAGCGTTGGCGCGCTTTTTGACAGGCTTTTTTTTATTCATCTTCTTTTTTCATGATACCTCCTTTGGCTGAAAAGCCTCTTTTAATCCCTGTATGAAAAGCGGCTTGCCGGCTGTTTTTACCAGCCTCTTGCCGAAATGGAATTTCTGCTCGAGCATGACGAAAACAGACATTACAAGCGCGAAGCAGGTTGCCTCGACTTCGCCGTTTATGCTTTGCTGTGTGTGCCTCATTATTATATGGGCAAGCTCATGAAAGATTATATGCATGCACTCGGAAGAGCTTTTTTTGTCGTTGTAGGCTATCATGCGGTTTTGCTCTCCCGTTTCCTCATCTGGAAACACAAGGCACACGCCCTCGTTCCAGAGGCTTAACGAGATTTCTGTGAACTTCTCAAGATTTTCAGGGGAAAATGAGGAATACTTTTTGAGCTTGATGCCCATTTCCAGAATCATCTTCTTGTAGTCAAAGTTGTCTTTATAGTATTCCTGCTCGCTCAATGTTTCCGCTGCAAGCTGGATAATCTCGTTCATTCTCCACGATGGAAGCACATAAGGTTTTCCATCCTGCATGGCCGCATTGAGTGTTTTTTTGTCTGGCAATGGTTTGCCCAATCCGCTGCCAATAATCTGTTCCGCGCAATTTTCTGCTTCTTCCATTAAGCCTCCGCTATTTCTGTTTTTTATTCTTCCGAACGGCTGTACTCGTCCATAAGAATTTTCATCAAGTCCATCTTCTGGTTCTTGCTCAAGTCGTCCTTGCTTGAAGCAAGCAGGATTTTTAGCTGGTCATAGCCGTATCTGCTGTCGTTTCCAATAAGATAGTCGCTTGTTGTGTGGAGGGTGTTTGCAATGTTTGCAAGCACATCCGTTCTTGGCAGGCGGTCGCTGTTCATGTATCGGCTGAACGCTGCCTCTGTAATTCCGCAAATTTCACAGAGCTTTTTCTGTGAATAGCGGTTCTCCTTCATCAGTTCTTTGACCCTCCTCGAAAAAAGACTTTCATTTTTTGCTTCCATATATGCCTTCCTCGCATGGCTTGAATCTGAATCTCTCCCGCTTTGCAAGGCTGGAGCAGTTTGTTCACCTTGCGTATATAAAAATATTATACTTTTGGTGAATAGTCAATAGAAATATCATAAAAAGTTAAACAAAAGTATAATTTTTGCTAAATCTTTTGTTTACGTGCCTGAAAAAAAACTTCTGTGCGCTTTAGCGGAATGTTTTCCGGCGGTCAGGATTTTCCTGATGTACGGTCAGTAAAATGTTTTCCGACGGTCAGCAAAATATTATCTGGCAGTCAGCAGAATGTTTTTGCACGCTTAGCATTTTCCTGATGCGCGGTCAGGAGAATATTTTTGCAAGCTCAGTATTTTTCTGATGCACGGTCAGGAGAATATTCTAGGGCGAGGAACAGATTCTAGCCTGTTTGAATTCTGCTTCATTGAACTAAGCTAAAGAGCTGTATAAAATTAAGCTAAATGATTTTTGTGCTATTTGAAAAGCCGTTTAATGACATGCTTATTTTTGATGCGGTAATAAAAAATACAGACAGGCATTATGGAAATTTTGCTTTCTGGTGAATAATAGAACTGATAAAATAGAAAAGCCTGCGCCTTTGTTTGAACACGGCAATTCGCTGTACAGTCTTGCAGGCCTTGAATATTTTGAAAAAGACAGAAAATGCTTAAAAAATATAACAGCGCGGACAGGTAGGTGATTGAGAATGTTGAGAAGCTGCTGAGATAATAGCTTATGCAGCTTCCTTGGCAATTTCCCAAATCAAAAAGGCGTTGTTTTTAAGATAGTTTTCCAAATCTAAAAGTTCATCTTCTGAGAAGCCGTATGACTTGTTGAATGTGTTATTAGGAAGCTTTCCCTCGGCAAAATCAAAACCGCCTTTATCATTTGGTC
>CAKUTI010000020.1 GCA_934691925.1 uncultured Treponema sp. | reverse complement strand
TGATAAAAATGAGAAAAAAATAATTCTTTCGGCTGAATTCAAGGTAAAAGACGGTTTTGACGGCGGGCTTTCGGAAAATGTGCGGCAAAAACGGTTGGCAATGGGGCATTTTAGGGCGGCGAGCGCGGGTTCGGCTTTCAAGAATGAGCCTGAGAAGGGAATTGTCGCCGGAAAGCTGATTGACGAGTGCGGACTAAAAGGCTTTTCTGCTGGCGGCGCGCAGATTGCTCCTTGGCACGCGAATTTTATAATAAATCCCGACGGAAAGGCGACGTCGTCGGATATTCGCGCTTTGGTTGAGACGGTGCAAAAAAAAGTTCTTGAGGAAAAAGGCGTTCTTTTAAAGCCGGAAATTATTTTTGCGTGAAAGCGCATTTTGACGAAACGAGAAAAATTGCTTGAACAGCAATCGTCACCGTGACGAAGCTCGAAAAAGCGTTTGGACGGCAATCGTCACCATGACGAAGCAAGAAAAAGTGCTTGAACGGCAATCGTCATCATGACGAATAGAGAAAAAGTGTTTGGACGGCTTTCGTCACCATGACGAAGCAAGAAAAAGTGCTTGGTCGGCTTTCGTCATCATGACGAATCGAGACAAAGTGTTTGGACGGCAATCGTCATTTTGACGAAGCTCGAAATATCATTAAAACAATTTTCATCATCTAAAAATTCTGCATTGTTCATTATGAATTGTGAATTGCAAATTAAAGACATTTTCAGGAATCTGCATTAAAATAAATTAAGTTGCGGCGCGGAAGGCGGCCGCCGGGAAAAATAAAGTGCTTCAATTATCATTTGCAAATTTCAGAAAAGGAACTTACATTCTCGTTGAAGGAAAAGAGGACACCGACCGTTTTTTTATCATTCAGAGCGGGCACGTCAAGATTATCCATCAGAATGAGATTCCGGGAACTCCGCAGGAGATTTTAGGGCCAGGAGACTTTGTCGGCGTAATTTCGAGCATGTCGCTGCACTCGCAGATTGAGACTGTCGTGGCTCTTTCCGATGTTGTCTGCATTTCTGTCCGGCGCGGCCAGTATTCTGAGCTTATCGAAAAAAATACGCCAGTCGCGCTTAAAATCATCAGGACTTTTGCGCACAGAATGAGAATGTTGAACGAGATTTTGATGAAGCAGACTTTGAACCGTTCCGCAATCGACCAGCCGGACCAGATTTTCAATGTTGCCGAGTATTATTATTTTCAGAAGCAGTACGACATTGCCTGCTACGCTTACTACCAGTATGTTAAGACCGTAAAGACCGGGAAAAAAGCCGAGCGCGCGCTGAAAATGTTCAGGAATCTGAAGCAGGCGACAAAAGCCGTTTATTTTGAGTCGAATCAGGACTTGCTCCGCGTTTATCCTAAAGGAACGATGGTCTTTTCAGAGTCCCAGAGCGGAGCCGATATGTTCATAATTCAGGAAGGCTCGATAAAGATTTCAAAAATCGTTGACGGAACGGAAGTTACGCTCGCGATGCTCAAAAAAGGCGATATGTTCGGCGAGATGGCCTTGCTTGAAAACAAGCCGCGCTCCGCTTCCGCAATCGCGAATGACGACTGCCGGCTTATGACAATCAACAAGTCGAATTTCAACCAGATGGTTTCGACTCAGCCTCAGCTGATTTCCCGCCTTACCACAATGCTTGCGGACCGCCTTTGGTCGATGCACCGCCAGCTTGCAAATTCGCTTTTGAATTCAAATCCTGTCGCAAAAATGACAGATATGCTTGCTCTTCAAGTCGAGAAAATGAAAATCGAGTTCAGAAAAGGAACTCAGTATCAGACGAATCTTACGGTTGAGGACATTGCGACGATGTGCGGCCTGAAAAAGAACGAGCAGATGAGATATATTTATGCGTTCCAGAATTCGAGCCTTTTCAGCTTACACGGCGGAAAAATCTTTATTCCTGACTGCCTGGAGCTTGTGAAGCAGGCGGCTTTCTACAGAAAGCAGGGCGCGAAGGCGGCCGCCGCAAATGCAAGCTCGGGCATCTGAAAATGCGTTTGCTGAATCGTTGAATTCTCTGCATTGAATCGCCGATTAAGAATCGTTGATTCAGAATCGTTGATTCAGAATCAACGAAAAACGAAAACCGTTAAAGTCCGGGCGGCTTTTTTTCGATTTATTATAAAGATGAAAAAATTTCTTTTTGCTTTTTTGCTGTTTGTTTCGTTTTTGCCCGCTTTTTCGCTTCCGAACGGCTTTTCAAGAATCCAGCTTGGAATGAGCGTTGACGAGCTAAAAGACGCGCTTAAAAAAGACCATCAGTTTGGCTACCGAGGTGACCGCGATGTTTCTTTGTCTCCTCAGAATGGGCAGACTTTGATTGAAACGGACGCAACTTACGAGCCGTTTTCTTTTCTTGACCGCTGCTATTTTCAGTTTAACAACGAGAAACTTTACATAATCACGATAAATCTCAAAGAGACAAAAATAGACCATTACTCGATTCTCTCAAAACTGATTGAAAAATACGGAAATCCGGACGAAATCAATCCGAACAAGTCAACTTGGAAAGACGATTTTGTGATTATGAGCCTTGAGCGGCCGCTTACGCTGAAATATGTTGACGCGAAGGCTTTCAGTGAGAATCTCGACAAGTCGAATGTTCGCGAGACTGCCGGTGAAAAGGCGCGGGAGGATTTTTTGAATGAGCTTTGATAAACTTTTCCGGGGAAAAATCGGTTTTAATTCTTTTTTGAATGGACCTCTTGCTGATTTTCGGGGCGGCGTTTTCCGGAGATTTTCTGCCCGCGCTTCTTTTTTGATTGTTTTTTCAGTTTTGATTTTGGCTTCATGCTCGGCGAAATCTCTTCCTGTGAAAAATCTGACTATTGAAAAATCTGACGGAACTTTTGTTGAGGTCAAAGCGGAAATTGCGGAAAAAGAGGAGGAGCGCAGCCGCGGATTTATGTTCAGAAAAAATATTCCAGACGGAACCGGAATGCTGTTTGTTTTTGAGAACGACCAGATTTTGAGCTTCTGGATGAAAAACACGCCGCATCCGCTTTCAATCGCATATATCGACTATAAAGGCAAAATCCGCGACATTTTTGACATGACGCCGTATTCAGAGGCGACAATCGTAAGCACCGTAAGCGTGAGATACGCGCTTGAAGTTCCGCAGGGATGGTTTGAAAAAGCCGGAGTCAAGAAAGGCGATTTGCTGAGACTGGATTTTTGAGATTGAAATCTGATTTAATAAAAAAACGGCGGTCAAAAACTTTAACCGCCGTTTTTTATGCAATTTCGATTTTAGAAATCTTAGATTCTGAAAATCTTTAGACATCGAGTTTTTTTAGTTCCGCCGCAGCGATTTTGTCGCTCGGGTCGATTTCAAGAACCGTCTGGAAATAGCTTGCGGCTTCTGCCGGATTTCCTTCTTTCAACGCCAAATATCCAAGATTTGAGATTATTTTTGTGTTGTCGCTGTCTTTTGAAAGGGCTTTTTGAAGAAGCTTTTTCGCTTCGCCCAAATTGCCAGTCTCAAGCATGCAGATTGCAAGCTCGTTGTAAGTGTCGCTTGTCTGTCCGCCTTCGAGAGTTAGCGTCTTGTTGAACGCTGTTTTTGCGTCTTCGTATCTGCCGAGTTTTCTAAGTCCCCAGCCGAGCATAAACCACGCGTTCCAAACTGCTGGATTTTTTTCAATGAACAGGCGGATTTCATCGAGACCTTTTTCTTCTTCGCCGTTGTTGATGAAATCGTAAGCGGCTTTAAAGTGGTCATCTTCCATATTTCTGTTTGCAATGTTGTCCAAAATTTCCTGAGCGCGGTTTTTCTTGTAAATTCCGTTCTCGCCCATCTCTTCGTCTTTGATGTCGCAGGTGAGGGCAAGATAAGTTTCAAACGCGTCTTTTGCATCTCCGTAATTGTGCTTTTTAAGATAATAAAATCCAGCGTTGAAAAATGCGTCAGGAAGCGGCGGCTCTGCGTCCATCGCTTCTTTGTAGTAGTTCAGAGCGTCCTCGTCGTATGCGTTTGCGTCGTCAATCAGGCCGGAGCGTCTGTAGGAATCTGCACGCTGGTCAAAGAAAAGCGCCGTGTTCAGGACTGTAACCATATCTTCCGGGTCGAATCCGCGCAAAGCCTGAAAAAGCTCTTCCGCCAAGTCCCAGTCCTCGTTTTTCGCCTTTAAGATTGCGGCTTCTGTCATTTCTTTTTTGAGATTCGGGCGCGCCTGCTTTAAAATCGAGCGGTAATAAAGAATGTCCTTGTTGTGCGGGTCGTAAGCCATAATCGTAACGAGCCCGGCAAGAATCTGCTCGCTTGTGATTTCTTTCATGTTGAAAGTTCCTGGCGAGTCTTTGTCTTTTTTCTGCGCCGGAAGCGGAATTGTCGGGTCAATCTGAAGAGCCGCTGACGAAAGCTTAAATCCATCCGGCAAATTTATAAAATATATCGAGTCCAATGGTGATGAAGGGTTCATTTTTGTTCCTTTTTGATTTATTGCTGTTGCGCTGGCGCGGAAGATTGCTGCTGGTTCTGTGCGGCTTGCGTCTTAGCTTCCTTTGCCATTGCCGCCTGCTGGGCCGCCCTTTGCTGCGCAATCTGGTCAGAAGCTGAAAGCAGTGTTTTTCTGACCTGAGTAATATAATTGTTCAGATGAAGCTTGTAAGAAAGCGGAACTTGCGACTCATCGAATTTTATGCTCGCTGCGCAAATGTCTTTCCTTCCTTGAATAAGGTCTGCCGAGACAATCGTTCCTCTTATCTGCAAGACTTCCGAAGGCTCATCGAATTCAAGCCTTAAAATCGCTTCTTTGTTCGCAAGAAACTGTGAAAGTCCGATAAGCAGGATTTTCGCTCCGAGAAATGAGACATCGCGCAAAACGCAATGGCGCGGAACTCCCTGAATCACAACGATACATTCCTCGCGCACAAGGTCGAGTTTTCGTTTGCTGTCGTCGTTTATCACAATCCGCTCTTCGCGTCTTCTGACTGCGTTCGCGTTTGCTTCCAGAAGTCTTCCGACAATTTCAATCAAGTCGTCCGGCGGCCGCTGTGTAAACTGAATCGTCACGACAACAAGCTCTTTTGAATTCATATAAGGCTGAATTTTTGCGACTTTGCCTGAAACCAAGAACGTTATTGTCTCATTTTCTATTTCTGTAAAGCAAAAACGGATGTTCACAGCTGGATTGTCTTTTGCGAGCGCGGAAAAAGCTCCGCCTTTAGTTCCGACTATGATTCTTGCCAGCTGAAAAGAAGTTGAATTTATAATACAAGGCCATTGACCGCCGTTGCACTTTATATAAATCTGCCGAGGATCAAGTCCAAGCGCGCGGATAATATCTTTTGTAAAAGTGATTTCTGTGTCGCGATACTGGTCATAATATCTAGTAAGCTGTTGGCTTGTAGCAATACCCATAGCCTTAATAATATCCTAATAAGAGCCTATCGTCAAACGCCGGGAAAAATTGAGGGAATTTTATAAAATTTAAGATTCTGATGATTTTGATGAAAGAACCAGCTCCTTTTCCAAGTCTTTTTCCTGCTTTTTGCAGTTTCTTTCCATTACAAAGCTGATAAAGTGGTCTTCAAGCGTTTTTTGCGGCCCTGGAATATTCAGGCGTTTTCTTGCGCGTGCGTTGTCGCGGCGGAGCGTGTACTGCTGGTAAAAATCGCGGTAATCCTCGCTCATGTTCGTTTTGACATTTTCTCCGAGAAAAGCGGAGACTTCATCGCGTCCGATTGCGGAAATTCCGCGCTCGCGAAGCATATTTTTCAATTTTGAGATTTGCTCGTAGGAGATTCCGAACAGAAATTCTTCCATCGCCATGTTCACATCTGGAGTTCCAAGTTTTGTCTTGATGAATTCGCTCCATTGCTCGTCAAGCTGGAAAGAAATCATTATAAGCTCGCTTGTTCCCATCATTGTGCCGAAAGCCGGAGCAAGTCTTGTCCGCGCCATCCATACAGACTGCAAAACCGGCGAAATGTCGGAAATGTTTTGGTCTGCGCGATGCTCCCAAAGAAGAAGCAGCGAAAGCGCGAGCTGCCGCCGTGAATCCATCGTTAGAGACGTGTCGTGAATCAGATTGATGTAGACATCCTCGGCGAGAAGAAGAAACATCATCGAGACAGTTTCCGTGTGAAGGTCTTTTGTGAGCTTTGCGTCGCAGTTTGCAAGTTTCGAGAGCTTTTCAAAAGATGCGAAAGTGTGAAGCTTTGAAACTAAAAAACCTTTTCCCAGAGTCGCTTTTGAAGGCAGCTGAAGCATTGTGTCGCCCTCGCGTGAGCTGTTTATAAGCGACTCAATCAGCGACTGCGGTGTTCTTGAGCCTACAGTAAGGTCTGAGCGTTCGAGAAGCGAAGGAAAATTCGCAATTGCCGCGTTTAGTTCCTTTAATCGTTTTACCTGCTTGTTCAGAAGAGCGAAATGCTCAGGGTCGTTTTCTTCGAGTTTTGCGCGCAGCTCCTGCACAAGAGAAAGCTGCTTTTCTGTGAACACAATAATTCCAGTGTCAAAATCGTCGTTAGATCTTTGTTCTGGCTTATCAAAAAATTCGCTGATGTCTACCGTTGTGAAATCCTCGTTGCTCATTTTGTGTTCCATTTTTATATTTTAGTTTTCTAAATTTTTCCTAAAAATTATATCACAGTTCGATGTAAAATCAATTAACTTATAAATTTAAATTTTTAAGCCGATTTTAAAGTTATGAAAAAATATCTTGTTTCTATTTTTTTCGCATTTTTTTGTTTTAACGCGCTTTTTTCTCAAAATCCTCAGATTTCAGAGCGTTTTGAACAAAAAAAAGGACTTTTGATTCTTTCTGATGACGTTCGGATTGTTCAGGACAAGACAGACAAATATTCTTCGCTTGGCGGCTATCATCTTTTTATCAGAAAAAAGCCTGAGATTGAGTCTGTAATGCTCACCGAAACGACAAAAGACCCGGAAGGCAAGGCCGACAGCTACGCTTACCGCGCGGAAGAATACAACACGATAAATGGTGACGAGATAAGATATTTAAACGGAAAAATCTTAGATTCAAAATATTCAAAATTCAGCCTGATTGACTCGACTCCAGAAGCAGACGAGATTTTTGAAACGGCTTTTCACATTTTTATTCCGAGCCAGCTCGCTTACGGCTATCCGTGGACTCGGAACGGAACTGTAAAAATCGGCAAGGGAACTTTTATAAATATCCGCGCGTTTGAAAAAAAATACGGCGACTACACAGGCGATTACGCGGACAATCCTTTTATGTTTGATTTTAGAAAGCCTGTCGTAAAGGAAAATGTCCAGAAGTCGAAAACGGCTTTGGAAAGCGAAAAAACGCAAGAGCCTGCGCAAAAAACGAACGAAAACGAGATTCAAAAAAATGAGCCGGTTTCAGAGCCGAAAGTTCTTGAATCTCCTGAAAACGAAAAAAAATCGAATATTCAAAAAGTCAAAAAAGATTCGGAAGCTCCAAAAACGCCGGAAGTGAAAGAAGAATCAAAAAAAGAAAATCCAAAAGATGAAAATTTCGATTCTGATGATGAAAAAGAAGTTGTTTTGACAGATGAATACAATTCCGTTGCCGCGGAAAAATTCAAGGAAATTTCGGAATTCGGCGGCGGAAAAATGATTTTTTCAAAAGGTCCAAAATCGCTTCCAGACGACATTATGAAGTCTCTTGATGAAATTTCTCCGAAAGACAAAGTTGACGTTGTTTTTGCAATCGACACGACCGGCTCGATGAAAGACGATATGCAGCAGCTTAAAACAGTCTGGCTTCCGGCTTTGCGCGAGAAAATCAAGTCGTTCGGGGAGCTGCGGCTCGGGCTTCTTTTGTACCGCGATTACGGAGATTCTTACAATTATATGAATCTTCCGGTGAAGCGTTTTGATTTTACAGATGATTTTGATTCGTTCAGCAAAAATCTTTTGGGCGTGAAAATCATCGGAAAAGAGGGCGGAGACATTCCTGAGGCTGTTTACGAAGCTCTTTATGCGTCGATGTATTATTACAAATGGCGGCAGGATGCCCAAAGAAAAATCATTCTGATTGGAGACGCAGAGCCTCATCCGCGTCCGCGAGGCTTTGGAAAAATCTCGAAAGACCTTGTTTCTGGAATGGCGCAAAAAAGAAGCATCACAATTGACGCGATTATAGTGCCGGACAAAACAACAGCGACGGCTGGGAAAAAATAGATTCGTTATGCGGAGCGCGAGCTTTCAATTGAGCTTTCGTTATTTCAGCATCTGTGAAAATATGGATTCTGAAATAAATTTGAAATGGAACGTTTTCTGTGCAAAACGTCCGATTTTTTCGATTTTATGAAATAATGAATAAAAAAATCCGTCTTTATGAAAATTTTCCACAAAGACGGATTGTAGACGCTGAAACTAAAAATCAAAAATTTATTTTGTTTCGTTTGCCTGCGGGATCTTTGCAAGCTCGAGCTTAGAAAGTTTTTCGTATGCTCCAGGAGCTTCGCCCGGGCTTGTCTTTGAGTAAATGTCGATAATCTCGTTGAAAACGGCCGAAGCCTGCTCGTATTTTTTCTGTTTCATGTAAATATGTCCGATTTCGTAGCTTGCCTCAACATAAACTGGAAGCGAGTCCGCGTATCTTTCTGTAACCGCATTGTAATATCTGAGAGCGTTCTTATAATCTTTTGACTCAAATCTGTCTTGGCCTTTTTGAATCAGCTCCTGAGCCGTAAGTTCTGCTGGAATTTCGGTTTGAGTTGAAGCGCAGGAAGCAAAAAAAGCAAGTGAAGATGCAATAATTATAGAAGCAATGTTCTTTGTGATTTTTTTCATGGCAGCTAGTTTATCATTCATAAATATTAAAACTCAATACTTCAGAAAAAGTTGCAGAGAATTTCACCGCTGGCAGCTTGATTCTCGGATTTTTTCCGCAGTCGCTTCGCCTGCTAAAATTTCCACAAATTTCATTGCGAACGGCTCGGCTGTTCCCGGGCCTCGCCCTGTCAGAACGTTGTTGTCGAGAACGAACGGAACGTTTGAAATATGATGGCTGTTTTCAGTGAGTTCCTGCGCCTTGATTTCGCTTCCGCAGTATTCGGCGAGATTTTCTTCCATTCCCGGATAGCAAGTCCATCTTCTGTTTGAAAGAATTCCTGTCGGGGCAAGAACAACCGCCGGAGCTGCGCAAATCGCCGCAACGAGCTTTCCTTTCCGCTCCATTTTTATTATGAGATTGAACAAAAACTGGTTTGCCGCAAGATTTGACGCTCCCGGCATTCCGCCCGGAAAATAAACCGCATCCGGCACTGAGTCTCCAAGCTCGCTTGTAAAATCCTGAAAGGAACGGTCGGCAACAACCGGAATTTTGTGGCTTCCCGTAACAACCGCATTCGATTTTCCGTTTCCATCTGTCGGAACGCTAACCGTTATAACGTTCTCGCCTGCGCGGCGAAGATAATCCACAACGGTCAAAGCCTCAATTTCCTCAAATCCTGGAGCTAAAAATACAACAGTTTTCATATCAACCTCGTTATTTTGGATTTTATCACAAAAATCTCTTTGTTGAAATTGTCGCGCGTTTTTAGTTTTTTTGTTTATGGATTCTGGAATCGAGCAGTTTTTTTCTCGCCTTGAGTTCGGAATTACGGTTTTAAGTCATGCTGAATTTATTTCAGCATCTGTTTTGAAAATCGCAGATTCTGAATCAAAACGAGAACAAATGTTCTCGAGTTCAGAATGACGCGAAAATCACTTTTTGTTTGCAGATTCTGAAAAAGGCTCAGAATGACGTGTCTTGTTCAGAATTACGGCAAAATTTTTGTTCTTATAAATTATTTTGAATATGATATAAAATTTGGAGATTTTGGATTTATAATTGAATTTCCATTTAATTTTAGCCGATAGTAAAATTAAGGGAGTTTAAAAATGAAAAATGTTTTGATTATTGATGCGCCTGTGATGTTGCGTGAATTTCTTACAGAAAAGCTTTCTGCGGAAAAAGTTGCTGTTGAGTCTGCCGACAGCCAGCGAGACGCAGCTACACGAATGTTTTCAATTCTTCCGGATTTAATAATTTTAAATGTTGAAAAAAGCGTTGAGGACGTTTACGAATTTCTTTCAAAAAAGAAAAACGATGTGAACGGCAAGAAAATTCCGATTATAATGTGCGGCCCGGTTCTTGAAAAAGGCGAAGTTGCGGAGCTGGCTCAGTATGGTGTGATAAAATATTTTGCGAAGCCGATAAAATTTGACATCTTTTTTGAGTCAATCGGGCGTGTTTTGCGCATGCCTTTTGCGGTTGATGACACGCCTTGCATTCTCGACATTCATCTTAGCAAAAATGTAATTTTCATTGAGATTGCGCTCGGTCTGAATCACGAGAAAATTGCGATGCTCAAATACCGGCTTTCAGACATCATCGAGAAGAATCATCTTGCAATGCCGACAATCATCTTGATGCTCACTTCGCTTAGCCTGAGTTTTGTTGACGGCTACAATCTTGAATATCTTTTTGAAACTGTAACTTCGGACAACCGAATTCTGAAAAAAAACATAAAAGTCTTGTCGCTTGACTCAATCACAAAGGAATTTATTGAAGGACACACCGAGCTTAACGGAATTGAGGTTGTGGAAAATCTTTCAAATGTGCTGAATTCTCTTGTTGAAGGGAACGTGACTACTGGCGCGCAGGACGTGATTGCCGACACGCTTCTCGTTCCTGAAAAAGACGAGTCTTCAAGCACAATTGAAATGCGTTTTTCAGCCGACAGCGAATCTGAAAAAGAAAAGAAAAAAATGAGCGCGAAAATTGCGGTTGTTGATTCTGACCCGGCTGTTTGCCAGTCGCTTTTGAATGTTCTTCAAAGCATTTCAAATGAAATTTCTGTTTTTCAGAACGGAACTCAGTTTGTGCAGTCGCTTTCTCAGAAAAGCTATGACATTGCGATTATGGAAATTTATCTTCCGGGAATTAACGGCTTCCAGATTTTAAAGACTCTTCTCGATAAAAATATCTCGCTCGACGTGATTGTCTATTCGCAGATAACGCAAAAAGAATACATAATGCAGACTTTGCGTCTTGGCGCGAAAAGCTACATTTTAAAGCCGCAAAAGCCGGAAGTCGTTTTTCAGAAAGTTGTGGAAATCTTAAATGCCAAATAGCAGCAATATTCAGGAAGCGAACCGCTATCTTGCGAACACGCTCCACGAAATCAGAACTCCAATCCAGACGATAATCGCAGCCTCCGAGCTTATTCAGGGAACGAACCTCGACAAGGAGCAGGCGGAATATGTGCGGCAGATTCAGTTCAGCGCGGAAGGGCTTTTGAGCCTTGCCAACAACATTCTCGACATTGCAAAGCTCCAGTCAAACGAATTCAAATTTGAGTCTATTCCTTTTGACATCAGATATATGGCTGAGCATATCGTGGATTCGGTGAGCTTGCGCGCGTTCAACAAAGGCGTTGAGATTTTTACCGACATTGACTTGGACGTTCCGGCGATGGTTTCGGGAGATTCAATGCGCGTCCGGCAGATTATGCTGAACATCGTTAGCAACGCGGTTAAATTCACCGAGAAAGGCTACATAAAAGTCAGCTTGGAATATAATAAAAAAGACGGAATAATTTTTCAGGTTGCCGACACTGGAATCGGAATTTCAGAAGACAAAAAAAAGAAGCTTTTCACTGATTATTTTCAGGCAGACATTTCAACTTACAGAATTTACGGCGGAACTGGCTTGGGGCTTTCAATCTGCAAAAGCCTTGCCGCAAAAATGAACGGAAAAATCGCTGTTTTTGACAATCCCGACGGCGGAACAGTTTTCAAGGTTTCTCTTCCTCTTTCTGTCGCAATCGAAAAATCGGGAGATTTTAAATTCCAGAAAAATCCTGACGGCTACAAAGTTCTGATTGTTGACGACAATGAGCTTGCCGCGAAAAGCCTTCAAAAAAAACTACAGAGCGCGGGCTTCAAGAAAATTGAAATTTGTCTTGATTCAAAAAATGCTGTCGGAATTCTAAAATCCGCTGTTGAGGAGAAAAATCCTTTTAAAATCGTCTTTATCGATATGATTATGCCTGAGCTTGACGGCTGGCATCTCGCATTTGAAATCAACGGAATTGACGAGCTAAAAGATTCCGCGTCGCTTTATCTTCTTGTTCCAGAAGGGCAGATGGGAGCGGAGGCAAAAATGACGGCTCTTGACTGGTTCAAAGGCTACATTTACAAGCCTGTTAAGCGCGAAATGCTCATAAACACGCTTGCAGGCGAGCTTTCTGACGGAGAAAAGCTTGAAAAACTTTATTCTCCCGAGGGCGCAAAGCCGAATCTTGCCGAGCAGTTTTTGGAGCGTAAAGACGGTTCTGAAATTGCAGGCGACCTAAAAATCCTGATTGCGGAAGACCATCCTCTCAACCGGAAGCTGATGGAATCTTTTATGAAAAAGTTCGGCGCGCAGATTTTTCTTGCGGAAGACGGAAACGAGGCAGTCGGGCAAATCAAAAATCATCCTGAAATCGATATGGTTTTTATGGACATTTATATGCCGAAAAAAAGCGGAATCGAAGCGACTGTTGACTTGCGGAATTCCGGCTACGGCGGAATAATTGTTGCCTGCACCGCGAACAACGACCCGAACGATTTTGAGGAATATATGAAAATCGGAATCAACGACATTCTCGTGAAGCCGTTCAAAAGTGAAATGCTCAAAAACATAATCGAAAAATGGAAAATGGTAATGCAGACTGCTGCGGTCAAGCAGATTGCGACTCTTCATCAGGATGAAAATAAATTATGGAAAAACTAGAAAATTTGCGGGAGTTGCGGGAAATTCCGTTCACAAAGGCGAATCTCCACACTCATTCCACTTTTTGCGACGGAAAAAACACGCTGGAAGAAAATGTTCTTGCGGCAATAAAAAAAGGATTCAAAATTTTGGGATTTTCAAGCCATTCGCTTTATCCTTTCTGGACTGAGTGCAATATGCTTGTGGCGGATTTTCCGAAATATTGCGAAGAAATCAAGAATCTAAAGGAAAAATACAAGAATCAGATTGAAATTCGGCTTGGTTTTGAGGCGGACTACATTCCTGGAATCACTTTTCCGTGTTTTGACTCTTACAAGGAATTTCGTCCGGACTTTTTGATTGGCTCGGTTCATTTTATTTTTCAGAAAGACGGAATTTTTGCGGTTGACGACACGCCAGAAAAACTTTTTTTAGCGTTGAAAAAATATTACAAAGGCGATGAAAAACTTCTTGTCGGCGATTATTTTGCGGCGGAGCGTGAAATGCTTGAAAAAGGCGATTTTACGATTATCGGGCACGCGGATTTAATCAGAAAATTCAACGAGAAGCACAATTTTTTTGATGAGAACGCGGAATGGTACAAGCGCGAGCTTAAAACGCTTGCAAAGGCGATTTCAAAAGCCGGAGTCATCGCGGAAATAAACACCGGTGCAATGTCACGCGGCTGGACGACAAAGCCTTATCCGTCTGAATATTTTTTGAGTTTACTCTGCGAGGAAAACGTTCCCGTAACTTTAAGCTCTGATTCTCACGCGGCGGAAAACATTGATTTTGGATTCGACTTGGCTTTGTCCTGCGCAAAAAAAGCCGGCTACTCGGAAATTGTTGTTCCCGGCACCGGCTTTTTCAAGATTTAGAATAAAATTCAGACAAATTTGAAAGATTTTATCATTTAATCAAAAATTTCGATGAATTCTGCCGCGCCGATTTTTTGAAAAACGGCGCGGCAGATTTTTTTTAGCGATTTGCGCGCTCCTGTTCGGCCTTGCATTTTATGCAAAGAACTGTCTCCGGCAGAGTTTCAAGGCGTTCCTGCGGAATTTCCTGATGGCATTTTAGGCATTTTCCGTAAGTTCCCTGCTCGATTCTTTTGAGCGCGTTGTTGATTGAAGTAAGCTTGTTCTGAGCCTGAACGCCGAGAGATTCAAGCATCCTTCCGTCGATTACGTCAGAAGCGACATCGACTTCGTCTCCGTGGTCTCCTCCTTCCATCAGTTTTTTATAGTCATCGTTCTGGTCTGAAAGAGATTTCAAAAGATTCGCTTTTTCCTCTTCAAGTTCCTTTTTCATTTTTTCGATAAACGCTTGATCCATAGTTTTAGTCTCCCATGTTGACAAATTTTTGTTGAATTAGATAATAATATAGATAAAATCCTTAAAAGACAACTTTTTTATTTTGGATTTTTTTGTTAAATTCTTGGAGGAATCGTGGCTAAAGAAGAAGCGATTGAGGTTGAAGGCATTGTAAAGGAAGCCTTGCCTAACACAATGTTCCGCGTAGAGCTTAAAAATGGCGGACATATGATTATGGCGCATTTGTCAGGAAAAATGCGGAAACATTTTATCAGAATCGTACCAGGCGACACCGTTAAAGTTGCGCTTTCGCCATATGATTTGAACAGAGGAAGAATTATTTTCCGCGAAAGATAATTCAAAGAAAATTTTCGAATTTATAAAAAGAAAACGCCGGAGATTTTATGAAGTTTCCGGCGTTTTTTTATGCGTTCTAGCTTTTCTTGAAACTTAAGAAACTTGTCATGGATTTTATCGCGCCTGTAATTCCTGCGTAAATCGCATAGAAGCACAAAATTGGCCCGAACGGAATTATGAGGAACGAATATCGCAGGAAAGAAATTCCGAGAAAAGCGACCAAAATTTTAAGC
This sequence comes from uncultured Treponema sp., assembly GCA_934691925.1. Classification (GTDB taxonomy): domain Bacteria; phylum Spirochaetota; class Spirochaetia; order Treponematales; family Treponemataceae; genus Treponema_D. The sequence goes on along the minus strand of CAKUTI010000020.1, from coordinate 20,495 downwards.
AAAAACTGAAATAGAAGGGATGCTCGTGTTTGCGGCTCGGATTTTGCCGTGTAAGTGTAAGTTCTAAAATTGCCGCTTTGTGAATTTTGGCTGTTTTGCCTTGTGTATCTGAACCATTGGTCAAACGCGTCGCCGAAGTCGTCCTGAGTTTCCTGTCCCCAAGTTCCGCCGTTCCAGCCGTATTGCTGACCGTAAGGATTTGCGTTTGCGTATCCTTGCTCGTAAGTATTTGACGCGCCGAATCCGTAATCATCATATTGGCGGCGTTTTGTCTCGTCTCCGAGAACATCGTATGCCGCTGTTATGCTTTTGAATTTTTCTTCTGCGGCTTTGTCTCCCGGATTTCTGTCAGGATGATATTTCATTGCGAGTTTTCTGTAAGCTGATTTTATTTCATCTTGAGTGGCAGTTTTTTCAACGCCAAGAACTTTGTATAAATCTTCCAAATTAACTTCCTCTTGTAAAAAAAATAATCAATTCAGGGGCAAGTTACAAGTTAAATAATTGTTATTTTTGCCTTGAAAATCTTCTGAAAATGCCCGAAATTCCAAATCTTTTATTTTATGATGACCCAAGTCGCGCCGTTTCCGCCCTGATTGTGGTCTGGATGGCCGCTTGTGCCTAAATTCTGGTTCTGCTCGATAAAAGTTCTGACCATTGGACCTAAAACTGGGTCTGAACCGTGGCTGTGATTGCCTTTTCCGTGGACAATCAGGATTTTTTTCATTCCGCGGCTGACGCAAGTGTTCACAAAAGAAGTGAGCTTTGCCCAAGCCTCGTCGCGCGTAAGCCCGTGCAAGTCGATTCTAGCTTCCGGGCGCATTGTGCGCAGATATTCCCGGCTTTCCATTTTTGCGCGTTCCTGATATTCTTGAGCTTCCTTGTCTTTGTCGGTAACACCGTAAATTCTAAGCCACGCTTCCATCGGATTGACGCGCTTTTCCGAGTCTGCTTTCATTTGCCTTTCGTAAAAGTCATCTTGAAATTTTCCCTGCGCTTTCAGCTTTGCGATTCGCCTTGCTTCTTTTTCTTCTGGAGTCGGGGCGTTTGGCATTTTGTGCGAGACAACCGGCTGCTTTGCCTTCAGCCTGTTTTTTTGATTTTCAGAACGCTGAACCTCGTCCCACTGATTTAAAATATAACCGAAATTCATAAAAATGCCTCTTTTTTGATTTTGAATTATTTTATTATGAAAACTGAATCTTCCTTTGCCCAGCCTGAAAAATCTTTGTTTTCAATAAAAATCCAGCCGCCTGCCTTTTCTGATATTTTTACGCGCTGGCCTGCCGGAACCGAAAATCCGTTTTTTTCAGCCGTTTTTTCCTCTGGAACAGGACTGATTTTTCCGCCTTTGAAGATTGCAAATTTTCCGCCGAAAAATTTTGAAAAAGGATTTTTCGCTTCGTTTTCGCCTGAAACAATTCCAATTGAAAACTCAAATTCGCGCCGTTTTTCTGCCGCCGCGCCTGAAAACAGGCTTTTCCGTTCTTTTGAGCGAAGCTCGGCGAGCTTTTTGCAGTCTTCAGACGTTGGAGTATATCTTTTTGCGGAAATTGAATCCATATCTTGCGGAGACTTTGCAAAAGCCGACTTGTAAGCCGAGTCAAAATTTTTTTTCAGACTTGAAATCGGATTCTCAGGATTTTTTTCATTCGATTTCCTTTTTGCCACGCGGACAAAAACCGACGGCGGAGCAAGCTGCTTGCGCGAGCCGTTGTACGAAACCGCTTCTATAAAAACTTTTGGAAGCTCGTAGTCGCCTTCTTTTAACGGCTGCCAAGAAAATTCAGCGACAGGAAATTTCTGCGGCGTGAATTCCTTGCTTAGCGAGGCGCGCGAGTTGTTTTTTTCCGCAATCTCGTATCGCTTTGTCTCCAAAAAAATTGAGTCTTTTGGAAGATTCCACGAATAGTTTATGATTTGAAGAAAATATTGAATGTTTACGCGGTAATTGATTTTTTCTCCGGCCTCCGAATTGTAAATCAGATTTCCGCTTTTTTTGTCTTTTGAAAGTTTCGACTTGTCCTCAAATTCAATAGAAAGAAGAGGCGAAATCAGATTCGGATTTTCGTAGATTTGAACTTCCTCAAACGGAAGATAATAAGTGCGATTCTGGATTTTTGCGATTAAAGGCGGAAGCTTTGCGATTCCGACGTCCGTAAAAGTGAACCAGAACTGAATCCTCGTTCCTCTGTCTCCGTCGTCATCAAAAAAATCTTCTTTCTTTGACGAGACAAGCTTGACTCCAGCCGGCAAAATCGCGAGGTCGTTTTGAACAAGTGAGCTTTCAATCCCAGGAATCAGAATCGTGTAGCCGTTTTCCTGCGCCGTAAAAAAAATTTCTGAATCTGCCTTTACAACAAGATTTTTGATTTCCTGCTGCGAAAGAGTTTTTGAAAAAATCGGAAGATTTAGAAAAATCAGCGTGAAAACCGCCGAAAAAATTTTTAATAGTCCAAAATGCCGTTTTCTTCCGGCTGAGATTCCATTTTTTTCCATTGTTTGTTCTCGTTTTCTCTGATTATATTGAAAATTTCGTTTTGCATTTGCGATGAATTGTCTTTGATTTCTGAAACTTTCTGCATTTCGCTTTCCGCCTGGGCCGCTTTTTGCTCTTCAAGATGACGGCTGCAAAGCTCCAGATTTATTTTTGCGTCAAGATAATTCGGGTCGCTTAAAATCGCTTTTTTGAAATATTCGCTTGCTGTCATAAAGTCGTTTTTTCGCGCGAAAATTATTCCCGCGTTGTAAAAAACCGCGCTTTCAAGCTCTTTTGGAACTGCCGCCGTTCCCATCAGAATTTGGCTTGTTCTATCTAAAGCCGCGTTGTGTTCGTCAACTGCAAGATAAGTTGCCGCAAGACCGAAAAGCGCGTACTGGTGAGCCATCGAGTCGTCTTTCGTTTTTATCGTCTCGTTCAGAAACTGCGCCGTCGCCGTTCTGTAATTTTCCTGATAAAAATTCCACGAGCCTTTCAATATTTCCTTTTGATTTTTAGAATTTGCTCCGCACGAAGTCAAAAATGCAAGACAATAAACAATCGAGATTGCCGAAGCCGTTTTTTTGATTTTCGGTTTTGATTTTTTCTTTGGAAGATTTGAAAAAGTCAGTTCCTCCGTGATGAACGAAAGCATCAAAAAGATGAGCGCGAGAAGAATAAAAAGCGAGTGGCGTTTTACAGAAACTGTCTCGTAAGTGAAAATTTCGCCGTTTTCCTGATTTTCAGGCGTGCCGCGAGTTTTTATCTGATTTATAAGAAAATTCGCGCTTCCGTTTTGCGCTGCGGAAACGTAATGAATAAGTCCGTTTTCAGAATTTTTCTTTGATGAAAAAAATCTTTTTCCGGCAGATTCTGCAAGTTTTTTCATTTTTTCTGCGCGGAGAGCGGTTTTCGCCTTTGTTTTTCGGTCTCCTGTCAAAATTTCAGTCTCGTTTTCGCTTCCAAATCCAATCATTGTGACTGGAATTCCGTTTTTTCCGGCTTCTTCAAGCGCGTTCTGCAATGAATTGTCGGTTTCGTCTCCGTCTGTGAAAACAAAAATGTAATTTAGTTTCGCGGAATTTAGAGAAAGGGAGCGGAGCGCGGACAAAATTCCTTTTCCGATGGAGCTTCCCGGCGTGCTTACGAGATTCGGATTTAAGTTGCTTATAAGCGACAAAATTGCCGAAGTGTCTTCCGTTTCTGGAATCGCCGTGAATCCGTCGCCTTTTGAAAGAACCGCCGAAAAAGAGCTTCCCGGAAGAAGCGCGACCAAGTTTGCGGCGTAAAGTTTTTCCGCGTCAAGGCGTGTGAGTTTTTCTGGACAGTCCGTCGCCATCATCGACCACGAAATGTCAAAGACAAAACAGACAGTGCTTCCGTTTTTCTGAACCGGAATTTTCTTGTTTCCCCAGCTTATGCCTGCAAACGCGAGAATTGCGCAAATCCACGAAAGGCTTCTGAAAAAAGTTCTCAGAAAAAGCCGTTTTTTTATATTTTTGAAATTTTTTGATTTCTGGTCTTTCTCGTAAAATCCGAAAACGACGCGTGAAAGTTTCTTGAAGTGAAAATTTATGAAGAAAATCGCTGGAATTAAAAGAAAAATTGCAAGAATAACCTGCGGACGTTGAATCGAAATCATCAGACAAGCTCCTTTAAAATCACGCGCTTTGAAACCCACGCGGCGATAAAAAGCAAAAATGCGAGAACCAGAAAACTTCTGTAGCAGTCTGTGTCCACGGTTTTGTAATGAAAAGTCTGCGCCGTGTTTTCTTTTCTTGCGGTTTCAGACAAAGATGAGGCGAGCGAGGCAGTCGTCTCAATTCCGAAATATTTCCCGTCTGCCGCCGAAGCGATTTCTTCAAGCGGTCTCGTGTCAAAGTCGGATTCATAAAATCCTGAATGAAAATTTCCGCTCGGGTCTGAATATTCGATCGGAACTGTTCCTTTTGTGCCGATTCCGAAAGTATAAAGCGTGATTCCGTTTTCCGCCGCGAGAATTGCCGCCGTTTCTGGGTGAACCGAGCCTGCATTGTTTTCGCCGTCTGTGATTAAGACAACGCATTTTTTCGGGGCTTTGCTTGTTACGAGATGATAAACCGCCGTGCAGATTCCAGTTCCCAGTGCGGTGCTTTCGCCAAGCGCGCCGATTTTAAGGCTTTCGAGCCGTTCCAAAAAAAGATTGTGGTTGCTTGTCGGCGGAATTACAGCCGCGGCTTCGCTTGCCATTGCAACTAGTCCGTAGTTCGCGCCGCTTTCTGCGTTTACCAGCGTTCTGATTCCGGCTTTTGCGGCTTCAAATCTCGTTAAAGTTCCGTTTGCAACTGAAATGTCTTTTGCCGCCATCGAAGGGCTTGTGTCCAAAACAAAAAGAATGTCTGTTCCTCTGCTTGTGTAGATTTTTTCTTTTTGACGGATTACCGGGCTTGCGAGCGCAGTCACAAAAGAAGCGAATGCGAGCCAGACAAAAAATCGCGACAAAAATTTGAAGAACGGAATCGCTTTTCCTTTCCATATAAATGATTTTCCGTTCCAGTCTGAAAAAGTGAGCGGAAACGACGGTTTCGTGAAAATTTTGTAATGCCGCAAAATGTAGAAAAGTGAAATTGCAAAAAGCAAAAGAAATGCCGCCGGATTTTCAAAAATCATAGTTCATTTCCTCTTTTTGAATTTTTTGAGCCGCATTTTTCGTTTTTATTTTTCTCAGTTTCAATTTCATTCTCGTTTGTGTCAAAAAGACTCAGCATTTCAAGCGATTTTAAGATGATTTTTTCGCGTTCTCCGTCTTGAAAAGCCGCATTTGGCGAATATCTTATGAAATCCGTTCGGAAAAAAACTTCAATCAGATTTTCAACCGCCGCGTCCTGAAATTCTGAGAGCTCTCCGCCGAGCAAATTCTCAAATTCCTGATAAATCGCGTTTGTTGAAACCGAAGAAAAATTCCTTGAGAATCTTTTTTTAAGAAAGTCGCGCAAAATGTTTTGAAGATTCTGCGCAAAATCCTTGTCATGTTTGATTTTTTCAGATGACGACAAAAGATTTTTAAGCTTTTTTGCCGTTTTCCGTGAATTTTTTCTGAGCGAGAAAAGATAAGCGAAATTCCCGATGATTTTTGCCGTCGCCGGAATTTTCAAGATTGCGAAAATCGCCGCAAAAATCAGAAAAATGTAAATTCCGATTCTGACCGCAAGAAAAATCAATGTTCCCGGAAGCGTTTTCGGGGCTGCCTGCGGCCGAAAGTCTGAAACCGCGTTTTTTTCAGCGAGCGAATTTATCGGAATCGGCTTCAAAGTTATCATAAAATTGCGCGATTTTTTTTTGGTTTGGGAATTTTTTGCCTCGTGAAGCAGCGAAAGCAAGTCGAACGGCGGAATTATCAGGTAGCCAGTTTTCCATGGAACGACTTTTAGCGAAAGCGTGTAGTCGGAATTCGTTTTTTCAAGAAAAATTTCCTTTACCGCAAAATCGTTTTCATGAGATTTGAAAAATTCTGAGTCGGCGCGAAGCTCTATTTTCAAGGATTTCGAATTTGAAACAAAGTTTTTCGCGTTTTCATTTTGCCCATTTTTTGAATCTAAGTTTTCGCTGCTCGGTGTGTTTTCGTTTTTCGAGTTTTTGTCGTTTTCAGAATTCTCGTCTTTTGAAAAATTTTTTCTATTTTTATCAGAAAAAAAATCGTCCGCAAAATTCTCGCTTGAATGAAAAACATATTTTATCTCGATCGTGTCTCCGATGTTCGCGTTTTTTGGAAAAACAATCTGCATATTTTCGGCGGCCGCGCTTGAAAAAAAGGCGAGAAAAGCCGAGGCAAAAGCAATTTTCGGTAAATTTTTAAGATTTTTCAAAATTCCGCTCCGTTTTTGCCCGCCATCGATTTTTGAGCGAAAAATTTTGTCAAGGCGAGCGCGCTGTCTTCGTTTGTCGAAATCAAAACAGAATCCGCTCCGTGCTTTTCGCAAAAATTCTTCCACTTTTCGGTGCGTTTTCGGTTGTCTTCAAGCCAAGCCTGCTTGAATTTTTTTGATGAAGTCGGAAAAATTGCGCGTTTTTTTGTTTCCGGGTCAAAAAAAGTCATCGTGCCGGCTTCTGGAAGCTCCAAGTCCGACGGATCCGTGATTTTCACTGCGACAACATCGTTTTTTTCCGCAAGTTGTGCAAAGTTTTTTTCCCATTTTGTCGCGCGGAAATCCGAAATTATAAAAATCAGCGAGCGTTTTTTTAAGATTTTTGAAGCTCCTGCAATCGCGTTCGCAAGCGCAGAGCCGTTTGCGTTTTCATCTTCGTTTTCGCTTTCGATTTTGTCGAACTTTGAAAGAATCATCATCGCATTTTTTGAGCCTGGCTTTGGCGGACACGAAAATCTGATTTCTCCGTCAAAAAAAACTGCGCCGACCGCCCCGGAATTTTTTTCCGCCGCAAGCAAAATTAAAGCCGCAGTCTCCGAAGCCTGAAAAAGCCGCGAATTTCCGCCCGAGCCTGATTTCATCGATTCTGAGCAGTCAACAATCAGAAAAACGTTCAGTTCGCGGTCTTCCTCGTATTGCTTGATGAACGGCCGCCCCATTCTCGCCGTAACGTTCCAGTCGATTGAACGCACGTTGTCGCCGGGAAGATAGTCGCGCACGTCGCTGAATTCAATTCCCTGACCGCGAAAAACCGATTTGAAGCCTCCGTTTTTGAGATTTTCCGCCAGCGTCAAAGCCGAAATCCGAAGAAGAGACGCTCTTTTTGCAAATCTATTTTTTTCAAGCATAATTTTAAAAAGGAGAAGTCTCTCCCTCGCTCCAAAGTCAAGTCGTTACGCGAATCGCCATCTGCAAGCAGAGGCTATTCTCTCCACTTTGTTGGCTTTTGCGCTACCCACTCTGTCGGGTAGGGAACGTCGGCATAGCCGAAAAACGCTTGAGAAGCGTTTTTAGTGAGTCTCGGTGAAGGCTGCGCCTGAACCGTAATCCCGCAACGCCCTGATTACGGAAGCGGCATCAAATTCAAAATTTTCGAGATTATGTCGTCGCTTGTGATTTCGTCAGCCGCAGCCTCGTACGAAAGAACTAGCCTGTGCCTCAAAACGCTAGGCGCGACGGCTTTTATATCTTCTGGCAGCACGAATGAGCGTCCGTTGAACATCGCCTGAACTTTTGCGCACTGTAAAAGCGCGATTCCAGCTCTCGGAGACGCTCCAAACGAAATGTATTTTGCAATGTCGTCTTTCCGCACTGAAGAAACTCTTGTTGAAAGCCTTCCGCCTGTTTTTTTGTCTTGAACCGGCCGCGTCGCGGAAACAATCGAGACGATGTATTCAACGAGCTTGTCATCGCACGCGACTTCATTTAAAAGCGAGCGGAATTCTGAAATTTTTTCCTGATTTAGTATTTTTGAAACCGAAACTTCGCTCGCTTTTCCTGCCGTCTTCACAATCTGGACTTCTTCCTGCGGAGCGGGGTAGTTTACCGTAACTTTCAATAGAAAACGGTCAAGCTCGGCTTCAGGAAGATTGTAAGTTCCTTCCTGGTCAATCGGATTCTGAGTCGCAAGAACTAAAAAAGGCTCAGGCAGTTTGTAAGTTTCCTCGCCAATCGTAACCTGATGCTCCGCCATCGCCTCGAGCAGCGCGGACTGGACTTTTGCAGGCGAGCGGTTTATTTCGTCTGCCAAGACAACGTTTGTAAAAATCGGGCCTTTCCGCACTGAAAATTTCGCGTTGTTCTGCTCATAAATCAGCGTTCCGATGATGTCCGCTGGAAGCAAATCCGGCGTGAACTGAATCCTCTTAAAATCAAGATTCGAGATTTCCGCGAGAGTTTTTACCGCCAAAGTTTTTGCAAGTCCTGGAACGCCTTCAAGAAGAACGTGTCCGCCGCAGATAACCGCAGTTAAAATCCCGTCGATTACTTGTTCTTGCCCGACGATTCTTTTGGAAATTTCTTTTTTGCAATCTTCGATTATTTTTTTACATTCTTCAAATTTCTGATTTTCCGACATTGCTTTTCCTGATTATTTATGCAAAAAATTTGCATATTTATACATTTTTCATGCTTTTTATTGATTGACACTGCATATTTAAAAACGATACATTAATTTATCATGTTGAACCCATTAGCACAAGAATTGAATAATACGCTTGCCGGAACGACTGCCGGAAGCCTTCTTTCAGATTTAGGAACAAGAATTTTCTTCCCGCGCGGAATTATTTCTCAGGGCGGAGAAGCGAAAATTTACGGAAAAACCGCAAATGCGACAATCGGAACAACTTTAATCGGCGGAAAGCCAGCAATTCTCGAGGCTGTTCATAAATTTGCCCCGGATTTGACTGCCGGCGAGCTTGTCTCTTACGCTCCGACTGCCGGAAATCCTGACTTGCGCGCGCTTTGGAAAGAGAAAATCTTTGCGAAAAATCCATCTCTTAATGGAAAGAACGTTTCAACTCCTGTTGTTGTTCCTGGTTTGACGGCTGGAATTTCATATCTTGCTGACTTGTTTATTGATGAAAAGCATCCGCTTTTGGTTGCTGATCCTTCTTGGGACAATTATTCTCTCATCGTTGAGACACGCCGCGGAGCAGATCTTCATTATTTCAATATGTTCAAAAACGGCGGATTCGATATTGAATCTTTCAAAGCCGCTCTCAAAAAAGAAGCTGATGAAAACGGTTCTGTCCGCGTTCTCTTGAACTTTCCTCAGAATCCTAGCGGATATTCTCCGACAAAAAAAGAAGCTGCTGAAATTGCTCAGGCTGTAAAAGAAATTGCGGAGTCTGGCGCGAAAGTTCTCGTTTGGGACGACGACGCTTATTTTGGCTTGAATTACGAAGATGATATTTATCCTCAGTCGCTTTTTGCAGAGCTTGCTGACATTCACGAAAATGTTCTTGCCGTAAAAATCGACGGACCTACAAAAGAAGATTTCGCCTGGGGATTCAGAACAGGATTTTTGACGTTCGGCGGAAAAGGAATGACAGACGAGCAGTATGACGCGCTTGTCAAAAAATTGATGGGACTTATCCGCTCGTCAGTTTCATGTTCTTCAACTCCGTCTCAGTCGCTTGTCTTGAAGGCTCTCGCCGACCCGAAAATCGAGGAAGAGAAAAAAGCTTTCAGAGATGTTCTTGAAGAACGCTACAAAACTGTCAGAAAATTTGTTGCGTCGCACAAATCTTCAGTCCTCGAGGCTTTGCCTTTCAATTCCGGATATTTTATGAGCTTCAATGTAAAAGGCGTTGATGCGGAAGTTCTTAGAAAGAAAATTTTGGAGACAAAAGCAATCGGAACAATCTCGATCGATTCAAAAACTTTGCGCGTCGCGTTCAGTTCTGTTGATGTTGACAAAATTGAAACTGTCTACAGCGCAATTTATGAAGTTGCGGAAACTTTTAAGAATTGAGAATCTGCAAATTTCTGAAAAAAATATTTTTACTCGCCTTGTTCCCAAGTTTTTTGATTTCGTGTTCTTTGCGGAAAACGATTGTGATTTGGACGGACAGGGCGGAAATCGTTTCTTACGCTGAATATTTCAATGCTGCGCAGGACAAGGCAAAAGCGATTGTCGTTTATAAGGAAAATCTTGCGGCTTCGCTTCCGCCTGCGAGCGATGAAAAAAAGCCCGACATCTTAATCGGCCCACTTCTGAAAAATTCCAGAATCAAAAAGAATTTCGCTCCGCTTGAATCAATTTTGGGGCGTTCTCAGGTTGACACTTCGCTTGTTTATTCTCCACTTCTCGATTTTGGAAAATCTGACGGGAACCAATATCTTCTTCCTTTGAGCTTCAATCTTCCTGCTGTAATTTTTGACGAGGCAAAGTCTCCGCTCGTTTCTGAAAGCGGAGCTCTTGAATTTTCAAAGCTCGAGGAGACTTCGGTTGTTTTCAACGAGAAAAATTCCAGCGGAATTTACACGAAAATGGGATTCGCTCCGTCTTGGAATCAGGAATTTCTTTATGAATTTGTGAAAAGCTGTGGCGCGGACATAGAAGAAAAAGGAAACGCGATTATCTGGAATCAAGAAAAACTGGCGCAAAGCGTTGAATCTCTTAAAAACTGGACTTCCGAAAAAAACACAAGCACTTCTGCTGAACAGGATTTTTCGTTCAAATATCTTTATATGCCGGTTCAAAAGCAGGTTTTGTCTGGGAAATGCCTTTTTGCCTACACTACAAGCGACAAATTTTTCAGCTTGCCACAGGAGCAGATTTCAGGAATTGACTTTAAGTGGCTTTCAAACGAAGGAAAAGTCCGTATTGAAGACGACATTGTGATGATTGGCGTTTACAGAAAATCATCGAACACAAAAAATGCGTTTGACTTTATAATCTGGCTTTTCAACGAGAACACGCAGAAAAATCTCCTTGAACGCAGCCGGAATATGCATCTTGACATTACGACTTTTGGAATTTGCAACGGATTTTCGTCTTTAAAATCTGTGAACGAGCGTATTCTGCCTTCGTATTATAAAAATCTTCTTGGAAATCTTCCTGACGAGAACGCGATTTTGTATCCTGAGCCGCTTCCTGAACGCTGGAAAAGTTTGAAAGAGCGCGTTGTTCTTCCTTATCTTTCTGATTCCACAAAAACTGACTCAGCTGTTCAGCCAAAAACGATGGAAGAGCTTTTGTCAAGCTGGCGCAAGCAGTTTAATTAAAAAATTCTAAATTTCTTTTCCCAATTTCCGATAATCAGATTAGAGGTTGGGATTATGGGTGCAGTTACATTAAATGCTTACAGCTACAGCGGAATTATCACGGGCGGAAGCTCGAAGCTTTATGTTCCGGTTAAGCCGCAAAATTTAATCTATTCTCATTTTGACCACGTTGCTGGAGTTGCTGCAAAGCCGAACCAGGGTGGCGTTTCAATCAGCAAGATTCAGATTCTCAACTCTCTTTTGAACCAGCTGATTACGATGAAAGGAAAGCCGAAGCTCGATGTTAAGACCGAACAGATTGATGACAAGCAGCTTGACGCGCTGATTCAGAACACGCAGACGCAGATTCAGACAAATGTTCAGGTTGCGCAGGCGACAGGTTACGGACTTGCGGGAGCGCAGCCACAGGCAGGAGCGATTTTCTCGCTTGATGTTTGAAATGAAATTGAAAGTTTGAAAAAATCACGAAAAGCTTGTGGTAGCTTTTAAAAAGTCTTGTTATTCTGAATTTATTTCAGAATCTATCAAAAAAAGTTCAGAATGACACTAGATAAAAAAGATTTTGATTTTGCCGCATTTAAAAAGTGCGGCAATTTTTTTGACTTAGCTCCAAATCATCCACAAAACGAGAGCCGAAGCGAAAGTTGTCAAAACTGTGAAAGTTCCGCCGAGTTTCAGCCATTTTCCAAAACTCATCGGATGTCCTTCCTTTTTAACAATTCCCATTGCGACGACATTCGCGCTCGCTCCAAACGGAGTAAGGTTTCCGCCGAGGCAAGAGCCGACTAGAAGCGCGAACATAAAAAGCTCGCCGTTCATTCCAAATCCGCGCGCCATTTCCTGGGCAACCGGCAACATAACCATAATGTACGGAACGTTGTCAACAAATCCTGAAATAATCACAGACACAAGAAGAATTATAAAAAATCCCAAGAATTTGCTTCCGCCGCAGAATTTCACGAGAAAATGAGCAAAGTCATCGAGAAGCCCGACTCCTGCAATCGCTCCAACCACGACGAAAATTCCAATCAAAAAGAAAATTGTTTCCCAGTCGAGTTCTTTTATCAAAGTCCAAGTTTCCGAGCCGTTTTTTTTCTGCGAGAAAACGTACCAGAAAATTCCTGACGCGGCCAAAATCACAACGAAAAGTCCTGACGAAAAAGACATCAGAAATTGCGGAAGAATTTTTTCCAAGAGAGGAGACGCGAACGAAAGGGCGGCAAGTCCGAAAATCATAAGGAGCATTAAAATTCCCGGAAAAGCCGAAATCACAGGCTCTCCTGAAACGCTCGCTTTTTCCTTGAATTTTGCAAAAATGCAATAGAAAAAAATGCAGCCTGTCAAAAGTCCTGTCTGAACGATAAAGAAAATCGAAAGTTTTCCCTGATGAACAAAAAAGTCGTTGAAATTGTAGCCTGCCGCAGCCGCAAAAATCATGCTCGGCGGGTCTCCAACCAAAGTTGCAGTTCCTTCAAGATTCGACATGACCGCAAGCCCGACCATGAACATTGTCGGATTCATTTTTAGCTTTTTGCAGAGAGCGAGCGCAATCGGAGCCATAACGAGAACCGTCGCAACATTTTCCACGAAAATCGAGATGATTCCTGTCATCGCCAAAATCAGAACGATTGCAACTCCAGTTGAGGGCGCGATTGAAATCAAAAAATCCGCAATTTTAGTCGGAATCTTCGAGTACAAGAAAAGCGATGCGATTGTCATTGCGCCAACGTAAATCATCAGAACGTTCCAGTTAATCAGCGACGAAAACGCATTCGTGACGGCAAACAGTCTTGATGGAATTTCCGCAGATTCAGCTGGAAAAATAATTCCCGGAAAAGCGATTCCAAGAACAACGCAAAAAACAGCCGCAAGACTTGTGAACCAGACTTTTTTTTCTTGAATCGCAATCACGAGAACATACATCAAGACCGCGATTCCCAAAACAATCCATTTTAAAATATCCATAGTTGAGTCTCCAAACAGTCCGTCAACTTTACCATAATTTCCGCCGATATTAAATCAATATGAAGAAAAAAATAAAATTCCGAATTGTTTACAACGCGCCTGTAACTTTGACTTTTGCGATAATCTGCACGGTGATTTTTTTGATTGACCATTTTCTTTTGAAAGGCAATTTTACGCCTGCTTTTCTTTCTGCTCCTGCCTGCCCGAAAGCCGAAGGCGGCTTCAATCCTTCAAATGCCGCTCATTACATCAGGCTTTTTGTTCACGTGCTTGGACACACGGGCTGGAATCATCTTATCGGAAATCTTTCTTTTATTTTGCTTTTAGGGCCGCTTCTTGAGGAGCGTTACGGCTCAAAAATGCTTTTGCTGATGATTTTGGTGACTGCGCTCGTAACTGGCGTGATAAATGCCTGCCTGATTCCGACTCCGCTTTGCGGCGCGAGCGGAATTGTCTTTATGATGATTGTTCTCGCCTCAATCACGAAAATCGAAAAAAATGTGATTCCGCTTTCGTTTATTTTTGTTGTCGCGCTTTTTTTCGGAAGAGAATTTGTGAACGCGCCGAAGATTCACGGAGTTTCAACGATGGCGCACGTTGCAGGCGGACTTTGCGGCTCGATGTTCGGCTTTCTTGTCGCTCCAAAATCTTCAAGAACAAAAAAGAAGAATGAAAATCCTGAAAATTCTGCTGAAAACGAATCTAAAAAGAAAAAATCTGGATTCTTCGGCAAAAAGCAAAAAAATCCAGATTCTAATGATGAAGAAATTTATTCAGATTCGCCAGTTTCGAATTATTCAAAGAAAAATCAGCTAAGCAACGATGACGAAACTGTAATCGGAACGCTCGACTTGTGATTTTTAGTTTTTAATTTAGCGTTCGGTAAAATAATTTTCTGTTGTTCGACCAAGTTTAGGCAATAAAAAAAGCGAGCCGTCATACGCCCGCTTTTTTTATGTTCTTTGCAATTTTTTAGAATCGCTGCCGAAATGAATTCGGCATGGCGATACTGTTTTTAACAGCAGTTTTTATTTTGTCACATTGAATTTGAAGAAAATGCAGTCGCCGTCTTGAACAACGTACTCTTTTCCTTCCTGTCGGTATTTTCCTGCCGCCTTGATTTCAGCTTCCGAGCCGTATTTTTTCAAGTCGCCAATCGAATAAACTTCCGCCTTGATAAATCCTTTTTCAAAATCCGTATGGATAACGCCTGCCGCCTGCGGAGCTTTGTCTCCGTTGTGGATTGTCCAAGCTCGGCACTCGTCTGGTCCGCCTGTAAAGAAAGTTCTAAGACCCATAAGATGATAAGCCGCGCGGGCCAAAACTGTAAGTCCTGATTCTTTAAGACCGACGCTGTCCATAAATTCTTTTCTGTCGTTCGGATCTGTGATGTCCGCCAAGTCTGACTCGAATTTTCCGCAGATTACAACTGTTTCTGATTTTTCCTCTGCCGCAATTTTTTTGACTGCCTCAACATATTTGTTCGTTCCAGACGCAATTGTGTCCTCGTCGATGTTGCAAACGAAAAGCTGCGGTTTAATCGTCAAAAGATGAAGGTCGTAGATTGCAATTTTTTCCTCATCGGTAAGCTCTGCCTGACGTGCGCATTTTCCGTCCTGCAAAAGCGGAAGAATTTTGTCAACTGCGGTTCTGTAATGCTCGAATTTTTTTGCTTCTTCTTTTCCAAGTGAGCGGATTTGCCTTGTGACTTTGTCCTCGCGCTTTGTGATTGTGTCGATGTCTGCCTGGCAAAGCTCGTAGTTAATTGTCAAAATATCGCTTTCCGGGTCAATCGGAGCGTCTGTTTTCGCATCTTCGCGCACGTGCTGGATGTCTGGATTGTCAAAGCAACGCACAACGTGTGCGATTACAGAAGTTTCGCGAATATTAGCCAAAAACTGGTTTCCAAGTCCTTCGCCTTTTGACGCGCCTTTAATCAAGCCTGCAATGTCAACAAAATCTACAGTCGCGTAAACTTTTTTCTTTGGCTGGAAAATTCCTGCCATAAAGTCGAGACGCTCGTCAGGAAGCTCCACAACGCCAACGTTCGGGTCAATAGTGCAGAAAGGATAATTCTCAGCCGGAGCTGGAGATTTTGTCAAAGCCGAAAAAATTGTTGATTTTCCAACATTTGGAAGTCCAACGATTCCACAAGTTAATTTCATATTTTTTTCCTTATAAAAATTATTTTAAATGTCATTGGCGAAAAATGCCGTCAGTCCAAAAAAATTTCTATCATTATAGGATTAAAAAAGAATTTGTGAAATAGCACCCGAAAACTCGCTTTTTTGTTCTGTTCGTTTTATTTGGCAAGTCATTTTATTCGTGCCGCTTTCGTTGCTTGCAAAAGTTCAGCCTTTTTGTGAATTTTTTAACGTGGCTTTTATTCAGCGTTTTTCCGTATTTTCCCGCTAAAATTCGCTTTCCCAGTCGTCTCCGAATTCGTCTTTCATTTCTTCAATTGCATCTTTGTCGCCAGCCGCCGCACAATCGTAAACTTGCATATAATAATCGTCATAGCTTTTTTCAAAATCTCGCCTTGAATCTTGCTCAAAATCATCTTGAAGATAATCCGAACCGTAAAAATTTTGCTTTTTATCTTGATTCTTGGAATTTTTCTCGCCTGTTGTCGACACAAAAAACGCGCTAAGCGCACAAAGCGAAAATAAAATTATCAGAAAAATCATTTTTATCCTCTTTTTTGATTATACTTCTGAAAATGAAAAATTATAATCTTAATTTTTCTCAAAAATCGTTTTGATTCTAATCGAGAATTTCTTGCATCAATTTTCGATTTTTTCTCTGAAATACAATTTCTTCAGCATTTTTTTCTTTAAAAAGTGATTTATTGCTAGGTTTTTATCAAAGTGATATTATTTAATTTAGATTTCCAAAACGCTCTTTTATATAGAAGCCTATAGAAGTCAAAAAGTTTTTTGCCGGAGGATTAAAAATGGCATTTGCATTAAATCTTTATCCAATTACTTATATCGCTCGATACAATCCAGAAACTACAAAATGGGACGAGGAATGGCTTGAAAGCGACAAAGTTACTTATGATGAGCTTATGGCGATGAGCGAAGCTGACCGCAAGGCTGTTCTTGACAAGCGAAATCAGATGGGAATCCCGACTGTATCGTACACTTCACAGTACGCTTACAGCTGTTTTGAGGGAATGAAAGGATTCCCGACAAAAGACGGCGGCGTTGCAATTTTTAGACCTGACGAGAACGGAAAACGTTTCAACAATTCAATGAAAGGACTTTACTGTCCTGCTTTCCCGGTTGAGCAGTATGTTGCGGCTTCTGTTGAGTTTGTAAAACGCAATGCGGCTTTGGGCTACGTTCCAAAGTACAATCCAGACTGGGAAAAAACAAACTATGCAGACGCAGATTCAATTTATATGCGTCCATTTATGAATTCTGAAGGCGCAATTGGCGTTGGCTGCGCAAAACAGCCATATGTCGTGATTTGCGCTACAACAGTTTCAGCTTATTTTAAGAAAGGCTTGGAAGGCGCAGTAATCACAGACAGAATCAGAGCTACTCCGCATGGAACAGGATACATCAAGTGCGCTTCAAACTACGTGATTTCAGCTTTGGCAAAACATGAGGCTGAGGAAAAAGGCTTTGTTGAGTGTGTTTATCTTGACGCTGTTGAGCATAAATATTTTCAGGAAGGCTCAAGCTGCAACTGCTTCTTCGTTTTGAAAGACGGAACTCTCGTAACTCCTGAGCTTGGTGACACGATTTTGCCAGGAATCACAAGAAAATCTGTTATCGCGCTTGCAAAAGAGAGCGGAATCAAGGTTGAAGAAAGAAAAATCAGCGTGAAAGAAGTCGAGAAAAAGGCTGTTGAATTCTTCGTTACAGGAACTGCCGCTGGAATCAGCCCGATGACATCTCTTACAGATTTGAACGGAAAGAGAACTGAATTCAAAGACGGAACAAAAGAGGGAACTGTTGCATTCAAACTCCAGAAACTTTTGAAAGGCCGCCAGTACGGACTTTTGGAAGACCCGAACCATTGGAATACAGTTGTAATTCCGGGAAACAAGTAGGTTTTTCGATTTATGGGATTTTGAATTAGAAAGAACGGATTTCATTTTGATTTGATTTCCGCTCTTTTTGATTTTGTTTTCGTAGTTTTTCGGAACTATAAAAAGCCGCTTCAAATGATATTGATTTTTTGGAGCGGTTTTATGTAAAATAATTCCATTGATTTTGATTCGCAATGAAAATTTGCGGGTCTTTCTAATTTTTGCAGATGTAATATAACGGTAGTATACGACCTTCCCAAGGTTGGCGCGCGGGTTCGACTCCCGTCATCTGCTTTTTCTTTTCGCCCTTATTGAAGAAGTCAGGGATTTTTTTTTGTTTTAAAATTTGCCATCCTTCTGCGAGAAAGAAGATTTTTTGTTTTCAGATTTTGTGGTGGCAGTTTAAGATTTTCTGAACCCGCTATTTTCCGTTTTTAAAATTTTTCACGATATTTTCGCTAATTTTGCGTTTTTTGAACTTTCCCTCAGTTTTTTATAAAGCTAGACAATCATTTAAAACAAAAAACACCCGAGGTGAGTTTCCCCGCTTCGAGTGTTTTTGAAAACAATTTGTCAGCTGCTAGAGTTAACCAACAGCCGAATGATTTATTTGTTTGTAATCAGCAAAGTCTTTGAATCAAGTTTCAGACCTGTTGAAATATTTTTCTTTTCGTTGAGCTTTGCAATGTCAACTACAACTGCATCGGAAGTCTGTGAAAGATTTACGATGATAGAAAAATTGTTTTCAAGGTTTGCTGGAACTGAATCAGAAGAAGCCCAAAGAACAACGTTTTCTTTTTTTGCGTAGTCTGCAACGGCTTTTACATCAGCTTCTGAAACTTTAGAGAAATCGATTCCGTCCATTACAACGCCTGCAACTGCGATTCCGCCTGCTTTCAAAGCGTTCAATGTGCTTACAACTTTCTCAAGAGAGAAATTGTCGAGAGAGAAGTTTAGGATTGTGCGTTTTGAAACAACAGCGTTTTTCAATTCTGTTGCATTTCCAACGTTCTTTTTCTTTGCGATTTCAGCGAAAATGCTGTCGTACCAAGAAATAACATTTGAAGAGTGAACATCGAATGAAACGTGGATAAGCTGCTTGTCCTGAAGAAGAGTGTCCATTCCAAACTGAACGAGGACAGAGGTCTTTCCCAAGCCTTTTTTAGCAGTTACGAGTCCGAGTTCTCCAGCTTTAAGTCCGCCGTCAGCAACAGCGTCAAAAAGACGAACTGGGCTTTTGTCAAAAAGATCTTTCTTTTCCATTGTGCTCCTCCTTAGTTATTTCCAGCTTTCTTTTCTTCTTGATGTTTCTTGATGAGCTCGTCAGCAACATTGTTTGGAACTCGTCCGTATTTCAAGAATTCCATTGTGAATTCTGCTTTTCCCTGTGTTGAAGAACGGAGAATTGTTGAGAATCCGAACATTTCTGAAAGCGGAACTTCAGCGTTTACTGTTGACTGGTTGTTCTCATCAGTTGTTTCAAGAATAACACCGCGTCTCTGGTTGATAAGACCGAACATATTTCCCTGGAACTCTGTTGGTCCTTCAATAGAAACTTTCATGATTGGCTCGAGGATAACTGGCTTTGCTTTCTCATAAGCTTCGCGGAATGCTCCGATTGCAGCTGTCTGGAATGCAATATCAGAAGAGTCAACTGGGTGGTACTGACCATCGTTGATTGTCATCTTAACGCCAACAACAGGCGCTCCGATAAGAGAACCTTTTTCCATAGCACGTTTGAAACCTTTGTCGCACGATGGAATGTATTCGTTAGGGATTGCTCCTCCCTTGATTGCGTCTACAAACTCGTAATCTTTGTCTGCCAATGGCTCCATGATTCCTGCAACACGTCCGTACTGACCAGAACCACCAGTCTGTTTCTTGTGTGTGTAGTTGAATGTAGCCGGAACAGTGATTGACTCGCGGTAAGCTACCTTTGGAGGCGTTACTTCAACTTCGCATTTGTATTCGCGCTTCATACGCTCAACGTATACTGCAAGGTGAAGCTCGCCCATTCCCTTGATGATTGTCTCGTTAGACTCTGGATCAAGCTCTGTCTGGAAAGTCGGGTCTTCCTTTGTAAAGCGGTTAAGAGCTTTTGCAAAGTTAGCAGCCATAGACTTGTCTTTTGGCTTGATAGCCTGGGAAATAACTGGCTTTGGAACGAACATTGATGTCATTGCAACGTTAATTCCGTCTGCGCAGAATGTGTCTCCAGAAGCACAGTCGATACCGAACAAAGCACAAATATCGCCTGGTTCTCCAACCTGAATATCTTCCATTGCAGCAGAATTCATGCGGACAAGACGGCCAACCTTGAATCGTTTTCCTGTTCTTGTGTTCGTAAGCTCGCATCCTTTTGGGATTCTTCCCTGATAGATGCGGATATATGTCAACTGACCGAACTGACCGTCATCAAGCTTGAATGCGAGTGCAACAGCTGGCTTGTCAGGAACGTTGAAAAGCTCAACTTGCTCTTCGTTTTTGTCGAGGTCGAGAGCGTAGTTGTGAACTTCTGTTGGATCTGGGAGATAGCGAAGAACGCCGTCGAGAAGAGGCTGAATACCTTTGTTTACATGTGCAGAACCGCAGAATACTCCAACGAACTGCTCAGCAAGAGTTCCCTTGCGGATTGCAGCAATGAGTTCTTCTTCTGTTGGCTCCTGTCCGTCAAGAACTTTCTCCATCAAAGCGTCATCGAAGTTTGCAGCTTCCTCAATCAATTCCTGATGATATTTAGCTGCGTCATCTTTCAAGTGAGCTGGAATTTCAGCATTGCGCAAGATTTCTCCGTTGTCGCCGTCGAAGTAAATTGCTTTCATTCCAACAAGGTCAACAACGCCTTCAAGTTTGTCTTCAAGACCGATTGGAAGCTCAACCATGTGAGCATTCAAGCCGAGCTTGTCGCGGAGCTGTCCGCATACACGGATTGGGTTTGCTCCCTGGCGGTCGCATTTATTTACGAAAGCGATGCGAGGTACATGATAGCGTTTAAGCTGGCGGTCAACAGTGATAGACTGAGACTGAACACCTGCAACAGCGCAAAGAATCATGATTGCTCCGTCAAGAACGCGGAGTGAACGCTCAACTTCTACTGTAAAGTCTACGTGTCCTGGAGTATCGATCAAGTTGATTGTTGTGTCTTTCCACTGTACCTGAGTTGCTGCAGACTGGATTGTAATACCGCGCTCGCGTTCCAGTTCCATGTTGTCCATTACAGCACCTACACCGTCTTTACCACGAACTTCGTGAATGGCGTGAATCTTGTTGCAGTAGAACAAGATGCGTTCTGAAGTTGTCGTTTTGCCTGAGTCAATGTGGGCACTGATACCGATATTACGTACTTTAGTAATATCAAAAGCCATATTGTTACCTC
>CAKUTI010000019.1 GCA_934691925.1 uncultured Treponema sp. | reverse complement strand
TGAAAAAGCCGCTTCTTGAAGTCTTGAACACAAGGCTTGTTCCATATCTTTCAGCTGTCGCTTTATCTGGCGGCTATAAAGAATTCGCCCTAAAATGCGGCGCGGAAATAGACAAGGCTAACGCCGCTGTAACCGGCAGAAAAAAATAAAATATAACTCAAACAGAAAAGGCGGAATCCCGATAACAGGATTCCGCCTTTTTTCTATTCAGTGAGAGTCGCAATCAGCGCGCCAAGCTTTTCCTGAGTTTCGGTGAACTCGCGCTCAGGGGTCGAGTCGTAAACGATTCCGCCGCCTGCCTGCAGACTGAAAACGCCGTTCTTGCAAAGCGCGGAGCGGATTGTGATGCAGAAATCCAAATCTCCGTTGTTCTGGATATAGCCGACCGCGCCCGCATAAAACCTGCGCTTTGTCTTTTCTAGGCCGCTCAGAATCTGCATCGCGCTGATTTTAGGCGCGCCAGAAACCGTTCCAGCCGGGAAAGACGCGCGCAAAACCTGAATCGGCTTCACTCCGTCCTTAACAAGGCCTTCCGTGTTCGACACAAGATGAATCACGTGGCTGTAACGCTCGCACTCCATATACTGCGGAACTGTAACGCTTCCGCTCTTGCATACGCGCCCCAAGTCGTTTCTCGCCAAGTCAACAAGCATAAGATGCTCGGCCCGCTCTTTCGGATTCTCGCGCAGAGTTTTGCTCAATTCTTCATCTTCGGCTTCGTTCTTTCCGCGGTGAATCGTTCCCGCAATCGGATGAATAGACGCTTTTCCGTCACGCACGCGCACAAGGCTCTCAGGCGAAGCCCCGGTCAGCTGGAAATCCCCGAAGTCAAGATAGAACATATAAGGCGACGGATTCACCTTGCGGAGCTTTCCGTAAACCTGAAGAGCAGTCGCCTTGCATTCAATCTGAACACGCCGGCTCGGAACCGCCTGAATTATGTCTCCGTCAACAATATGCTTCTTAAGCTCCACAACTTTCTGCGTGTACTTGCGCTTTGACTTTTCCAAGTCCGTCAGAATCCTGTATTCGAATTTCCCGATGTCGTTCTCAACGTATGAAAAATCCATATCATTGATTCTCTTCACCATTTTTTCAACCGCCGCGTTTATGTCGATTTTATGCTCGTTGTAGTTGAAGCCGAAAATATGCATTGTCTCAGTAAAATGGTCAAAAACGATGTAGATATGCCCCGCGATAAAAAGGCTTTCAGGAACTCCAAGCTCGTCCTCCTGCTCAAAAAAGCGGATATTGTCGCAACGGCGCGCAAATTCATAGCTCAAATATCCCATTCCCGAAGCCGGAACCGGAATGTCAGCCGAATTCTCAAAATTCTTGTGCTGCCCGGCAACGTACAAAAGAGCGTCAAGAATATCGGCTGGCTTTTTCCGCCCGAGCGCGTCAAGAGAATCCTCCGTCGCCAAAAAAGGAACACGCTTTCCGTCAATCATAAAAGCGACTCCGTCATCGTCCTGAATAATCTTGAAAGCCTCCTCAGCCATCAGAATCGAATAACGCTCGCGTCCCTTCGCAAAGCTCGCCGACTCCAAAATCGCAACCGCCCCGATTTTCCGTGCCAAAGAATAAGGCGTGTAACGCTCGCTTGAAATGCATTTATAAACTGAATCAAGTTCTGCCATATTTTTCTCCAATTCTATTTTTGTAAAATCGTCCGTTAAAAAAAGCAAAAAGATAAAATTCTTTTCGCCGCCGCATGTGCAACAACAAAGCAAAAAGAGATAAACTTCTGTTTACCTTTAGGTGAACAGAAGTTTATCGTTGAAAAAAAATATAATTTTTTTCAAGCGTTCCAGCGTCGGAAAAGCAGGAAGAAAAACTTCCGCCGCTGTCGGGCCTTTCGCCATTCCGCTTTTCGCTCCAGCCGCTTCCCTCGCTCCGCTCAGTCCAGTGGCCGCTGACGCGTGGCTGCACGCCCTAACGCATTTGTTACTGTATAAAGAAACAATACAACTACAAAACGTTACTGTCAACAGAAACGCAAGGGATAAAACGAGATTTTCCGGGGAAAAATCTTTATAGACAACAAAAAATTGAAATCATAGAATGTAAAAAAAGGTAACTATAAATCAAATATAATAATGAGTTTTCTCACAAACAAAATGGCTTAGCAGCTGAATATAGCGGTGATGTAATTAATGCCACATCACCGCTATATAAACAAAGCTAATTAAACTTTGTTAAAAAATATCTAGAGTACCTATTATTACTTGCATAGGATTAAAATTTCGCCTCTGTTAATCCTTGTAATAATCATAATCTGGTAAATCAAAATTATTTCCGTCCATTTCTCCTGCAACAAATGCAGCCTCATCAAAATCTTCGCCAACAACATAGTGTTCTGATTCTAAAGATTTTTTCTTGCAACTCACAGCAGTAAAAAATCCAGCTATCGCAAAAAGCACAAACTGAATTATTTTTCCTTTTTTATTTGTCTTCATACACTTTTATCCTTTAATGTTCCATATAAATCGTATAAATCCATTTTGCTTTTCCCAGCGCTATTTTTCTTCCCTCTTTTATTGTTTCGATTTCATACTCCTTTGTTTTTCCATAATCAGGTTCCAAAACTAAAGTTTTTCCATCAAACTCGTAAGTACCACCTGTTGTTTTATAATCTAGAACAAGAGAAGCAACACCACCGTTATTTAAAAATTTTTTATCGCTATTTCTCGTGGAAGTTCTTGAAACATCAAAATGTTCATAGCTTCCATCAGAGTAAAATGTATAATAGTCACTTGCAATTCCGTCATCATCATAGAATGCCTCCGAATCACTGCCGTTATAATAATGTCTCCAAGTGCCTACCAAAGGATTTTCAGTGACATTTTCAGATGCACCTCCAAATAGACAGGCTAATAAAATGAACAAAACAGCAACACAAAATGCCCAATTTGCATATTTCGAAACTTTTTTCAATAAAGGAATCTTTCCTAAAAATTTATTAAATGGCAGCTTATTAACCAAACTGTTGATTTTTCCAAGCAATGACTGTTTTTCTGTAGAATTTTCCATATCAATTTTCCTCTTAATCAACTTAAATTTTAGTCAGACAATTCCCAGTTCAATGAAAGATTTGGTTTAACACCGCGTTTTTCAAAATCCTTGTTGAAATCACTTATGGCAGCATTTAAGTCAATTGTGATATGCTGCCCTTCGTTGCTATCTGGCTGAATATGATTGTCTGCGATGTAACACAAAATATCATTGATTGTACTAACAGCATTGAAACGAACGTTCTTCTTTTTTAAATCGTCAATTGAGTAACTCTTTAAAACATCAGACGCAAAACCAAAAAAATCCATACAAACACCTCTTGCAGTGAAATTTATCAAAAATGACTTTTCTCACATATAAAATGAGAATTGTCATTTTATATTATTGATTATATAACAAATCTCTTTTTTTACAAGTTAAAAAATGAGTTTTGTCATATCTTGCAGATATGAATTTTTGGAAGAAAGTTGATGAAGAGCTTGATTATCTTGGGAAAAGCAGAAAAGAACTTGCTTCTGAAATCGGATTCGATGTTACAAACATCAGTTTTGGAATAAAACGAAACAGCATTCCAGCCGCAGACACGGCATTAAAAACCGCGCACTATCTCGGAGTGAGCCTTGAGTATCTTTTGGATTTTCCGCCTTTAGCAAACGATTCCGCCGAAAATCCGCAAGTCAAGGAAATAGAAACTAAGCTTCGCCGTTTTTCCCAAAGCGACTTAGATGTTGTCTACAATGTTGTGAATGCGCTTGATGAAAAATACACTAGATAGCCCGAATTTCGAGTTTTAAATAAGCCGGGGCTGAAGAAGTTTTGATAGAAGGCCAGGCCGGAGCTTAGCATGCAAGCGACTATGCTATAGAAAAAAATGGCGGGTACTTCCAGCCTTATGTCATTCAAGCTGAAAATTGTTTTCCAACGTTACCCGGAAGGCTCGGAGCCTTGCGGATGATAATCTCCTTTTGTTGATTTTCCCTTTCGTGCAAAAAGATTATGCTGACCGTACAATAGCAAAATATTGAGCGTAGATAAAGATTTTGCTGAGCGTACATCAACAAAATGCTGAGCGTGGATAAAGATTATGCTTGATAGCCAAAGAGCAAAAAACGCTCATTTCATGGCAATCCTTTAAATTTTCTTGCCGTCAGGACAAATAAGGCTTTGCGTTTTTTTGTAAATTTTAATTGGAGCTCGAAATTCAGGCTAGATAGAAAAATTCCGCGTTATAGACAACAAAAATTCAAAATCATAAGATTTATAGGAAAATTTGCTTCAAAAAAATACCAACAAAATTCTATAAGGAAAACTTTCATGAAAAAACTTTTTGCATTTTTTGTATTCGCCGTGCTTTTTCAGTTCTTGTCGGCGGAAAGGTTCACCTTGCGCACAGGAGATAGATTCGCAAGCTCGCTTACAGAATATTTTCTTCCGACCGACATTTCGCTTTCAGAAACGGCGAGCGTTTCAAGCATAAAAAAAGCCGGGCAAAACTTGTGGTGTGTGAGCGTTGCAGCCTCAAAAAATCAGTACGCGCCGGTTGTTTTTGAATATTACGTGAGCGAAGGCGACAGCATAAATGCAAGAAAAATCGGCGGCTCAAATCCGCTTGAAGAAATCAGCCTGAAATTCGTCTCGCTCGACTGGAACAAAGCCGTTGTTGAATATTAAAAAGTCAAGATGCCTTTCCCGGCAGTCGGATTTTTTATTAAAGCCTAGCGTTCGGCAAAAAATTTTCAGTCTTTCCAACCACGAAAAGTTGAAAATCAATCTATCTCGCAAATTTTCCCGCGATATAAAAAATCAGGAACGCTGCCAAGTCCGCGGCAACGATTGTTGAGCCGACAGGCGTTCCTGCAAGAATTGAAATCAAAAGCCCTGAAACCGCGCACACAACGCTTATCACGGCGGAGCATATTATGACGGACTTGAAGCTCTTGAAAACGCGCATCGCAGAAAGAGCCGGAAAAATCACAAGCGCGGAAATCAGAAGAGAGCCGACAAGATTCATCGCAAGAACGATAATCACAGCGATAATCACGGCAATCGCAAGATTGTAAGCTCCGGCATGCGTTCCGACCGCCTGCGCAAAATTCTCGTCAAAAGTGACGGCAAAAATCTTGTTGTAGAAAATAAAAAAGCACGCAATCACGACAACTGAAAGAACAACGCAAAGCCAGACCTCGCTTTTTTTGAGCGTCAGAATCGAAGTCGAGCCGAAAAGCGTTGAGCAGACATCGCCTGCAAGGTTCGAGCCGGACTTGAAAATGTTCATAATCAGATAGCCGAGAGCAAGAGACGCAACAGAAATCACAGCAATTGCGGCATCCCCCTGAATTTTTGTGTTTTTTCCAGTGCGCAAAAGCAAAACCGCAGAAACAACAGTAAACGGCAAAACTAGATACATATTGTTCGAAAGATTCAAGACTGCGGCAATCGACATCGCGCCGAACGCAACATGGCTAAGGCCGTCGCCGATAAAGCTGAACCGCTTCAAGACAAGCGTGACGCCGAGAAGCGAAGAGCAAAGCGCAATCAAGACTCCGACAATAAACGCGTACTGAACAAAAGGAAAATGAAAATATTGAATCAAAGTTGACATAATTTTACTCCCAAAAAAAATCGTCCTCGAATCTACAAAAATTATCTGTCAAATTAAGAAACGCCGCAAAGCCTGAAAAAATCAGCGTGAACATTAAATCTGCAAAACTTGCAGATGAACGTTAAGTTTGCCGAACTTGCAGAAATCGCGATTTTGAGATTTTGAGAAACTGTTTTTAAGTTTTCAGCAAATTCAGAATCGCTTTTTTTCTCACACCCGCAGCAACACAAAAATCAACGCGAAATTTCACAGTCTTCTTCCAAAAATCTTCCGGATTTGCCCGTTGCAGTCCGGGCAAGTTGACTTATGGACAAATTCCGCCTTTGTTCCAAAGAAAACTTCCTCGCCGATGTGAAGAACGTGCGTCGCGTATTTTAAGGCGGCTTCAATATCGTGGCTAATCATTATGATTGTGATTCCCTCTCTGTTGAGCTTTTCAATCAGCGAATACATCTCGTCCTGCGCCGCAGGGTCAAGCGCGCTTACAGGCTCGTCAAGCAAAAGCATTTTTTGGGTTGCGCACAGCGCGCGGGCAAGCAAGACTCTCTGCTGCTGCCCGCCAGAAAGCTCGCGGTAGCATTTTTTCGCAAGATGAGAGATTCCCATCTTCTCCATATTTTCCTTTGCAATCTGCTTTTCCGCCTTGATGTACCACGGTCGCTTTCCACACCGGCTTTGGTTTCCGCTCAGGACAATTTCCGTCACGCTCGCCGGAAAATCCTTCTGGACAAAAGTCTGCTGTGGCAAATATCCGATTTCGTCCGGCAAAAGTCCGTCTCCAGTTTCAATCTTGCCTGAAATCGGCTTTAAAAGTCGCAGAATCGTCTTCATTAAAGTCGTTTTTCCAGAGCCGTTCTCGCCCACAATGCAAAGATAATCTCCGGCGCTCACCGAAAAATTTAATCCGCGCAAAATTATTTTTGAGTCGTATCCAACCGTCAAATTTCTGCAAGTCAACTGAGCCATTTTTCTTTTGGGCGTTTCCCGGCAGCTCTCTGTTTCAAGTTTTTCTTTTTCTATCCCAGCTCCCAGCCGGAAATCAATCACACGAAAAGAAAAAATTCCACGAAAAAGAACTGCCGGGCCGGGCTATGTACAAAATCAAAAAGCAGGCACTTTTTGATTTTGTACCACTTCATCCGCTTCGCGGACGTCTCCGGCGGTGCTACTACCCCTAACGCGTTTGCTCCTTAATAATAAAATTTTCTGTCTTTATCTGAAAAAAGTTTTCAACAGTATTTTTCACACTTCATTTTGCGAACTCATTCGCAAATCCCAGTTTTCTGTAGTTTTCTTTCATAACATCAATGTAGTTTTTGCCTTTTTCAGCCTCGCCAAGCGTTGTTGACTGCATTGAGTCCAGAACCGAAATTCCGCATTTTCCTTCAAGGCCGGCGTTTTTTATCACTGTCTGAGCGATTTTCTTGTCCGAGCTTTCCGTCACAAAAACCTCGTCGCATTCCAGCTCCCTTATTTTCCTTGAAAGAAACGCAATTGTCTCAAAGCTCGCCTCGCTTTCCGCCGAGCAGCCTGCAAAAGCCGCGTAATATTTTACTCCTAGCTCATCGGTCATATATCTGAACGGAAAACGGTCGCAAACAACGATTGTCTGCCGTTTTTCAGGCTCTTCAACCTTTTCATAGTCAATCACAATTTCCATCTCTCCGAGCTTTTCAAGATAAGATTTTTTGTTCGCCTCAAAAAGAGATTTTTCGCTAGCGTCCTTCTCTTCCAGAACCGCCGCGATTTTTTCAACAGAAGATTTTGCGTTCTCAACAGAAAGCCAGATGTGCTCGTCGTATTCAACCTCTTCTTTCTGATTCTCCGCAGAATTTTCAAGTTCAAGCATTTTTTCCGCTTTTTTTTCGTTCTCTGACATTCCCTCCACAATTTCCTCTTCCTTCACAGATTCAGAAAGCTCTTTCATCAGATTTATCACAGACTGATTCTTGTTCACAGAATTTTTAAGCGCATCGTCAAGCCAGCTATCGCTTTCTCCGCCGACATAAATCAGAACGTCCGCCGTCGAGATTTTCACGATGTCCTGCGTTGAAGGCTGAAACGAGTGCAAATCCGAGCCGTTTTTCACAAGAAGCTCCAGCTCCACATTCTCGCTTCCAAAAACAATATTTTTTGCCCAGTCGTAAAGCGGAAAAATCGTCGCCACAACTTTCACTTTCTGATTTTGACTTTCCGAAAAAGATTTTTGACTCTGACTTTTTTTGCATCCAAAAAGCAAAACCAAAACTGCAAACAAAAGCCCGCAAACCGTAAAAATTTTATTCTGTCTTCTCATTTTTTTCTCCACAAGACTTGCAAATTCCAACCAAAGTGCTTTCGCCTAAACTCACTTCAAATCCGGCATTTTTTTCAAGCGACGAAACGAGATTTTCCGCAGCGGAATCATCAAGATGAAAAATTTTTCCGCATTTTCGGCACGAAAGATGAATGTGCGTTCGGCAGGAATTGCAGTCAAAAAACTGATAAAAAGATTCCCGCGAGCCGCTTTTGCTGTTTCTCTTGATTTTTCCCTCGGATTCAAGCTCGGCAAGATTTCTGTAAATCGCGCTTTTGCTGATTTCCTTTTCGCAAAGCGCATCCTCGATTTGCCTCGCAGAAAACATTTTGTCAGGATTTTCGCTCAGAAATAAAAGAAGAGAATTTCGCTGTTCGGTAGAATAATTCATTTTCGCCATGCAAATTTGCGAATCAGTCGCAAATTGATTAAAGCACAATAAAAAATAATTTTCAAGGAAAAAAATAAATCTGGAAATTAAAAAAAATCAGAAACATTGTAATAAATTTATTGACAATAAAGATGTAATAAATTATATTTCAATCATCAATAAAATGTTGTAAGTAAATATTTTATAACTTAAAAAGCGGAAAGTTCCGCAAGGAGAAAACTATGAAAAAAATTGCAGTTGTGGCGGCTAATGGAAGAGCGGCAGGAAAAATCATTGACGAGGCGGTTGCGCGCGGATTTGAAGTTACGGCTTTCGGACGAAGGGAAAACAATACAAAAGCTCAAAAATACGTCAAGAAAGACTTGTTCGAGCTGACTTCTGACGAGCTTAAAGGTTTTGACGCAGTTGTGGATGCAACCGGAGCTTGGACCCTTGAAACTTTGTATGTGATTCCAAAGGCGGCGGCTTTTCTTTCAGACTTGCTGAAAGGAAGCGAGACTCGGCTGGTTGTTGTTGGCGGAGCCGGCTCTCTTTTTGTGACCAAGGAGCATACTTCAACGGTGGAGCTTCAGCCAAATTTTCCTGATTTCTACAAAGGCGTGAGCGCGGCGCATGGACTTGCGCTTGCGACTTTGCGCGCGGAAAAAGACGTAAAGTGGACTTACATTTCTCCAGCGGGAGATTTTCAGGCAGACGGCGGGCGAACGGGAAAATACATTCTCGGCGGCGAAGAGCTTGTCTTAAGCAGCAAAGGCGAAAGCGTAATTTCCTACGCGGACTACGCAATTGCGCTTGTTGACGAGATTGAAAAAGGAAACCACATCCAGCAGAGGATTTCAGTTGTTCAGGAATAAAAATTTCTGATAATGATTTTCTGAAAAATAAAATTTCTTGAATCGATTTTCTAAAAATTCTTCACAATTCAGCCCTTGAAGTGTTTTTGCTTCAAGGGCTGAATTGTATCGCTTCTAAAAAACTTGCAACGGAAAAATGTAATCCTTATAATTACAACAGTTTCAAAAAATCAAAACGGAAAAATTATGCAAGTTTCAACAAAATTTACGATTTCGCTCCACATTCTCGTTGCTGTGGAATTTTTCTCAGAAAGCAACAAAATCACAAGCGATTTTTTGGCTGGCAGCATCGGCGCAAACCCGGTGATTATCAGAAATCTTCTCGGAGACTTGAAAAAAGTCGGAATTCTTGAAGTAAAGCGTGGAACAGGCGGAATCACTCTCAAACGGCCGCTTTCAGAAATCAGTTTTCTTGATATTTACCGCTCGGTGGAAACAACCGGCGTTGAGAATCTCTTTCATTTCCACGAGAAGCCGAACCAAAAATGCCCGGTCGGAAGAAACATAAAAAAAAGCCTCGACGATGATTTAAAGGAAATCCAGCAGAAATTTGAGAAAGAGCTTTCAAAGCACAAAGTCGCAGACATTTACGAGAAAACTTTGAGCGAAATAAAATCAGAAAATTAGGAAAGTTGATTCTCTGTTTTTATTCAATTCTTTTGATAAAATTTTTCATCAAAAGGCGAAAACATTTTCTAGCTTTAAACAAAAAACTGCTGCCGTAAAAAATCAGGCAGCAGCGTTAAAAACCGTCAAAATCTTTAGTCTAAAAATCTAAAGTCGCTAAAACTTTTTTCTAAAAAATCAATTTTATAAACTGAAATTTTCAGATTTTCCGTTAGTTTTCGTTCACCCATTTTCTGATGCCTTCAACCACGTCCTTGTCAATCTGGTGCTCAACGCGACAGGCGTTTTCCTCGCACTGGTCTTCCGGCAAGCCTGTAATCTTCACAAGAAATTTAGTCAAAAGCTTGTGCCGTCCATAAACGTCCTCGGCTTTTTCCTTGCCTTTCGGAGTGAGCTTTATCATGTTGCCCATTCCAAATTCAATATATCCGTCTTTTTCAAGAACACCCATCGCACGGCTTACACTTGGGCGGGAAACAGCAAGCTTATTCGCAACGTCTACAGAACGGACAAAGCCGTTTTCAAGCTGCAAACGCAAAATCGCCTCAAGATAGTCTTCTCCTGATTCGTACATTTTCATTTTCCCCTTTCTTGACTGTTTTCATTTTCGCTTTTTCAGTTTAGATGAATTCTATTCTATCTCAGATCTTCTGCCACGTCAAAACAGCGGTCGCCGATTTTCTCAATCTGCCGGATAATGTCGATGTAATAAAGCTCCGCGCGCACATTTTCTCCGCCTTCAAGACGCTGCTTCGCGATTTTCCGCATTGCGTATCTTTCATCGTCAATCTGCTGCTCAAGGTCGCTCGCAAATTTGAATTCCTCCGGCGTAAGATGCTGGATTTTCGCGACATTCTTGTGGATAAAGTAAAGAAGCTGGCGGCCAAGCTCAAAATAAGGAATCAGACGGTCAAAATCCTCCTGCTTGAACTCGACATTTTTTTCAAGGGCCTTTTTTATCTGGATTGAAATTGAAAGACAGCTGTCTGACATGCTTTCCATCTCGCCGACAAGCCGCATCATAAGCTGAACGTTGTCTTTCGCCTCGTCAGAAAGATGAAGGTGGAAACATTTTACAAGATAAGAAGTGATTTGCTCCTGCATCTGGTCGCAGTAATCTTCAAGGAACTGGATTTTCGGATGCTTTTCCGTGATAAAGGTCTGGTCAAAAGACTGAAGACCTGACTGAAGCGTGTCGTACATCTCAACGACGGTCTCGGAAAAAGTCTTGATTTCGGTCTGGGCGCGGTAAACGCAAGTCTCAGGCGATTTTTCCGCAAGCTCGTTGTTGAATTCCAATTTGTATGATGTGGAATTTTTTTCTATTTTGTCATTCTTGACTATTTTTCTAAGGATTGCAGCAATTTGATTTGTAAAAGGAATGAAAACGATTGTCTCAAAAACTTTGAACGCTGTGTTCAGCATGGCGATATGATAGATAAGATTTTCGCCTTTTGCGGCATCGCCTGGAATCATAAAATCTACAAGTGAAAGGAACGGCTTGAAGAAAGCAAGCAGAATCAAGACTGTCGCGGAATTGCAAAGAACATGGACAAGCGCGGTGCGCTTTCCGTTCGCGTTGGAGCCAGCCGCAGCCATAACCGCGTCAACCGTCGAGCCGACCGCAGTTCCCATCACAACAGCCGCGCCGAATTCCCAGCTGACCATCTTGTTGTAAGCCATTGTGATTACGATTGCGGACATCGCCGAAGAAGAATGAATCAGAGCGGTAAAGAAAATTCCGACCATAACGGCAAGAACAATCGAAAACGCTCCGTGGCCTTGAATCCGCTGCATAAACTCGACAAATTTTCCGCCTTCCTCAAACTGAAAAGCTGCCGAAAGCCAACCAAGCCCGATGAACAAAAGACCGAAGCCCATTATCGCCTGGCCAAGCCCTTCGTTCTTTATTTTTTTTATGATTGTCAAAAGATAGCCGAATCCGAAAACTGGAATCGCAAAAGTCTCGATGTTAAAGTTAAATCCGAAAAGCGCGACAATCCACGCCGTGATTGTAGTTCCGATGTTCGCGCCGAAAACAACGCCGATTGACTGCTCAAGCGTTACAAGCCCCGCGTTCACAAAGCTTACAAGCATTACAGTTGTCGCGCCAGACGACTGAATAATCATCGTTATGGCGCAGCCTGTAAGCAAGCCGACAAAGCGATTGCCCGTCATAAACGCCAGCGCCTTTTGCAGTTTCTGCCCCGCGCACTTTTGAACTCCGTTGCTCATCAACTTCATTCCGTAGAGCAAGAAACATAGACTGCCAGCAAAATTAATCAGATTTAAAATCATTTTTATTCAACCGTTTTTCTAACCGTTTTCTTTCCGGCAACGCTCAAGACAAGCTCATTGCCTCTTTCAGCAAAATAAGGAACTGTGACTTTTCCGCCGTTGTGCTTCATGCTCACGACAGTCTCGGAGATTCCGTCAGAGCCGACATTTTCAAGAATCATATCAACCGCATAAGGATAATTCGGGAGATTCGCTGTAAAAAGACCGTAGACTTTTCCGTTGAAATTCTTTCTTGGAAGAGCGATTTCAGCCTTTACGTGAGTGTAATTCGGAACATATTCATTTTCAGAAGACTCTTGTGAAACGACAACCGCAGACTCAGAATCCTTATCCGCGTCGGTTTCAGCAAATTCAAAGACAACCTTGCTTGCAGACAAAAATTTCAAAAGAGCTGAGAGATTCATTCCGACGATATTCGGAATTCTAGTGTTAGAGAAATTGTCTCCACTGCTCACAACCAGCTTAACTGTAACAGGATTTGAAATCGGGGTTTCTGCCGCCGGAGTCTGCGCGATTACAGTTCCGGCCGCGCTCGTGTCAGGCTTGTAGACAGGCTCCGCAAGAACAATCAAAGGCTTTGTCGAGCCGGTGAACATCGTCTGCAAGTTAATTTTTACATCGTCAAAATTCTGCCCGACATAATCGCCAACATGGTCAACAATAACGCCGCGGCTAACAGTCAGATTTATTCTTCTTCCAGCTTTTACAATCGCGCCCGCGTCAGGATACTGAACGAGAATTTTTCCCGCGTCATCAGGATTGTCTGTATATCTAAGCTGAATTTTCGGATAAAGCTCTTTCGCCTGCATTTCAAGAAGCGCGCTTGCAAGCTCTTTTCCAACGACATTCGGAACCATAACCTGCTCAGGCCGTCTCACAGTCGCAAAAAAAACAGTCCAGCAGACGGCGAACATCAAAATTAATGCCAAAACAACAGTTCCAAAAAGAACTTTTCCGTTTGCCTGAAGAGCGTCAACTGCGTCCCGGCAGCCTGCCTTGAATTTTTCCTTGTCAAAATGCCTGATTTTATTGAAGACTGGGAAAGGAAATCGCGCTTTTTTTTCAGCAGGATTTTTCTCCGTTTTTTTTTCGTTTAAATTTTCAGTTTCCATTTTTCTCTATTTTTTCCGCTAAAATGTAGGCAAAAGAATAGCATAGATTTCAATTCAAAAACAGTGATTTTACAAATAATTTTCCTAATCCGAAAAATTTCTTAAAGATTATTTTATTCGCCCAAAACCGTTCCGCTGAAATTTCTCGCGCCGTTCATAAACGATTTGTAATCCATCGCCTTTTTTCCCTGCCATTGCAGCTCTTTAACGCAAAGAACAGAGCCTCCGCCACAGGCAATCTCGATTCCAAGAGATTTTTGATAAGGAAGGACAGTTCCGCATTTTTCAGACGATTTTTTTTCTGAGATTTCGGCTTTCAAAATCAAAAGCTTAACGCCGCCAGATACAGTCGAGCAGAGAGGCCACGGAGTAAACGCGCGGATTTTTCTTCCGATTTTTTCCGCGCTTTCATTCCAGTCGATGATTCCGTCGTCTTTTTTTATGAATTCTGTATATGGAAAATTTTCGCCTGACTTTGCAAGCTCCGTTTCCGCCTGAGGAACGCCCTCGGCTTTTCCGTTTTCGCGGATTTTCTCCAAAACTTCTATTAAAAGGCGCGTTCCAAGCGAAGTTATTTTGCTGGAATTTTCGTCTCCGTCCATCAGGCTTTTTGTCGTCTCCGTTCCGTCAAGAGAAATAAAATTCTGAGCAAGAATATCGCCCTCGTCGGTTTTCAGCGCAAGTTTCTGGACCGTAACGCCAAGCTCGCTGTCTCCGTTCAGGATTGCGGCAGGAACTGGCGTGCAGCCACGGTATTTTGGAAGCGCGCTCGGATGAAGATTTATTCCGCCGAGAGGAAAAAGCGACAAAAATTTCGGTCCGAAAATTCTTCCGTAGTCAAAAGAAACGAGCAAGTCCGCATTCAAAGGCAAGACAGCCTCGCGAGCCTCGGCTTTTAGATGGTCAAATTCAAAGATTTTTATTCCGTGCGACGCTGCGCATTTTGCGACTTCTGTCGGAATCAGGTCAGAATGGCGGCCGCGCGTTGAAGGCGGATTTGTCAAGACTCCGGCAATCTCAAATCCGCCTTTTTGAGAATTTTGAATCAGATTTTCAAGGACAATCGCCGAAGCCAAAGGCGAGCCAGCATAAAGAATTTTCAGTTTATCCATAATCGCTTGCCAAATAAAAAAAATAAAATTAAAGGCGACAAAATGCCGCCCCGAAAATGAAAAAATGTCCGAAAGGCACGAACTAAACAAAGATGCTGCAACGAAACGCAGTTAAAACCGCGAGTTCAGCATGACAAAGCTTAAAAGCCGTCATTCTGAGTTTATCTCAGAATCTGCCAATTATGAGATGCTGAATCAAATTCAGCATGACAGACTTTTTTACAGCAACAAAAAAGCGGCGAGTTTTATTTCTTGCTGGCCTTTTTCGCTTCTTTTGCGGCGATTTTCGCCGCGATTGACTTCGCTTTTCTCGCTTTCTCGGCTTCTTTTTTCGCCGCGCGCTCAAGCCGCTTTTTCATCCTCTCGCTCACTTCAGCCGCAAAAACCGGGTCTCCACGGTCAATGTAAAGAATTCCGTCAAGATGGTCGTTCTCGTGCTGGATAATCCGCGCCAGAAGACCTTCCGCCTGCAAAGTGAAAGGCTTTCCGTTCTCGTCGAGAGCCTGAACTGTCACTTTTGAAGGCCGCTTTATGTTCTCGTTGAAGCCAGGAAGCGAAAGGCAGCCCTCCTCATAATCTGTCAAATCGTTGCTTGTGGCAACAATCTGCGGATTCACAAAAACGCGGCGCACATCGTCATCTGAAATCACAACGAAAAACCTCTCTGAAATTCCAACCTGAGGAGCGGCAAGCCCAACGCCTTCCGCCTGAATCATCGTCTCGAACATCTCGTTGAAAGTCTCGCGCATTGAATCGGTGACTTCTTTGACCGGCTCGCACTTTTTTCTTAAAACATCTTCGCCAAGCTTATAAATTTTCATAAATTGTTTTCCTTTTAATTTTTTTTCACAGCAAAAATCATTTTGATTTTTCCGCAGCCATTTTTCTCTTTTATCTGCAATCTGCCAAAATCCGATTTTTCAGCAAATATTTTTCAACAAATATTTTTGCGAACGCTTTTCAGCAATTTTTCAGATTTCAGGTTCAAAACCAAAAAATTTATTTTTTCGCCTTTCCAGTCTGCAAAAAGCTCTGCGTAAAATAGCTGTCTGAAATCGGCTCGTCAAACTTGAAATCCGCCACGCGGATTCTCGTTTTTCTTCCCGATGAAAGATTTGTCAGCATATTCTCGCGGCGGAGCGGATATCTTATTCCAGTCTCGCCTGTAACCCATTCAACCTCGGTGATTTCGTAGAGCTTCACCATCTTGCTTGAATTTTTTTTGTCATAATACTCGATTCTGACAGGAAGATAAGTGTCCTTGTCAAAATAGCTTATCCTGTGGCCGTACTCGACCTCCGACTTTTTAATCGGCTCGGACTCGAGTTTCCAGCAGCTGTAAGTTTTTCCGTTCACGGTTGCGGTCGCATTGTGGTCAAGAATCTTATTTTTGTCTTCCTGAGGCTCGCGCACAGTCATATCGTTGTAAGTGTATTCTCCAGCAAAAACCTTGTACCGCTCAGACATCGGAATCCGACGGACGCTTTTGAGCGCAGGCATATAAACCCAGCGGTCGTCCTGCTTTTTTACTTTCTGCGACTGGAGAACGCGCATATTCTTTACTTTCGCAGGCGACTTGAACTCCACAACGAGATTTTTCAAGTCGTTTCCCAGGCCGCTTCCGTACTCGTTCACAACCATATGGTCAGAAACCTCGCCGTCAGGAAGAATATTGTCAATGTAAAGCAACGCGTAGCTAAAATCAGGAACACGGTCGTTGTCCGCAAAAATCTCAGCGAGACGCTGCGCCGTCATCTCCTCTGCAAAAGCCGAAATTCCCGCAAAAATCATAATCAGCGGCAGCAAAAAACTTTTTTTCATACTTTCTCTCCCAATCTTATTCTCGCGGCTCTCGCGTGTCCTGCGAGACCTTCCGCGTCTCCAAGATGACCGGCAGCCTCGGCAGAAGCAACCGCGCCTTTTGTTCCAGGAATTGCGCGCAAAGTCGTTACAGTTTTCAGGAAAACGCGCACGCTAAGCCCGCCTGTAAAACGCGCGCTTCCGGAAGTAGGCAAAGTGTGGTTCAGACCGGCGGCATAGTCGCCGAAAACCTCCGCGCTTCCGTGCCCGATAAAAAGCGAGCCGTAGTTGTGGCAAAGCGACGCGATTTTGTCCCGCGCCTCGCCGTCGTCCATCGCAAGCTCCAAATGCTCAGGAGCTTTTCTATTCGCGGCTTCGGCAGCCTGCTCCAGATTTTCGCAAAGAATGATTTTTCCGCAGTTTTCAACAGATTTTTCAGCGATGGCTTTTGTCACAAGAGTTTTCAGTTGCCTTTCAACTTCCTTTGCAACCGAAGCCGCAAGATTCTCATCGTCCGTCGCCATAATCGGCTGGGCAACAACGTCATGCTCCGCCTGGGCGAGCAAGTCCGCCGCAACCCATTCAGGATTCGCGCTTTTGTCCGCGATTATAAAAACCTCGGTAGGTCCCGCAACCATATCGATTCCGACGGTTCCGTAAACGAGCTTTTTCGCCTCTGCGACGAATTTGTTTCCAGGGCCGACAATCACGTCAACTTTCGGAATTGAAGCCGTTCCGAATGCAAGCGCGCCAATCGCCTGCGCGCCACCACAGGCAAAAGCCTTTGTAACGCCGCAAATATACGCCGCGGCCATAATATTCTCATCGGCATAAGGCTTTCCACCAACGAACGGCTTTCCCGGAACTCCGCTTCCGTTTTTTTCAGCCGCAGCCTTGTCGTCAGGATGAACGCGCGGCGGAGTGCAAAGGACAATCTCCTTTACGCCGGCCGCAGCCGCAGGAGTCGCCGTCATAACAACAGTAGAGACAAGAGGAAATCTTCCGGCAGGAACATAAACTCCCGCGCGCTCAACAGGAATATTCTTCTGCCCTGTGAACATTCCGCTTTCAAGCTCCACTTCAAAATCATCAAAACTTTCTTTCTGTCTTTTCGCAAAACGCAACGCAAGGTCATGGCTATAGCAAAGCGAGTTGTAAAGCTCAGGATTTTCACGCTGCATTTTCTCGGCAGCAGCTTTCAGCTCGCTCATCGGAATTTCAAGCGAGGAAGGCGCGCTCACGTCAAATTTTTCGCCGTATTCAGCCAAAGCATTGTCGCCCCGGCTTTTCACATCAACAAGAATATCTTTTACGACATCAATCGAGCCGCCAAAATCACGCCCCGAAAAAAAAGAATCGTCAACTTCAGAATATTTCTGGATTTTTATCATAGTAAGACAATTTTAATGATTTTTTTAGTTAAGGAAAATAGGAAGGCACAATTCAGGAAACGCAAAAAATAAGAAAAAGATTATTAATTCTGGTCACAGATTTTTAATCGCAGTTTTTTTTCAGAACGGACATTTTCTCCAGCAGCCAATGCTCAAAAACAGCGCCTAAAGCTCTAAAAAATGCCCCGCTTTCCGCTGTTTCGCCTTCGGCTACATCGCTGCGCGACGGCTTCGCCGCAGCTCCAATCGGGCGTAGGCTCTTCTTCAGCGCAAAAAAATTGCGGCCGCTTCAAAAAACTTCACGTCCGCAATTTTATTTACAGTTCATTCCAATTTATTTCGGAATCTATAAGCAGTCTCGAATCTTTCTTTGCAACGAGCGGCAAAGCCCTCGTTCTGCAAAAAAA
Source organism: uncultured Treponema sp. (assembly GCA_934691925.1). Lineage (GTDB taxonomy): Bacteria > Spirochaetota > Spirochaetia > Treponematales > Treponemataceae > Treponema_D. The sequence goes on along the minus strand of CAKUTI010000019.1, from coordinate 17,607 downwards.
TATTTACTATCTCAAATCCTTCTTTGCAATCCAGTCCTGATCAGTGTAAGTGCGGTTCTCGCCGCCCATTGACCAGATGAAAGTGTAGTTTCTTGTTCCAACGCCTGAGTGGATTGACCAAGAAGGGTTGATTACAGCTTCCTCGTTGTGCATTACAAGATGCCGTGTCTCCTGCGGCTCGCCCATGAAGTGGAAAACAACATCGTCCTCCGGGAAGTCAAAATAGAAGTAAACCTCCATTCTGCGCTCGTGAGTGTGCGCCGGCATTGTGTTCCAAGCAGAGCCTGTCTCCAGGTGAGTCATTCCCATTGAAAGCTGGCAAGTCTCGAGAATATCAGGATGAATGTACTGGTTGATTGTTCTGTCGTTGATTTCCTCGGCTGTTCCCATATGAACGTGATTTGCCTGCTCGTAAGTGATTACGCGAGAAGGATAAGTGCAGTGCGCAGGTGTTGAGTTCATATAGAATTTCGCAGGATTCTTTGAATCTTTTGACTCAAGAACAACATCTTTTGTTCCGGCACCAAGATAAAGAGCGTCGTAATGCTTTACCTCGTAAGTTTTTCCGTCTGCGACAACAACTCCGTCTCCGCCGATGTTAATCATTCCAAGCTCGCGTCTCTGCAGGAAGAAGTCAACGCCGAAATCTTTCATCGCGTCGATGTTCTTGTCGAGCTTCACTTTCTCGTCAACCGGCATCGCGCCCAAAGTCACGATTCTGTCGATGTGGCTGTAAACCGCGCTTACGTCGTTTTTGATGAAAATGTTTGAAATCAGGAACTCTTTTCTAAGCTCCTCAGTTGTCATTCTTTTGAACGGCTCTTTTCCAGTTGAATAACGGATGTCCATTTCTTTACCTCTAGTTTGAAAATTTATAAGCAATTCTATCTTTTAAAACTTTTCTTTTCCATAAGGAATAACAAACAGAGCGAAAAATTAAGGCAGGCGCGCAAAGAAAATCCTACACCGCTATGGAGCGCTTGGGGCTGCCTTTTCCCTGCTTTTGCAGCCCCAATCTTTAGATGAGCGCGAGCGAAGCGCGGAACAGCGGGCTTGTTTTCAAATTTCAAGCGCATTTTTCCAAGTTTTTTACGGCTCTGCAAAAGCATTGTCCAAAAAATAAAATCTTTTCTGAAAACCGCAAAATGAAATTCCGTTGATTGCAAAAATCGCTTAACGGACGATTCACGAAAAATTCTTGAAAAGATTTTCTTAAAACTGGAAAAATTTTCCGGCGAAAATTTCCGGCAGAGTTTCTTAATTGTTAATTCTCGGAAAAATCATTAAAATCACTGCGTTATGAGATTAGGATTTGACAACGAAAAGTATTTGAAGATTCAGTCGGAGCACATTAAAGAGCGCATTTCAAAATTTGGCGACAAGCTTTACCTTGAATTCGGAGGAAAGCTTTTTGATGACTTTCACGCCTCGCGCGTTCTTCCGGGATTTCAGCCGGACTCAAAGCTCAAAATGCTTATGCAGCTTGCCGACTACGCGGAAATCATAATTGTAATCAGCGCGGTTGACATCGAGAAAAACAAAATCCGCGGCGACTTGGGAATCACTTACGACAAGGACGTTCTCCGCCTGCGCGACGAATTCCAGAAACGCGGGCTTATGGTCGGAAGCGTTGTAATCACGCACTACACAGGACAGGCGACTGCGAAAGCGTTCCGCGCGAAGCTCAAGAAGCTCGGGATAAAGGCTTATTATCACTACACAATTCCGGGCTATCCTTCAAACGTGAATTTAATCGTAAGCGATGACGGATTCGGGAAGAACGACTATGTTGAGACTTCACGCCCGCTCGTTGTTGTGACGGCTCCAGGGCCTGGCTCTGGAAAAATGGCGACTTGCCTAAGCCAGCTTTACCACGAGAACAAACGCGGAGTAAAAGCCGGATACGCGAAATTCGAGACTTTTCCAATCTGGAATCTTCCGCTGAAGCACCCGGTGAACATCGCATATGAGGCCGCGACCGCAGACTTGAACGACGTTAATATGATTGACCCGTGGCATCTGGAAGCGTACGGAAAAACGACCGTAAACTACAACCGCGACATCGAGATTTATCCTGTGATGGATGCGATTTTCAAGGGAATTTACGGCTCAGACCCTTACAAGTCTCCTACGGACATGGGCGTGAACATGGCAGGATTCTGCATTTACAATGACGAGGCCTGCCGCGAAGCTTCAAAGCAGGAGATTATCCGAAGATACTACAAGGCTTTGAACCAGCTTGCAGAAGGCAACGGAAATGAAAGCGAAGTGGGAAAAATCGAGCTTTTGATGCAGCAGGCACAGATTTCCACAGCGGACAGAAAAGTTACAGTCGCAGCAAAAGAGCGCGGAGCAAAATCAGGGCTTCCTTGCGCGGCAATCGATCTTGAAGACGGAAAAATCATAACATCGGAGACTTCCGCCCTTCTCGGAACAAGCGCGGCTCTTATACTGAATGCGACAAAGCACCTTGCGGGAATCGCGCACGACGTGAAGCTGATTCCGGCAGAAATGATTGAGCCGATCCAGAAAATGAAAGTTGAATATTTAGCAGGAAAAAATCCGCGTCTCCACACGGACGAAGTTCTAGTCGCTCTCTCAATGCTCAGCAACACGGACGAGAACTGCAAAAAGGCTCTCGAGCAGCTTCCAAAGCTCAAAGGCTGCCAAGTCCACACGACTGTAATGCTAAGCGAGGTTGACAAGAAAATTTTCAAGAAGCTCGGCGTGGATTTCACAAGCGAGCCTGTAAGCAAAGAAAAGAAAACTCTTAAAATGTAGTCTTTCATTCCGCTGGAAACACGCAGAAAAGTGGTTTTTAAACGCAGTTCGCTTTCTTCCAGCGGAAATTTTTCCCCATCTCCTATTGACTAGACAAAACCGACCAGTTTTTAGAAAAATCTATTTTTCCTTTTTTTTACATTGACACTTGCCGATGATAAATCTATAGTTATTTCAACATTAAAAAAACGCTATATCTAGTGTTTTTCCACAAGAATTCCACAATCAATCCACTAGGCGATCTTAAAGAATTGTCAAGTGCTTTTTAATAGAAAATTAAAAAATTGGAAGGGACAAGGCGCGATGAAAATCATTAAGCGTAACGGCGTTGAGGTGATTTTTGACCTCAACAAAATCGTCATTGCAATCTCAAAGGCAAACAGGGAAGTTCCAGTTTCGGAGCAACTGAGCGAAAAGCAAATCAAAAAAATGGCGCTGAACGTTCAGAAACAGTGCGAGGCAGAAAAGCACGAGATGAACGTAGAGGCGATTCAAGACCTTGTTGAAAAAGAAATCATGAAGGAAGGCTCTTTCGACATCGCGAAAAAATACATCACCTACCGCTACCAGCACCAGCTGATGAGAAAGGCGAACTCGACAGACAGCCAGATTCTCTCTCTTCTTGAATGTAACAATGAGGAAGTAAAGCAGGAAAACTCAAACAAGAACTCCACTGTAGTCTCAGTCCAGCGCGACTATATGGCGGGCGAAGTCTCGAAAGACATCACAAAAAGATTTCTGCTTGACGAGGACATTGTAAAGGCGCACTCGGAAGGAATTCTCCACTTCCACGATGCGGACTATTTTGCGCAGCACATGCACAACTGCGACCTTGTGAATCTTGAGGATATGCTCCAGAACGGAACAGTGATTTCAGGCACAAAAATCGACACGCCTCACTCATTCTCTACAGCCTGCAACATCGCGACCCAAATTATCGCGCAGGTTGCCTCATGCCAGTACGGCGGCCAGTCAATCTCGCTCACTCACCTTGCGCCGTTCGTTGATGTAAGCCGTAAAAAAATTCAGAACGAGCTTATCAAAACCGAAGAGATGACGGGAATAAAATTCACGGACGAGCAGAAAACACAAATCACAAATATGCGCCTCAAAGACGAAATCAAGCGCGGTGTCCAGACAATCCAGTATCAGGTTGTGACTTTGATGACGACAAACGGCCAATCTCCGTTCGTGACGGTCTTTATGTATCTGAACGAGGCTAAAAACGAGCATGAAAAAGAAGACTTGGCGATGGTCATCGAGGAAGTCCTAAAGCAGCGTTATCAGGGCGTAAAAAACGAAAAAGGGTTCTGGGTGACTCCAGCGTTTCCAAAGCTGATTTACGTTCTCGAGCCGGACAACATCGAGGAAGGCTCAAAATATTATTATCTCACAGAGCTTGCTGCAAAATGCACTTCACGCAGAATGGTTCCTGACTACATCTCCGAGAAAAAAATGCTCGAGCTTAAAGTTGACAAGAACGGCGAAGGTCACTGCTATCCTTGCATGGGCTGCCGCTCGTTCCTCACGCCTTTCATCGACGAGAATGGAAAGCCGAAATATTACGGAAGATTCAATCAGGGCGTTGTTACAATCAATCTCGTTGATGTCGCCTGCTCTTCAAACCGCGACTTCAAGACATTCTGGGAGATTTTCGACGAGCGTCTCGAGCTTTGCCACAAGGCTCTTATGAGAAGACACGAGCGTCTGATGGGAACTCCAAGCGATGTCGCGCCGATTCTCTGGCAGAACGGAGCGCTTGCCCGCCTAAAGAAAGGCGAGACAATCGACAAGCTCTTGTACGGCGGCTACTCGACAATCTCGCTCGGCTACGCTGGACTTTGCGAGTGCGTCAGATTTATGACAGGAAAGCCTCACACAGATGCAGAGGCGACTCCGTTCGCGCTTGAAGTCATGAAATTTATGAACGAGAAGTGCAAAAAATGGAAGAAAGAGTCAAATATGGACTTCTCTCTTTACGGAACTCCGCTCGAGTCAACAACATACAAATTCGCAAAATGCCTTAAAAAGCGTTTCGGCGAAATCGAGGGAGTCACAGACAAGAACTACATCACAAACTCTTACCATATCCACGTTACAGAGCCGGTTGATGCATTCACAAAGCTCACGTTTGAAAGCCAATTCCAGGAGCTTTCTCCGGGCGGCGCTGTAAGCTACGTTGAAGTTCCGAATATGGAAAACAACATTCCGGCGGTAATGGCTTTGCTAAAGCACATCTACAACAACATAATGTACGCAGAGCTTAACACAAAATCCGACTGCTGCCAGAAATGCGGCTACACAGGCGAAATCAAGATTGTCACCGACAGCGAAAACAAGCTCATCTGGCAATGCCCGAACTGCGGAAACACAGACCAGTCCACAATGAACGTCGCGCGGCGCACCTGCGGCTACATCGGCACGCAATACTGGAACCAGGGCAGAACTCAGGAAATCAAGGAAAGAGTTCTCCATCTTTAAAATCATCAGGGCGTTACCCGAACCGCATAAAGCGGCTCGGGTCGGGCTATCCGCTGTTCCGCTATCGCTACATTCTGGCACTTTTTAGCAAAAATAAAAGCAAAACGTGCAAGAACGCCTGCGGCGCAGCTACTATCCCTAACGCAAAGCCTAAAATTCACGGAAAAATATGAACTACGGAACTATAAAAAAAGTAGATATTGCTGACGGGCTTGGAGTAAGAGTCTCGCTCTTTGTCTCGGGCTGCCGGGTCCACTGCAAAAGCTGCCAGAACCAGATAACTTGGGACTTCGGCTTTGGAAAGCCTTTTACAAAAGAAACCGAGGACGAAATTCTTGAATATTTGAAGCCTGAGTACATTCAGGGGCTTACAGTTCTCGGCGGTGAGCCGTTCGAGCCTGAAAATCAGGAAGCGCTCGCGACTTTCCTTGAGCGCGTAAAAAAAACTTATCCAAATAAAAATATCTGGTGTTACACAGGCTATCTTTACGACAAGGATTTGCTTCCTCAAAACGGAAAAAAGCACACGCCTCTCACAAACAGGATGCTCGCCTGCATTGACATTCTCGTTGACGGGCCGTTTATCGAAAGCCAAAAAGACCTGACCTTAAACTACCGCGGCTCGTCAAACCAGAGAATCATCGACTTAGCGCACAACTGCCTGCTGAAACTTTAGGCAAAAACATTCGCTTTAAACGCTTTTAGCGATTGAAACGTTTTTAATCGGTTTTACGTTTTTTTTGTCTTCAACCGATTTAAAACGTTTTTACCAGTTTCAACTGATTTTCACACAGTTCTGACAGCCTCAGTTCCTTCAACCAGCTTCTCCAGAAATTCGCAGCACGGAACTTCAATTCCGTGCTTTCTCGCAAGCTTCGAGACAGTTCCGCAGAACCACGCGTTCTCGCTTTTTCTTCCGGCTTCCATATCCTGAAGCATGCTCGTCTTTCCGTGCGGGTCGTGTCCGCACATCATCTTGATGTCGTCCTCAAGCATTTGCGCCGTAAGCGGAACGTTTTCCGCGTTCGCGACTTTTATAACCTCGCTTCCGACTTGGCGCGCAAGCTCCTGCATAACAGAAATTCGAAATCCGCCGTAAGGCGAGCGAGTAACCGCGCTCAGCGTGTTGAAAGTCGTGTTTATCAGAAATTTTTTCCACATTTCAAGATGAATATTTTCAGGATTTCTGAACCTGATTCCAGAAGACGAGAAAAGCTTTTCAAGCGCGAGAATCCTTTCAGATTTTGAGTTGTCTTTCTCGCCGAAAACGAGCGTTCCAAAGTCAGAACATTCAATTTTGCTTCCGACGTGAATCGAATTCAGGCTGATTACAAAGCTGTAAAGAACTTTCTCCTCGCCGTAGACTGCGGCAATGTCCTTCTCGCTTTGAATTCCGTTCAGAAGCGAGAGAATCACGGTTTCGCTTCCGCAGGCTTTTTCCATCATTTTTATCGCTTCCGGCAGCTGGAGATTTTTCGTCGCGATTACAATCAGGTCGCTTTTTCTCGCGTTCTTGCTTTCAACAAAATTGAAATTCTGCTTCTCGCCGTTTATAAAAATTCCATCGCGCTCGTAACGAGTTTTTCTCTCGCAGTCTGCAAGACACTCAACATTCTCCTTTCCAAGAAATTTCGAGAGCCTGGAGGCGATAACCGCGCCAACCGCCCCTACTCCAATCATTGTAACAGTTTTTATTTCCATAAGATTTTCCTTCAGGTCAACATTATCATTAAAAACCGGCAGCAACAAGAAAATTTTGGATTTTCATCAGAAGCCGATTTTTCAAATTTTAAATTTTCAGATTCAAGTCAAAATTTCCGTCAAAAATCCTAAACCTTGCAAAATTGCAGCCTTAAACATAGAATGGTAGAAATCACAAAAATTCAAAACAAAAACATAGAGGAATTTATGGCACAATCAATCCGCGAACATTATCCAGATATGATGACAAAGCTGGCTGGACTTACAAAAGCGGCAGCAAAAATCAACGAGACAAATGTTTATCAGAAAGCGAACCCGGCAACAAGAATTTTTATGAACGAGCTTGTAAAAGACAATATGGCTCCGGGAAGCAGACTCGAAAACAAGGAAAATTTTCAGGCGTTTTTTGACGCGGTGAAAAGCGGAAAGCACGGACTTATCCTGATGGAGCATTACTCGAACACTGACCTTCCAGCTCTCTGCTATCTGATTGAAAAGGAAATGCCGAACGGCAAAGAGCTTTCGGACAAAATCGTCGCAATCGCGGGAATGAAGCTCAACGAGGAGAATCCGGTTGTTCGAGCCTTTGCGGAAAGCTTCACTCGCGTTGTGATTTATCCGACACGCTCGCTCACAAAAGCCGAGGCAAAAGCCCAGTCCGAAGAGGAAAAGGCAGCCGAGGAAAAACGCGCGCGGGCAATAAACCTCGCTTCAATGCGCGCAATGGACAAATGCAAGAAAGACGGCGAAGTGATTCTTGTTTTCCCTTCTGGAACGCGCTACCGCCCAGGCCATCCAGAGACAAAAAAAGGTCTGCGTGAAATCGACTCTTACCTTAGAATGTTCGATGTTATGATTCTTGTTTCAATCAACGGAAGCTGTCTCACAATCGATATGAAAAATCCTGACGATATGCTCGCAGACTTAATCGAGCCTGCAGTCCAGATTTTCACGGCAAGCCCTGTGATTGACTGCAAGCAGTTCAGAAAGGACTATCTCGCGTCTCTTCCAGCTGACGAGCAAGACCCGAAGCAGAAAGTTATTGACCACGTGATGGAGCTTTTCGACAAGCAGCACGATGAAATCAAGGCGAAAAATCCTGATGTTGGATTCTAAAATATTTTTTAAGGCAAAACATCTTAAAAAAAGCAAAAAATCAGAGCAGCGGCTTGAAACATTCTAAAATCAGCAGTTTGGAAAACAACAAGCCCTTGCCATTTGAAAAAAACACCGCAGCCGTTTTGAATATGAAATGGCTGCGGTGTTTTCGTTTTTATCTCTTTTAAAAATTTGAAAACGGCAAATTCTAGTTCATGTCGATTTTTTTAAGAATCCGGACAAGATTTGTCTTTTCAATCAAGTCTATCGGGCGTCCTTCGGCGTATCTTCTCGCCTCGTCGCTGAATATTCCAGCTGAAAAGCAGATTCCGCGGTCAGCTTTCGACTCTGAAACTTTCGCGTGGAAATCTCTTATGTACAAATCCGAAATCACGCCTGTGCTTCTGTAGAATCTGAAAATGTGAATCTCCTCCGAGCGCGAAAATTCAACATTCGTCAAAATCTCGACACAGCCCGAAGTTACGGAAATATCGACAATTTTCGCAACCGCTTTCTGATAATACGAGACGACAATTCTCCGGCAAAGCGAAACGAAATCGCTTGTGCTAGACATAAGATAAACTTGAAGATTCTTGTTCTGGTTCAATTCCTGATAGCGCGCCAGAAGCTGCGGAACATCCTTGTAGGAAGGAACCATCGCCTGAATTTCCATCAGAACCGAAAGTCCTTTTGAAATCGCCTTTATCTGAAAATACGCAGTCGAAAGCCTGTAGCGGATTTCAAGCGCGACATCCTGCGAGACATTCTGATGCCTAAGTCCAATCTCAAAATCCTGAATCGCCTTCTCGTTTTCTCCGAGCTTCAAGTGATAAAGACCTGCCGCAAGGCAAGAACGCGCGCCAAATTCCGGGTCTGGCCGCAAGTGCAAAAAAATCTTCATCGCCTTGTCGCCGTATCCGCTTTCGTTCATCGCGTCTGCCATCGAAAAAAGAACTTCCTTGTTTTCTGGATTCTCATCCAAAGCGCGCTTCAAAAACGAGAGAGACTCGCGGTAATGCTTCGCCTTGTAAAGAGAAAGCCCGAGCGGAGAATTTATATTGGTAACGTCCGGCTTTAAAACAAGGACTTTTTTAAATCTCGGAACAGCCTTCTCAAAATCATTGTTCTTGTAAAGCGCGAGTCCAAGATAATAGTTCACTTCGTAGTCATTCGGATTTATGTTGTAGGCTGCCGAAAGCCCTCGGAAAGCGTCCTGAAGCTTGTTCAGCTTGACTGCGCAAATTCCCTGCCTTAACGCCGCATTGAAAGCGTCAATTTCCTTGTGCGCCGGAGCAATGCTAAGCTGCGTCTCGTAAATCGGAAAAGCCTTGTCCCAAGCGCGGTCGTTATAGTAAAGGTCGCCAAGCGCAATCAGCGCGGCAGGATTGTGCGGGTCTTGTGCAAGTTTTCTGCTCGCTTCCTTTAGAATCTGGGCGCGGCCTTTTTGCCTGCCTTTGCCTCCGCCCTTTTTTCGTGTGGATAATGCTATTAGAATTGCGCCGAAACCAACGATTGCGGCAACCGCAATTATTAGAGAAAATGATTCCATATCTTTAATTATCGGCAAAAATTCAAAAAATGTAAAATGCAAGCACGCAAAAACGGATTCGGACAAAAACGAAAATGTCAAATGAAAACAGATTTGCCAAAAAAGCGGAATCCGCTCTATTGTCTTTTTTCAGGAATTCAATAATATTAAAATTATCTTAACCAAACGGACTGTTTAATTTTTAGATTAAGATGAAAAACGCGACAAAATTCCTGAACAAAATCTTTTTGGCTTTTTTTGCTGTCTCGCTTTCAGTTTTGATTCTCGGTTGCGGAGAAAAAGTTGAAATCACAAAAATTTCAGACTTGGAGAATATTACGGTCGGATGCCAGGCTGGAACAACGGGCGAGGCTTTTCTGCACGAGAATCTTGAATCCGCAAAAGCGAAACCTTTCAGAGACGGCTACGAAGCCTGCCTCGCGCTAAAAAACAAAGAACTCGACGCGGTGATTCTTGATGAATTTCCAGCACGGACTCTCGCGAAAGACAACAGTGACTTGAAGATTATCGACTTGAATCTTCCTTTTGAAGAATACGCGGTCGCGGTCAAGAAAGGAAACACGGAGCTTTTGCAGGCAATAAACCGTGCAATCAGAATCCTAAAAAACGACGGCTCGATTGAAAAACTTGAGGAAGCGTTTTTTCCGGCGGACGGAAACATAAAAATTCCGCAGAGTTCGGGCGCAAAATACGCAAAAACCTTGAAAATGGGAACAAACGCGGCTTTTCCGCCGTTTGAATACACGGAAGGAACAAAAGTCATCGGCTTTGACGTTTCTTTTGCAGAACTGATTGCCGACAAGTCAAGAAGAAACCTGCACGTTTTTGATGTCTCGTTCGTGAGCCTTTTGGACGCTCTGAACGCAGGAAGCATCGACTTTATATGCGCCGGCCTGACCATAAACGAAGAGCGTAAACTTCAAATGGATTTTTCCGAGCCGTATTTTACAAGCAGACAGGTCATAATCGTCAGAAAATAAATTTTCCGTAGTGCGGGCGACGAATGCAACAAAAAGAAACAATAAAACGCAGAACAAAAAATGTCGCCAACACAAGCAAAAAAATAGAAAAGAAATGATAAATAAAAAAGCCGCTAAAGCATAATATGAAACATTCGGAGAATCGGACTAAAATAGTTAAAAAAAACTGCCGTCCAAGCAAGACAAAACTCGCTTAAAACGGCAATTTTCGATTAAAAGTCAGAATAAAAATAATCAAAATTCCGCAAATTTATTTTTTCAGTTCTCCGACAAATTCCGCGATTCTATCCATCGCAATCTTGATTTTATCAATCGCAGTCGCGTAGCAGCAGCGGATGTGCCCCTCGCCGCCCAAGCCGAAAACGCTTCCCGGAACAACAGCCACGCTGTGTTTCTGGAAGAGCTGCGTTGCAAATTCCTCAGATGTAAGGCCTGTCGAAGAAATGTCAGGGAACATATAGAACGCGCCTTTCGGCTCAGGAACTGGAAGCCCCATATCATTGAAGCCTTTCTGCATTAAATTTCTTCTCTGCTGATAGCTCACGCGCATTTTCTCGACATCTTTCCAGCCGTTCTTCAGCCCCTCGCACGCCGCGTACTGGCTGAAAATCGGAGCGCAAATCGTGTTGTAGCCGTGCAGCTTCACAATCTGTTTCAAAATCTCCGCCGGAGCCGCGATATATCCGATTCTCCAGCCCGTCATCGCAAAAGACTTTGAGAATCCGTTCAGAATTATCGCATAGTCTTTCATTTTAGGAAAAGAGCCGATTGAGACGTGCTTCTCACCGTCATATGTAAGCTCGCAGTAAATCTCGTCTGAAATGCACCAAATCTGGTTCTCCACAACGACCTTTGCGATTTTTTCAAGCTCGTCCGCCGGAATCATCGTTCCTGTCGGGTTGTTCGGAGTGCAAATCATTATCGCCTTTGTTTTTGGAGTAATCGCATTTCTTATCTGCTCGGCTGTCGGATAGTAGCCGTTCACGCTCGTGTCGATTGGAACAATTTTCGCGTCGCAAAGCTGGGCTAGCGGAGTATAATTCACGTAGCAAGGCTGGCAGACAAGAATCTCGTCGCCCGGATTCAAGACAGCGCGCAAAACAGCGTCAACGCCCTCGCTTGCGCCGACTGTGACCAAAATCTCGTCTTTCGGATTGTAGTACATTCCGTAGCGTTCCATGTATTTCGAGATTTCCTCGCGCAGCTCAATCAAGCCCCAGTTTGAAGTGTAAGACGTGTGCCCTTTTTCAAGATGATAAAACGCCTCCTCGCGGATTGCCCACGGAGTCGGAAAGTCCGGCTCGCCGACCGAAAGCGAAATAACATCATCATGCCCGATAAGCATCTCAAAAAATTTTCTGATTCCCGACGGCGGAATCTGCTGCATCGACCGGGAAAGTCTATCTTCTCTTGTGTTCATTTTTAAATCCTTGAATTTTTCAGAGCTTTACGTTTCGCGCTTTTTCCGCATTTTTATTGCGAAGCAATCACGCCATAACGCCTTCGCGCCTGTCCAACTCGTTCTCAACGTAAAGAACATCGTTTTCCTTATATTTTTTTAGGACAAAAGTCGTTTTTGTGGCGCGCACGCCGGAAATTGTCGAAAGTTTCTGCGCGACAAACGAAGCAACTTCACGCAAATTGTCGCCCTCAATCATAACTTTTAAATCGTAGCCGCCGCTCATAAGATAAAGCGACTTTACCTGCGGAAATCTGTAGAGCCGCTCCGCAATTCCATCAAAACCATGCTCGCGCTCAGGCTGGCACTGAACTTCAATTTCAGCCATAACCTTGTCTTTCGCAGACTCGTCTTTTTCAGGATTCACAATGGCGGCGTACTTCAAGATAACGCCCTCGTTTTCAAGCTCTTTGATAATCGCCTTGACTTCCGCCGGTGATTTTTTTGTCATCGCGGAAATGTCGTCAACAGAAATTCGCGCATTTTCTCTAAGCAAATCAAGAATCTCTTCTTTTCCGTCCATTTTTTTCTCCTGTAAAAATCAATTAGGAAAGTTTTCCGTTTTTGATTTTCAAGCATATTCAAAACGAAATATGAATATGCGGCAGATATATAGAAAGTTCGCAACGCAAACTTCGTAAACTTTCGCAAACTCAATGAATAAAAACTTCGCCGATATTTCAGACAAAGTTTTATAAAATTTTTCTACTTTTCGTGATTTTCCCAGCATGTCTTTGCACGCAGGATCTCTGACACGCCAGCTTATTTTAAACAATCAGCCCTTTTGTGCTTGGAATCTCGCCGTTTCTTCTCGGGTCAATCTCCACTGCCGAGCGGATTGCGCGAGCCGCCGCCTTGAACAAGCCTTCCATTTTGTGATGGTCGCTTCGCCCGCGTATTGTATCCAGATGAAGATTGCATTTCGCAGCCTGCACAAACCCGTTCCAGAAATCCTCGAAGCAGTCCGTCTGAAAAGTTCCCTGTCTGCCGTTCTGAACGCTCACGAGCGGAATCCCAGTGAGTTTCGCGTCGCAAACGAGAAAAGGCCGGCCGCCAAAGTCAACAGCAGCACGCAAAAGAGCCTCGTCCATCGGATACAAAAACGAGCCGCTTCTGTAAATTCCAGCGCAGTTGCCCAAAGCCTTCGCAAAGCACATTCCAAGAACAATTCCAGTGTCTTCGATTGTATGATGCTGGTCAACGTCCAAGTCGCCTTTTATAGAGCCAGACAAGTCGAAAAGCCCGTGCTTGCAAAAAGATTTAAGCATATGGTCAAAAAATCCGATCGGATTTTCAACATTGCATTTTCCAGTTCCGTCAAGATTCAGCTCAAGCGAAATCTGGGTTTCGCCTGTTATACGTTCAATTTTCGCTGTCCGCATAAAATTTCCTTAAAATTTGAAAAAAATCCGAGCATTGCACGCAATTTTTACATCATAACCTTTCTCAAAGCGTACTCGAGAATGTCTGTCGCGCCGTGCTGCTGCAGTTTTGGAAGCAAAGTCGGCACCTCGCTTTTCTTTACCGCGATTTTTACAGCAAACCCGCCGTCTCCGAAAAGAGGCGAGACTGTCGGGCTTTTCATAGACGGAAGAATCTTCATCAAGTCGTCGAAATTATCGCGTGAAACGTTCATTTCAAGCATGACGCGGCTTCTTGCGTTCAAAACCGATTCGAAGAGCATTTTCAGCTCCATGATTTTCTGCTTCTTGAACGGGTCTTTCAAAGCCTCTTTTGAAGCGTACATTCTTGTTGAAGAAGTCATCAAAGTGTCAACAATTTTAAGATTGTTCGCTCGCAAAGAAGAGCCAGTTGATGTGTTGTCAATCAAAATCTGGGCGAGAGAATCCTCGTTGTCCTGAACAAAGCCCTCGGAAGTTCCCCAAGTGCGGAAAATTGTTCCGTCAATCTTCTTGTCAGAAACCCATTTTCTTGAAAGATTCTGATATTCGGTCGCAATCGTCACAGGCTTTTTGATAAGAGCATCATAGTCAACAGTGTCCGGAACTGCGGCAACAATTCTTACCGGGTCAAAGCCCAAGTCCATAATCTCTTCGATCTTGTCCTCGACTCCGTTCTCGTAAACCCAGTCCTTTCCTGAAAAACCGACATCAGCCTTTCCGGAAGCAAGAAGCGCGCTCGTAATCTGCGGCTTTACAACCTGAAAAAACAAGTCTTCCTGATTTGTTGTCGGAAAATATGTTCTGTCGGGAAGATGAATCGAAATTCCAACGTCGTTAAGCAATTCATAAACCGATTCGTAAATTCTGCCCTTCGCCAGCAGCACACGCAACTTTTCCATTTTTTACTCCAATTTTTCAAATCTGCCGCCGCGACTTTTTCTGACATTTTCGAAACGGCATTGATTTTCTTATTTTAGCGATTTTTCTATATTTTGTCGCCGAGCTTCGCAATTTCCGTAATCGCGTCAGAAATGCCCGCCGCCCCGGAATTCGCGTCCGAAAGCTTAAGCGAAATCTCCGAAGAAGTGTGAACTTGCTCCGAAACAGAATCTCTTATCTGCTCGGAAAGCTCCGCGATTTTCTTCATCGAGTCCTCGGTTTTCTTGATTATTTTTTGAGTCTCAGCCGCATTTGAGGAATTCTTTGCGACAAGCTCCTGAATTCTTCCTGTCGCATCGACGGTCTGCGCCGCAAGAGCTTTTACCTCCTTTGCAACAACGCTGAATCCTTTTCCAGCCTCGCCCGCGTGGCTTGCCTCAATCGAAGCGTTTAATGCAAGCACGTTTGTTGTCTCGGCGATATCTGAAATCATATTCACCGCGTCGATGATTTTTTTCGTGCTGTCAACGAGAACATCAACCGAAATTTCAGCGTCTCCCATCATCTCGCTTGTTGATTTTACCGTGGCCGCAACGTTCTGAACATTTCCAGAAATATTTTTCACGCTCGCCGTGAAATTTTCCATTGAAGAAGAAATTTTCCCGATATTGTCAGAAATCTGCTTTGAAGTTTCCGAGACAACGTTCGTCTTGTCGGTCATCGTGTGCATTGCCGCCTCAATCGCCTCTTTCTGGCGGCTTCTGTCCTTCATCAAGATTGCGCCGTAAAGCGAGCTTGAAAGCTGGTCGCGCAAAGTCGCGTAAGGTGCGCCGACATTAGGACCTTCCTGAAAAACAATGTAGCCTAGAAGCGTATTCTGAAAATGAAGCGACTCCAGAACAAGCGAATAGAATGAATCCGACGGAAGATACTGGTCAGGAATAATGTCTTTTGTATCGAATTCAATGCCTTCTTTCGGCAGACGAATTCTTTCACCGTTTCTCACCGCCATTACGAGACGGCTTTTTTTCGGAGTTTCAGGATTTTCAAGCGAAAAACTGCAGTTTTCATACAAAGCGACAAAAACACCCGGAATTTTCAGTTTCTTAAGGCTTCCCTGCAAAATGTCCATAAGGCTTGAGACATCGTAGCAAGCAAGAAGCTGCGCGCTCACCGCCCTTAAATCAGCCTCGAAACGGGAAGAAATAAGTGCTTTCTGCTTTAGTCCGCGGACATCGTACTCATGGACGAGAACGCGGGCCTGCTGAAGAAGATTCTCCGCGATTTTCTCATAACTCGAGCCGCAAACAGATTTTTCGGTCTCGTGGTTCAAAATCGAAATGAAATGCTGCCAGAATGAAAAGTCGTCTGAAAAATTCAGGAATTCGTTGAGTTTTTTCTTAAAATCGCTCACAAATTTCGCATTTTGCGCGCTCTGGGCAAAAATCGACTTTGCGTAGCTTTTTAAAAGCGGATTTATGTTCAATCTGAAAAATTCCTCAATTTTTTCATTGACTCCACGACAGCCCAAAATGCTTTCAAGAATCTCGTCTGAAATTCTCTGGACTAAGACCTCGTCGTCAAGAGCCGCCAGAACTTCGGAATTCGCATGCCGGTTTGAATTCTCGTTTTTCTTGAAGAAAGATTTTTTCTCTTCTATTTTTCGCCCGCTCTCATCGGAAGAAGCCGCAAGCTTCACATACTCAGACTGGCAGCCGCATGACTCGCCAAGCCTAAGCCGCGTCTTATAGCGAAATTCCATCGGAACGTCTTTTCCGTGGAGCTTGTCAACAAGCAGTTCAACGGCTTTCTCACCGAGTCCCAAAAACGGCATCTCCACAGTCGTGACAGGCGGGTTGCAAAAAGCCGCCTCCTCAGTGCCGTTGAAACCGCAGACAACGACATCATCAGGAACAGAAAGACCTTTGTTTATCACAAATTCCTGCGCGCCGATTGCAACGTTGTCTCCGACGCAGACAATCGCCTGAATGTCAAAATTCTTGCCGAATCTCAGACCTCGGTCAAAAAAAGACTTGACTCCTTTCTGACCGGAAGCCAAATCCCAGCCGCCCGGCTCAGAAATCAAATCCTCGTTAATCGGAATATTATGGATTCTCAAAGCCTCAAGATAGGCCTCGAAACGCTCTTTCGCGTAAGTGTGGTTCGCAGGGCCGCGGATAAATGCGATTTTTCTAAGACCGTGAACTTCAATCAGATGGTTCATCAGCTCAATCATTCCAGTGCGGCAGTCGGCAAACAGGACTGGCTTTCCCGGAACCCTGAATGTAAGGCAGACAAGCTGTGTTCTTTTGAATTTGTCGTAAAAATCAATCATTCCGTCTGTAACTTCCGAGGAAGCCCAGCTTATAACGCCGCTAAAGACATCATCTTTTATAAGATAGTAGACAACAGTGCCTGCGCCTTTATTAAAGACTGGTCCTCTAAAAGTCACGACCGGCGTGCTGTTTTTCTTGCAGGTTTCCACAATTCCCCGCCACATGCTAGTGCCAGTCGGATCAACAATAGAACGAGTCAAAAAAGCCACAGTGTTTCGTTTCATAAAAGCTCCAATGAAAACTTCGCAAAAGCAAAGCATTTCCGATTATAAAACAAAATCCTTAAATTCTGAATATTTTTTGCGATATTGAAGCGATTTTTCTTCTATTTCCTAAATCTCGTTTTCTCATTAAGATAGAACAATGTTTCGTATTTATGTTGAACGCAAACCTGGCTTCCAGAGCGAAGCGCAGAGCATCTTATCTGAAATCAATGGATTTTTGGGCATTTCTTCCGTAAAAGGAGTGCGTTATTTTAACCGCTACGACATCGAGAACGTTTCTGAGGACGTTTTCAAGGCTGCCGCTCAGCGCATTTTTTCCGAGCCGCAAAGCGACAGCGTTTCTTTTGAGGAAGTCAAGACAGCCGACGACGAGACTGTGATTGTCTGGGAATATCTTCCGGGACAGTACGACCAGCGCGCGGATTCAGCACAGCAGTGCCTTTCGCTTTTGCGCGAGTCTTTGAAGGATTCTGCGAAAGTCGGAAATTTGCCTCCGCTTGTCCGCTGTGCGAAAATGGTCATTTTGTCTGGAAAGGCAAGTGCGGACGAGATTCAGAAAATTCAGCATTATCTTATAAATCCTGTTGACAGCCGCCTTACAGACTCAAAAATTCCTGAGACTTTGGAAATTAAAGCTGTCGAGCCGGGAGACGTTCCTGTTGTTGAAGGATTCAATAAATTCAATAAGAAGCAGCTTGAGGAATATCTTTCAAAGA
>CAKUTI010000018.1 GCA_934691925.1 uncultured Treponema sp. | reverse complement strand
GGGCTAATATATTGGTTTTTCAAAAGAGAATCAAGAAGAGAGAATGGAATTTTGTTAGTGATGGGTAAGATGAAATTGTTTTTCCGTAACACAATTTCTGGAAAGTGGGATCGTATAGAAAATGGTTCTGAGAATATGACTTATGTAAAAATGTAATATAATTTTCTTTAACGGCGCGAAAGAAAATCCTGACCGACGCTTAATATTTTCCTGACCGTCCAAAAAGACTTTGCTGTACGGCGCTCAATATTTTCCTGACCGTACAAAAAGATTTTGCTGACCGGCGCTCAATATTTTCCTGAGCGTACAAAAAGACTTTGCTGACCGACGCTCAGTATTTTCCTGACTGTACAAAAAGACTTTCATGAGCGTACAAAAAGGACTCGTACAATCTTAGTTTCTGAAATCCCCAGTCATGAAATGCCGAATCTTTCTACTGATTGACTTTTATTCTTATTTTTAAGAAAATTGCAAGAAAAAAATGAATTGAAGTGCAAAAAAATGGACAACAAGCTTTTATCTTTGCAGCATTTGGAAACGCTTTCCTCGGCGGACTTGATTGCTATTGCAGATGACTACGGAATTGACATTCCAGACAACCTCAACAGACGTTTTATTATCGGCGAGCTGCTTGAAATCGGGGAAGAAATAGCCCAGGAAGAAAAAGACAATTCCGAGATGGTTGAGGACGAGAACAACGAGGCTGCTTCCGATGCGGAGCTTCCGTTGACATTCAACGAGACTGAAATTCAGGTGGTTCTTAGAAATCCTGCGTGGGCGTATGTTTACTGGGACATCAGCGCGCAAAAACTCAAAGACCTTGCCTCATCTGACAATTTTGAGCGTTTTATCCTTCGGGTCTCTTATTTTGAAAACGAGGAAGATCAGAATCCTGTTGATTTTTTTGACATAAAGATTGAAAAAGACCTTCGCGCCCAGTACATTCTTCTTGAAAACGGAAAGAGCTTTTTCCGCGTTGACCTTGTTGCTATTTTTGATGACGGAACTTCTGACAATCTCGCAGTTTCAAGAAAAGTCCGGCTTCCTGCGGTTCCTGAAATCCTGAAAAAGGCGAAGCCCGGCGCGGAGCTTAATCTTCCGCCGCTTTTGAGGCTTTCCGGAATGGAAAAGCTTCTTGAAATCAGCTACAAAAAATACAGAGAGTCATTCACGGAGTAGGGGAAAATTATGGCTAAGAATCTTGCGCTTGTTATCGCCTGCCATCAGGGCTACATAAGGCACGTTGCGGACGAAAAAGACTATGCTTTGCAGAATGATATTCTGTTCAACTCAATTTCAGGCACTTATCTTCCATTGATAAACCTTTTTCACAGACTTGAAAGCGAGAATGTGAAATTCAAGCTTGGAATGGTTTTCTCTCCGTCTCTCTGTTCTCTTCTTTCTGACCCTGTTGTTCAGGAGCAGTACATTGAATGGCTTGAAAGAAAAATCGCGCTTGGCGAAAGCGAGATTAAACGCTGCAAGTCTGAACCTGCGCTTTTGAAAAATGCTGAAATCTGCCTTGAAAAGGCGAAAAAAGATAAAGACGACTTTTGCGAAGTCTACAGACAGAATCTTTTGGGAGAATTCAAGAAATTTGCGGACAAAGGCTGTCTTGAATTGCTTGCGACTTGTGGAACTTACGCTTTTCTGCCTCATTACGGCGATATGACTGAAATCTTGAATGCGCAGGTTGAGGTCGGCCTTTATTCTCACCGCTCGTTTTTCGGGGCTAAGCCAGCCGGATTTTTTCTTCCGTTTTTGGGCTACACAAGCGGAATTGAGGATGTTCTTAAATCTTACGGATTTAGATACACGATTGTTGACAACCGCTCGATTTTGTTCAGCGAGAATCTTCCTGAAAACGGAATTTTCTCGCCTGTAAGATGCTCTGTAAACGGGAAAGACGGAATCTCAGGCGGCTCTTTTGCTCTGTTTGCTCAGGACAGCGATTCTCCTGACGACATCTGCGCTTTTTCTTCAAATCCTGTCTATAAAAACTGCGAGAAAGACATTGGCTTTGAGCTTTCTGACATCGAGCTTATAAATGCTGGATTTTTAGAGGAAGGCTCGGCGCGCGTTCCGTCTGGATTTAGATACTGGTCTTTTGAAAATGACAGCAACCATATTTACGACGGTGAAAAAGCTCTCTTGCAGGTGAAAAAAGACGCGAAGGCTTTTGTTGACGCAAAAAATGCGAAGCTTTCCGAAGCTGAAAAATATATGGAAGGAAAATCTCCGTCGCTTGTGTGCGTGTTTTCTTCCGCGCTTCTCGGCCAGCAGTGGGCTGAGGGAGTCGATTTTCTTGAAAGCGTCATAAGGCAGACCTCGGAAACAGATATGTCGCTTGGAACTTGCTCCGACCGGCTTGAAAATGTGTATCTTTTGCAGAAAGTTACGCCTTATCCGGGAGCTTCGCAGGGAAACAGCTACGGCGAGGACTTGCTTGACGGCTCTACGGACGGAATGTTGAGATATACAAGAAAAATGGCTGAAAGAATGGTTGACTTGTCGGACAGATTTCCAAACGAGACCGGCTTGAAAGTGCGCCTTTTGAATCTTGCGGCGCGCGAGCTTATGCTTTCACAAAGCGGCGAATGGCCGACAATGCTTCACGACGGCGTTTTTCCAGAGTACGCGAAAAAACGCTTTGAGGACTCAATCCGCGCGTTCATGTACATTTTTGACGCTTTAGGCTCAAACGTTGTAAGCACGGAATGGCTCACGAGAATGGAGCGTGAATGTACAATTTTCCCGTGGATGAATTTCAGAATCTTCTCGAAAAAAGTGTGAGAAAAATCCTAGCCGTCATGCTGAATTCGCGGTTTTAACCGCACGCATTCGTTGTTGCGCTAGCTTTATTTTCAGCAGCTGCGATTTTTATTTGTGGATTCCGAAATAAATTTGGAATGACTTGCTTTTTTATTCTTGTCCGGCTTGGAAATTTTGAAGGTTTTCCAGCCGGATTTTGTTTTCGTTGAAAGAGATTGCTGCATTCCGCGCCTGAATCGCAGGCTCATACTTTATGTTGAGCGGATATTCCTTTGCAAGGCTTGCCGCCTCGTTCCAGCTGAAAATCGCGCTATCGTAGTCGCCTTGCGCGTAAAGCCTGAGTCCTTGAATGTAGATTTCGTTCACTTTTTGAAGCTGTCCGCTTCGTCCTCTGTCTCCGAATTTCATTTTTGCCGAAAGGCTGATGTGGTTCACCGGATTTGCGGAAGTTGTCAAATCCAAAGTATAGCAGACAGACATTTTTATCTTTGAGATTCCGAATTCGCTTCCCATGCTGAATCTCGGGTTTCCGCCCTGAATCAAGAATCCGCCCTCGAACGAGAAATTTTCTGAGACTGTAATCTCGAATCCGCTTCCTGCCTGAAATTTTCCATGTTCTGAAAAATCCTGAAGATTTACCGGCTGCCGCGCTTCAAGCGAAATCAGAAGAATCGGGAAAGGCCTGTAAGAAATTCCCGCTGAAATTTTTGATGAGAGCGGGTCGTCAATCTTTATTGAATCTCCGAATCCTGTGAATGCGAGTCCGAAATTGCTGAGTGAAAGTCCGATGTGCAGATTTGGCTTTGCGCTTGCGAATTTTTTTAGGAAATTGAAGCTCGTGAAAATTCCAAAGTCTGCCATTGCCGCAAGAGACGACTGCTCGAGCCCTGAGCCTGAGATTATTTCTCCGCTTTGGCTGTCTGTGTAGTCTGGAACGTTGCGCCATGCGAATTTTGCGTTCATGCCGAGCGCGATTCCCTTGAAGCTGTAGCCTGATAAAAAATTGTACGCAAGATTGAATGCGGCGGAAGTTTCTGAATAATAGCTTCCTGTTAGCTTGTCTCCAAAAAGATTGTATTCTGTGAACGGCACGTAAAAGCATTTTAGCTGCGCTCCGTAGCCGAGATTCCCATTTCGCCTTGTTGCCGCCAGGGTTTCCATCGCGGAGTCCGCAATCCATGCGTTGTGAAAAACTGCGATTTCGCTTTTTTCAATGACTGCGCTTGCCGCCGGATTGTAGTCAAAAAAGCTGATGTCGTCTGAAACTCCTGTGAAAGCCGTTCCCATCGCCTCGACTCTGCCGCCGGACGGAATGTTAAGCGAGCGGAAAGAAGTTGTTCCCTCGTTTTTGTCGGTGAAAGAGCCGAAAATATCCGCGAGCGTTGAATCCACGTCAACCAAGTCGAGCGGAAAAGCGGAAAACTGAAACGAGAAAATCAAAAATGCGATTGGTATTTTGCTTTTCATTATAGGTTGAAGGCCTGCGCCGCCAGTATTTAGAATCGGAAAAAAATCTCTACTTCATTATATTTGATACCGAAAATAAAAGTTAAGAGCTAGGCTTTTTATGAAGAACTCTTTTAGATTCGCCGCAATTTTTTTTGTTGTCTCGTTTTTTAAGCCTGGCTTTGTTTTTGCGGCTTCTCCAGCTTTGTCGGTTTCTTCTGTCTCCTCGGTTTCCGGATCTTCTCGTGGAAAATCAATGACTTTGAGCCAAATCGACAATTTAATCGAAAATCTTGACTACAACGCCGCGCTTTTGGAGCTTGCGTCTTACATGAGCGAAAATCCTGACGACTTTGACCGCGCGCAAAAGCGTGTCCTGAAAATTTTGCAGGCGCGAAAAAATTACAATAAAAAAGCGTCAGAGCTTGTGGAGCTGATTGGAAGCGATTCCGGGAAAAAGTCCGAAAAACTTGAGAGAATCCGCGAGCTTGAAAAAGCAGAGGGCGATGCCACGGAAAACTACGTTGACTTTACGAATCTTGCTCGCCGCACCGTAACTTTGGGCGAGCTGTTGGTGATTTACAACAAGATTATGAAAGAGGGCGTTTCTCTTGTCCACGATGAAAAATATCCAGAGGCAGCGAAAAAATTCGAGGAAGGATTCGAGCTAAAAAACGAGAAGTCAGATGTCGTCTTTGAAATTTCTGATTCAGAAAATGATGAAAAAAATTCTGATTCAAACGTAGCGAAAAATGATTCAAACTCAACGAAAGCCGGTTCTGAAAATCAGAATGAAAAAGAGCGTGGAATTCTCGTTGTCTATGAAAGCGACATCACAGAGCCTGTGCGGAAAGCGGTTGCGAGCGTGAAAAATCTTGTTGCTTCTGGATTCAAGCCTGCCGAGGACGAATGTGAAAAAGCGTTCAGAAAATTTTCTGCGGCGGCGGAAAGCGGAAACTTAAAAGAGACAAAAAAAGCGTTTGAAAACGTGAAATCGGCGTTCAAAAAATTTGCGGACTTGCGGAACGGCGTTATGGCGGAGGCGAGAACGCTTGGAAAAGCCGACAAGTCTGCGAACGAGCGGAATCCGCTTTTGTACGGAACTTCGTACATCACAATCTACAAGAATTTTGTTCTTGGCGACGATAAAATTGCTGATTCTGGCGTTATCGGCGCGATGGATTCTTATTTCAACAGCCGTGTTGAGCAGATGAAAGCGAAAATCTCGCTTCTTGTTCAAAAAGGATTTTCCGAGGCGATGGAATGTTTCCCAGAATCTTTTCCTGAAGGCTCTATTTACAGCTTTGCGGGCGGAAACGGCACAAACAGCGGAAATATCTCAGACGATAAAAAAGATTCAGATTCAAAAAAATCGGAAGCGAAGAAAAATCTTGCGTTTTTTACGGAATTCGCAGAAACCGGAGAAAATCTTGAGCGGCTTTATTCGCTTGTTCAAAACTACGACGGCTCGTTTTTTTATTCTGACGGCGAAAATTATTCCCGCGAGATGAGACTTTCAAGAAATCTCGGCGCAGAGCTTTTAAAATCTTATGAAAACTCTGAAAAAATTTCTTCTGGAAAAAGCGAGGCTGAAAATCTCCTTGAAAAAATTGAAAGCGGCGAAAATCTTCAGAATGTGATTTCGCTTTGTCTTTCAAAAAGCGCGCAATATGGAGAAATTGCGTCTTCATCGCGCGGGTCGCAGGAAAAAATCGGTTCTCTTTCTGCTGGAATTTCGGAAAACAGCTGGACGAAAACTTACACGGCTTATTTTGATTCTCTTAGCGAGAAAAATATTCTTGAATCTGAAAAACTCGCGTCGGAAATCTGGGGAAGGCTTGCGAAAACTTATTATCTTGACGGCGAAAAATCTTACGCTGACTTTGAAAATCGGATTTCTGAGGCGGAAAATCTCCTTGCCGGAACAGTTGTCGGTTCCGAAACTGTTGAAAGTTCCGAAAATTTTGAAGCTTCCGTGGAATCTGGTGAAAGCGGCTTCGTGAAAAAATATCCGTTCGAGGCGATGAGAAAATCGTCGGCTCTTGCGTCTGAAATCGCGGAAAAAAGAAATTTTCTTGTTCAGGGAAGAAAAAATCTTGACGGCGGAAAGAATTTTGCGGGAAAAAATCAGGATTATGACGGCGGAATTTCAAAGCTCGACAAACTCATAAATGTTTACAGCGCGCTTTCGCTTAGAAATCAGAAACTTGCGGAAAATGCGGAAAACGAGATAAAAATGTTCAATTTCGCGTTTGACGAGGGAAAACGCCAGCTGAATCTTGCGGAAGACGCGTTCAGGCGGAAAGATTACGACAGCGCGAATGCGGCAGTTGAGCGTGCTGCGGAAAAACTTGCCGAGGCTCTCGACTATGAATATGATGAGACGGCGAGAAAAATGCGCGAGGAGACTCTTTCGTCTCTTGCTTCGAAAATTCTCGTGGCGCAAAGCGAGCAGGTTATCCGCGATGTTTTTGAGCTTAAGGAAAAGGCGACCGAATATTATTACGCGACAGATTTTGACTCTGCGGAAACAGCTTTGGTAAAAGCGCAGGTTACGTGGGCAAAGACAAATGTCGAGCCAGATCCTGAGATTGAAGAGCTTCTTTCGCTTGTTAGAAACGTGAAAAGTTTGAGCTACGGCCGCGTTCTTCTTGAATCCGACCCGCATTATCCAGAGCTTTCAACATCTCTTGACTCGGCGCGACTTGGCCTTGAAAAAGGAATTTCGCTTAAAAAAAGCGGAAAAAAGGACGAGGCAGCGCAGGCTTTTTCAGGCGCGATGGCAAATGTGCGCAATGTTCAGAATGTTTATCCTTTGAACAAGGAAGCGCGGCTTTTGGCTCTTAGAATTCAGCGTGAAACCGACCCTGACGGCTTTCCGCGGCAGTTTGAAAATCTTTACAAGGCGGCTCTCGCTTCTTCTGACAAAAAAGAGCAGCTCGCGGACTTGCAGGACTTGCGTGACATAAATCCAAATTATCCGGGGCTTTCCTCTCGGATTTACAGCCTTGAAGAGGAGCTTGGTCTTCATCCGAAAAAAATTGCGGTTTCAAAGCCGAAAAAAAATGTTGCGGTTCAGATTGCCGAGGCAAAAAAGCAGATTGAGAATGTTACTGCGATTTTGAGCCAGAGCGACGAGCGTCTTTATGCTGAAGCCGGAAGGCTTTTCAATCAGCGGAAATTTTCCGACGCGAACGATATGATGGAAATTCTTTGGAAAAGCCCTGGGGCAAGGCGAAGCCGGAAAGTAATTGATTTGAGAAACCGGATTGCGCGCCGGCTTTAGATTTTTGAAATTTTGAATGGAAAGATGAAACGGAAGAAAGTCGGAAAGCTGGAACGAAAATCGAAACGAAGGAAAACGACAAAACAAAAATGGAACTGAAAACAGAAAAATTGCGTTCAAGGCGTTTGCCGAGCGTTTGCAAAGTTTACAATCATAAAATTCTCAATTTTGCTTTTGCGGCATTTCTCATTTTCTGCGGAATTTGTGGCGCGAAATCTCAATCTTTCTCAAAAACGCAGGCTCAGTCCCGTTCTCAAAGAGAAAATTCCGCTTCGCAAAAATCTTTTTTCTGGGAAAACGCAAAAGAGATTTCAAAAGGCGACTCTTATTTTCCGCAGGCGGTTTCAAGCGGAAAAAAATCTTTCGTGTTTTTTGAAGTTGCGGACAAGAAAAGCAAAAACGTTAGAATCTCTTATTCTGAATGTGAAAATTCAAAAAACTGGAGCGAGATAAAAAATCTTGGCGGAAAAATCGCATATTCAGGGGAAAAAGTTCCTGATATTTTTTCTGCGGCGGTATCGAAAAACGGAACTGTTGCGGTTTCGGTTCTTGACTCATCTTTTGAAAATGAAAATTCATCTGAAAGCCAGAATGGAATCCTGAAAGTTTTCTGTCTGAAAAATAATTTAAATAGCGGCAAGAAAATCGGCACGGAAAATGTTTTGAAAAGCGATTCGGACATCAGCGCGGAAAGCGAGTCACGAATCAATTCAAAAGAAAATTCTGAAAACTGGAGCGTTTTTTATTTCCCGCGCACGGAAAAGCACATTGTCTCTTCTAGGATTTTTGCGGACGGCGACGGATTTATTCTTTTTGTCTCTCTTGGCGAAGGAAGCCAAAGTTTGACGGACTCGTCTTTTTCGCTTTTGTATTCTGAAAGCGCGGACGGCGAGAACTGGAGCGGGCTAAAATCTTTTTCTGCGGCACGCGGCATTTCAAATCCTCTTTCTCCGTTTTTTGTGAAAATTTCTGGGCGCGACTTTGTTTTTTTTGAAGGCTGGCTTGGAAATGACCCGTCTTCAAGCCAAATTTACTGTTCGGTTAAAGATAAAGATTCCGGAAAAACTTCCGTCGGCTGGAGCGAGCCTGTTTTAGTGACCGGTGAAATTTCGGTTTTTGACGGCGAAAATTACGGAGACTTCAAGAATTTCAGGCCTTTTGTCTTGAGCGACGGAAACGAGACAAAAATCGCGTGGGAGCGTTCCGAAAAATCGAGCGATACGGCTTTTGTCATGGCGGCTCCTCTTAATCTAGACGGAACGATTTCAGACAAAAACGATGTCGAAAAACTGAATCTGTATGGAAACGGACGGCGGCCGAATCTTTTTATATACGGCGGAAAATTTTTTGCGACTTGGTTTGACGACAGAAACGGCGCGAACAACGTTTATCTTTACGAAAATCTCGGGGTTGACTGGGCGGAAAGCGAGTCTTTAAGGCAAAGGCAGACCGGCAGGGCTTCATTCTCGTTCGGCTGCCCGGTTGTCTCTTTGGACGAAAAAGGCAATGAGACTTTGACTTTTTTCTGGCAGCAGAATTTTGGAAAAGAAAGCAAAATCTGCATTTTGGAGAGGGACTCGTTTGTTGAAAAGCCGGTTTTGTCTGCGCGGAATTTTATTTTCGGAAAGCGCGGCAGAAAAAAGGAAGTTTCAGCGAGAATCAGTTTTCCGAAAGACATTTCTGAAATTGCTGGCTACAGCGCAATCGTCACGCAAGATGAAAACGAAAATCCTCCTGAATCTGAATTCTCTGAATTTTTTCACCGCGTCTCGCGCGTCTCAAATGTTCTGAATGTTTCTCAGAATTCCGATTCAATTTCAGGAAAAATTGACGAGAATATTCAAGGCGACCAGAAGATTTATTTTAAGGCGCGCGTTTTGGATGGAGCCGGAAACTGGTCCGAGCCTGCGGTGCTTGAATATTACTACGATATAACTCCGCCGTTGCCTCCAAGCGATATTTATTTTTCAAAAGACAATTTCGGCTTCGCATCTTCAAACGACGTTGCTTTTTCTTGGAAAAACGACGGGCAAAGCGAGGAGATTGCAGGCTTTTCGTGGACTTTCTCGCAGATTTCAAAGCTCGACGACAAATTTTCTGTTTCAAGAACAAAAAAACTTTCGATGAGCGAGGAAGACTGCAAGAAATCGCTTGAAGAAATCTTGGAAAAAAATATTGAAAAATCTCTTGGTGCAAAATCTCCGGGAAGCAAAATCTTGGGGAAAAACACGCGCGCTGTCTACAAAAACCGCGCAAACGGTCTTTATCTTTTTTCTGTCTCTGCGATAGACACGGCTGGAAACGTTTCAGAGCCTGCGACAGCATTCGTTTTCTTGAACAAATTTAAGGCGGCTGTGAAAATCGATGATGTTCAGGCAAAAATCGACGAGATGGGAACGGCTTTTCTTGAAATTTCTGGCTTTGAGTTCAAAAGCGACGGAACTGTAAGCGAGGTTGTTCTGACCGAAAACGATTCGGGCGAGAAAATTTCATTCTCTCAGAAAGATTTTACCGTCGTTCAGGACAAAAGCGGAAAGTCTAAAATCGAAGGTCTTGAAGTCAAAAATTTAAAAGCTGGAAGCTATCAGGTTCAAATTCGGCACACCGGGCTTGGAGTCTCGTCTTGGGGAAAAAATCTCGTTGTTGGCGAGAACGGGACGGTAAAATACGAGCGGCAGTACAATTTTGAGCCGGTCTGGATTTCTTTTGATGCCGTGAATCCTCAAAAATACGGAATCGACATTGAAAAGCTGATTCTCGTGTTTGTGTTCGCATTCTTGCTGCTTGGAATCGCGCTTTCGCTCCGCGGCCTTGTTCTTTCCGTTAAGGACGCTGTCAAAATCAAAAATGATGTTCTGAAAATCTTAAAAGGAGATATTATGATTGCTGCGAAAAAGGGAAAGTTTGAAATGGCCTTGAAAGTGCGATTCTCGCTGAAACTCAAGCTCGGGCTTTTTACAACGGTTCTTCTTTTGTTCATTGTTGCGGGAGTCGCGCTTTCAATCGGAATTGAAATGTCACGCACTCAGGAGCAGATTCTGATTTCGGGGCTGAAAGAGCGCGTGAATGTTGTGATGGGAAATATGTCTTCTGGAATTCAGACTTATCTTCCTGACGGACGCGAAAAACTCACCGAGCTTGGCTCAATCGTGAATCAGACAGACAACTTTGACGAGGCTTCCTATGCGACAATCGTGAGCTATCAGATTGACGGAGAAAAACTTTCTGACGGCTCGTCTCCGATGGATTATGTCTGGGCGACAAACGACCATCAGATAAGCTCGAAAATCGACTCCAAGACTTTTGACGCAGGAAATGTAAGAGCGAAAAATTTTGAGATGTACGGAAAAATCTCAGAGAAAATCGAAAGCGACGCAGAAAATCTTTTAAAGGCGAAACCGAACCTTTCAAGCGACGAGAAATTCGCTGAGCTTAACAGGCTTTCTCTTTTGCTCGCTGATTCTTATCCTCATCTTGATGACGAGAAACTTGAGCGCGCCCACACCGAATATATGTTTTACTGGCCGGTTTTGTACGAGCAGGCGAACGCGGAAAATTATCTTCACGCGCTGATTCTCCTTAAAGTGAACACGGAAAATCTTGTCTCTCAGGTTGAAAAATCGAATCAGATTACGTTCGGAATCGCAGTTGTGGCGGCGGCTGTCGCGTCTTTAATCGGCCTGATTTGCGCAATTTTGCTTTCTTCCGTGATTGTAAATCCGATAAAGCGCGTTGTTCAGCACGTAAAAGTCATAACTGAAACTTCTGACAAGGAAAATCTTGACGGCTACAAAATCAGGATAAAGACTCACGATGAGCTTCGCACTTTGGGAGACTCTGTGAACGAGATGACCGAAGGACTTGTGAAAGGCGCGCGGGACGAAAAACTTGCGAAAAAGGAAGCAGAGCGGGCGGCAAAGGCGCGCGAGGAAGCGGCGAAAGCTCAGGCGGAGGAGGCGAAAGCGCGCGCAGAAACTGCCGAAATGAACATTGTGAATCTTGACGGTCAGGCGGTTCAAAAGGCGTTTATTCCGCTCGTTTCAGAAGGCGCGGAAAAATCGACTGCGGCGCAAATGTCCGATGACGACATTAAAGTTTACGGATATTACGAGGGAACTGACGCAGTTTCAGGAGACTATTTTGACTACAAAAAGCTTGACGAGCGTTATTATGCGTTCATAAAATGCGACGCTTCTGGCCACGGCGTTCCGGCTGCTTTGATTATGACGATTGTCGCAACGATTTTCAGAAGATTTTTTGATTCTTGGGACATAAAAAAGCAGGGAACAAAGCTCAATTCTCTTCTCGTTGACATAAACGACTTTATCGAGTCGCTTGGCTTGCAGGGAAAATTCGCCGCGATGATTATCTGTCTTTTGGATTCAAAAACAGGCGACCTTTACATGAGCAACGCCGGCGACAACGTTGTGCATTATTTTGACTCTGTTGAACGCAAAGTGAAAATTCTGACTTTGCACGAGTCTCCGGCGGCGGGTCCGCTTCCTTCGTTCATGGTCGAAATGAAAGGCGGCTACAAAGTCGAGAAATTCAACTTGAAAAAAAGCGATATTCTCTTCCTTTACACAGACGGAATTGAAGAATCCACGCGGTATTTCAGGGATTCAAGCTGCAATATCACAGAATGCAGAGAGCCAGGCTTGAAAACTGGAGAAATCCACGCGACCCACAAGGCGGGCGAGCGTTCCGAGCAGCTGGAGGCAAAGCGCGTTCAAGATGTGATTGAGGCGGTCTTGAACCGGAAAAAATACGTCTTAAAAAAATATCACAGCCCGGCTCCAGGCGAAAGACTAGAATTTGACTTTGAAAAATGCGATGGAACGATAAAAGACGCAATCACCGCGCTTGCCGCTGTGGAAAAAATTTTCAGAATCTATAAAAAGCCTGAAAGCGAGGGAAAAGTTGAAAGAACAGAAATCACTCTCGACGGAAAAACAAAAACCCTGATTCAAATTTCTGGCGACGGAATCAAAATCGACCGGAAAATCGACGTGTTCCTTGCAAAAACTTTCAGTCTTTATGATTTTTACTGCAAAAACAAAGTCGATATGGGCGAGCAAAATTACGTTTATTACACCGGCGTGAGCGAGGACAGCCAAAGCGATGACTTAACTTTGCTTGCAATTGAGCGAATGTGATGTAGAATAGAATAAGAGGCTTTATTATGACAAAGGACGAACTCAAAGAATATTTTGGAAAAGGAATTCAGGCTTCAAAAAAAGCGTTGAAAAAAGGCGCGGAAGTTTCAAAAAACGCGATTGACAGGGCAGGAAAAGCCGCCGCGAAATTCGGAGACGAAAGCGTTCTGAAAATTGAAATTCATAAGCTTGAAAACGACCTCAAAAAAGAAAAAATCCTGCTTGGAGAATCTCTTTACAAATCGTTTGTATTGGAATCAAAAGAAAGCGTTTCAAGAAACGATGGAGAAATTTCAGACATTTTAAAGAGAATCGGGAAAATCCGATCTGAAATTTCCGACCGCGAGGACGAGCTAAAGCAAAGCGAAGAAAAATCACTGGATTCGGAGTAGAAGAGCTGCATTTCGAGAAAACACGCGTCATGTTGAAAAAAAAGCGTGTCATTCCGAACTCGATTCGGAATCTGTAAAATAAACGAAACAGCCCCTGAAATAAATTCAGGGTGACAAGCCGCTTGTAATTGAAAAAAATAGCGTTATTCATCGTCGCAAATTCCGTAATATTTGCTTCGTCCCTTTGTCGCTTTGACTTCAATCAGATTCATTTTCAGTAAAATCCACGCAAGAAGACTTGCCCATCTTGCGTCTTTTGCGCCGGACTTCGTTCCGGATTTCGCTTTTATTGCGCGAGCAATGTCGCACACACGGAAAAGTGCGCTTTTTGATTCTGCCTCGTCTCCAATGTTTTTCACGCTTACATAATTTTCCGCGCCGCAGAGCAAATCCGTAAAATCTTTCTTTTTTGAAAATATTTTCTTTTCTATTATTTCTTCGAGTCTTTTCCCAGCTGGAATCCAGTTTTTCAAGTGGCGACGGCTTTTATTCATCGTCTGAACTTCGTTTGCGGTTCGCCGCCTGAATTCCGTGGCTCGCACAAAAAGAACTTCAAGCGTGCAGTTTTCGTTCAAAAAAAGCGTGCAGATTTTCGTCATTCCGCGGAGCGAGTCGTAAATTGTCGCTTTTTTCGGGCTTTTTTTCCTATAAAGCGTGCTTCCGTTTGAATCAAGCATTTCAATGTATTTTTCCGCAAGAATCGGATGCACAATTTTAAGCTTTTTTCCCGATTTCAGAATAAATTCCGCCTTTTCAGTGAGCGCCGAAAGATTTGAAGTCTGAATCTCAATCGCGTTTCCCTTCTCGTCGATAATGTCGCAAATCCAGTCCGCGCCTTCAAGCCTGACCTCGGTTTTTCCGTTGAATTCAAGCGCGTACATTTTTTTTAAAGTCAAATGCAAATCGGATTCGTTGTAAGTGTTAATCATAATTTTTTCAGTGATTTTATTTTATATTCGGGTGGCTTTTTGTTTCGCTTCGCTCCGCAAAAATCGGGCTGCGCATCCCTGCCCCAAAAACAAATTTAATTGCGGACGTTCTGGCAATGTAAAGTGTAATTTTTATTATATCGGCAGAAATTTGATTGACTTTATAAAATTCTGTAATTAAAATGTCATCAAGTGGGAAATTGTGGGTGTAAGTGGTAAAAAGTGGTATGGAGCTGCTGACTGGTGAGTACCGCAATACTTTGGACGAGAAAGGAAGAATCCTTTTTCCGACAAAATTGCGGAATGAATTATTCAAAGATTCAGAAAAAAATGTGCTCATCATCACGCAGGCGATAGACCGCTGCTTGTGGCTTTATACTCTCGATGAATGGAAAAATATTTCGTCAAAGATTATGGAGAGCGCGTCTCCTTTCAATGCGAAAAACAATCTTGTGCTTCGTCATTTTATCGGGCCTGCCCAGGAAGTGGAGCTTGATAAATCCGGCCGAGTTTCTATCCCGCAAAGTCTCCGGGCTTACGCGAATCTTTCAAAGGACTGTGTGCTTCTTGGAATCAACAGATATATAGAACTTTGGGACGCGTCTGAATACAGCAAGTATCTGGAAAAGAACGAGGAAAGTCTTGCAGATGCAGCTGAAGCTCTGGGCAACATCAGTTTTTAAGGCGAAAGTTTTAGGCTGATTTTTTCAAAAACGTGATTTTATTTTCGGGGCAATGCTGCTGCCTTGAAAACAAGGGATAGCAAAAAGGTGGAAATCGTTCATACTCCTGTTCTCCTTAACGAGTGCTTGGAATATCTAAGCCCGGTCGGGGAGACTTTCGAAAAAAACGCATTTATGATTGATTCTACGCTCGGCGAAGGCGGACATTCAAACGCGTTTTTGTCAAAATTCCCAAATCTTCATATTCTCGGACTTGACCGCGACAAGGACATTCAGTCGCGCGCGCGTGAGCGACTTTCTGTTTACGGCGGCAGAATGGAATTTTTCAACGGCTGGTTCAACGATTTTTACAAGAATTATCCTGCCGATAAAGAAAAGCCTGATAT
This sequence comes from uncultured Treponema sp., assembly GCA_934691925.1. Lineage (GTDB taxonomy): Bacteria > Spirochaetota > Spirochaetia > Treponematales > Treponemataceae > Treponema_D. The sequence goes on along the minus strand of CAKUTI010000018.1, from coordinate 20,717 downwards.
CATTCTTTTTGACTTGGGAATCTCTGTCTATCATTACGAAAAATCAGGAAGAGGATTTTCTTTTAGATATGACGAGCCTCTCGATATGCGTCTTAATGCGGAAAGCGGAGAAAGCGCGGCGGATATTTGCAACAATATGCGCGAGGAAGAGCTTGCGAATCTGATTTATCTTTACAGCGACGAAAAATATTCAAGAAGAATCGCGCGGGCAATCTGCGGGGAGCGAAAAAGCCAGAAAATCGAGTCGTCAAAGCAGCTCGCAGACATAATTTACAACTCAGTTCCCGGAAATTACCGCCACGGAGCGATTCATCCAGCGACGAGAACTTTTCAGGCATTGAGAATCGCGGTGAATTCTGAACTAAGAAGGCTTCCCGAGGCTCTGCACGCGGCGTTCAACGACTTGAAAGTTGGCGGAAAAATGGGCGTGATTACTTTTCATAGCCTTGAAGACCGGATTGTGAAAAACTATTTCAGAAATCTTGGAAAAAAATGTGTTTGCCCGCCTGAGCAGGCGCAATGCACTTGCGGCGGAACTCCATGCGCTGAAATTTTGACGAGAAAGCCTGTTGAGCCTTCAAGCGAAGAGATAAAGACGAATTCTCCGAGCCGCTCGGCAAAGCTCCGCGTGGTGAGAAAGCTCCGCGACGCGAGCGAAATGCATCTTCTTCAGATTGAGCAGGAGGCGATGTGATGAAAAGCGAGACGAAATTTAAATTGCTGGCTTACGTTGCCGCGGTTCTGATTCCGGCTCTTCTTGTGCTTGACGCGGTTCAGTCGAAACGCTACGCAAAGCTTCAAAAAGAGCTTGCCGAGCTTGAAGCAAAGCAGCAGGAGCTTGTGGAAAACAACAAAAAGCTGATTTCCGACATAAGCATGCTTTCAAGCTCTGACAGGATTGAAAACCTTGCCGAAAACGAGCTTGGAATGCACAAGGCAAAGTCGGAAGATATTGTCCGGGTGGAGATAAAATAAAACACCGCCACGGATGGCGGAGCCGTTCCGAAGCGTGCTGAGGAATGAAGCTCTGCGGCGGAATCGCGAAAGCCTCGGCTGAGTGAGCAACGCGAACGAAGCAACGCCTTAAAAAGTAGAATTAAGAATTTAAAAATTGACATTCAAACTGGATGGTAAAAATAAAAAATGGCAGACACAGAAAGTCTTGAAAATATAAGCAGTCTCTTGAATTTGTCGGAAACTTTGAAAGCGGTGGGAGGAGTTCTTCTTTGCGATTTTGCAGAGGAGAACTTTTGCTTTACAAGTGTCGCAACCGACAGCCGGAAAGTCACGGAAAAAACACTTTTTGTTCCGCTTATCGGTGAATTTCAGGATGGTCATTCTTATGTTCCTCAGGCGGTGGGAGCTGGGGCATCTGCCGTTTTTATTTCAAAACATGCCGATGTAAAAATCTTGGCTGAGCTGAAGACTTTTGCTCAGAATCACAAAAATGTAGCCTTTATTCTGGTGGAGAACACGATGCGCGCTTTGCAGAAAGCCGCAGAAGCGTATGTGGGCAAGTTTCCGTCGCTTATCCGTTGCGCAATCACAGGTTCGAGCGGAAAAACAACGACGAAAGAAATTGCCTTGTCCGTTCTCCGCCAGAAATTTTGTGTTGTGGCTACAGAAGGCAATTTTAATTCAGAAACGGGGCTCCCTCTTTCGGTTTTTAGAATCAGAAAGCAGCACGAGCTTGGACTTTTTGAGATGGGAATGAACCGCGAGAATGAAATCAAGGAAATCGCGGAAGTTTTCAAGCCGGAATTTGCTGTGATTACGAATATCGGAACGGCGCACATCGGAATCTTAGGCTCGCGCGAGAATATCGCGAAAGAAAAGAAAAATATTTTCAATTATATAGATGAGAAAGGCGCGGCTTTTATTCCTGAAAATGACGATTTTGCGGATTTTCTTTCAAAAGGCGTGAAAGACGATGTTGTCTTTTACGGAGAAAATTCTGACAAGAACGTGAAATTTGTTCGCGACGAAGGTCTTGAGGGAACTGTTTTCAGCGTTGACGGCGTGGAAATGCGGCTTCCGCTTCCTGGACATTACAATTTTTTGAACGCGCTTGCCGCAGTTGAAATGGCGAAAAAGCTCGGGCTTTGCGCAAACGAGATTAAGCGCGGAATTGAAAGCATAAAGCCGCTCGGCGGACGCTCTCAAATTCGAAAAGGAAAGTTCACGATTCTTGAGGACTGCTACAACGCAAATCCAGACTCTATGGAAAAGGCGATTGAGCTTTGCGCTGGCGTTTCTTCCAATGTTTCGGCTGGCAGTTCCGTTTGTGCTGACAACTGCGAAAATCAGAAAAAATGCAAAAAAATTTTTGTTCTCGGTGATATGCTGGAGCTTGGCGCGCTTTCAAAAGCCGAGCATGAAAAAATCGGCACGCTTGCGCTTAAAAGCTGCGCGGATTTTGTTGTGCTTGTCGGCGACGAGATGAAAGCCGCTTTTGAAAAAGCGAAAGAGATTTTGTCTGAAAAAGGCGGGCTGGCAGAAGAAAATATTTTGCCGGACGATGATTTGGCGGAAAACGGCGGTTCTGAACTCGTGGAAGCAGATTCAGCATCTTTGGAAAAGTCTCCAAAAATTGATGTTCTAAAGTCAAAATCTTTCGGAAATGATTCTGAGAAAAAATCCGAAATAGAAATCGTTCATATTTCTGGAAAAGACGAGAACTCGATAAAAGCGGCCGCAAAAGAAATCAAAAAAGTTGCTGTTGCCGGCGACTTGATTTTGCTGAAAGGCTCTCGCGGAATTGGGCTTGAACGGCTCATTCCGCTGCTCGAAGGCGAGAACGTAAGCTGCAAAAACGCTAAAAACGCCGGAGCTGAGAAATGACTTTCAATATTTCTGCGGACAAGCCTCTGCAAAAATACCGGCAGAGCGACATTTCGATTGTTTTGCTCACAATGCTTCTCTGGGGAATCGGAATTTTCACGCTTTACGTTTGTTCGTATTCGTTCGCGTTCCGTTTTTACGGCGACTCTCTTTATTTTGTGAAAAGACAGCTTTTAAGCTCTGCGCTCGGATTCGTGGCGTTGGCTTTTTTTGCGGTTGTCAAGCTTGATTTTATCAAGAAAATTTTGCCGTTTGCGGTTATAGCGTCAATCGTTTTGTGCTGGGCGGTTTTTCTTCCAAAAATCGGAATTGAAAGAAACGGAGCTAGAAGATGGCTGAATTTTGGAATTATGACTTTTCAGCCGTCGGAAATGGTTAAATTCATCATGGTTTTTTATCTTGCGAATTATTTTGAAAAGCAGAGCAAGATTGAAGACCCAAATGACAAGACTGTTTTTCCAGCAGTCTTTTTGGTTTTTATAATGATGGTTTCGATTATGGCGCAAAAAAATATGTCAACAACGCTTTTTATCGGCGGAGTTGCGGTCGCGCTTTTTATAATTTCAGGCTCGAAGATTTTCTGGCTCGTCCCTGTTATGACGCTTCTTCTTCCTGCCGGAATTCTTTCGGTTGTTCTTGTCGATTACAGGCTTGACAGAATTACAGGTTTTTTGGACCAGAACAACACGGAGCTTTTTCAGTCATCGAATTTTCAGCTGAACACTGCCCGCGACGCGATTTCTTCAGGCGGACTTTGGGGAAAGGGGCTTGGAGCCGGACTTATGAAAATCGACTCGCTTCCTGAAATCCAGTCTGACTATATTTTTGCGGGCTGGGCTGAGGCAATGGGGTTTTGCGGTGTTCTGGCGTATTTTCTGATTCTCGCGCTTTTTACCTGGCGCGGGCTTTCATGCGCGGTCAAGTCGTCTGACAGATTTGCGGCAATCGCTTCTTTCGGATTTGTCTTTTCGATTGTGGCACAGTCGGTCTTGAATATTGCGGTTGTTGTGGGAGTTTTTCCGACAACTGGAATTCCGCTTCCGTTTTTTAGTTCGGGCGGAACTTCTATTTTGTTCACTTTGGCGGCCTGCGGTTTTCTTGTGAACACGTCAAGAACAGCCGATATTGATAATGAGTTTAGAAAAATTGAAATCGCTGAGGAAGCGGCAGAATAAGGAGTTGAGATTTTATGAGTGATTTTGTTTTTCACAGTTTGGACGGATTTGAAGGCTTTGAAGTCAAAAAGGCGCGGCCGAGAAAAAACAAGAAATCCGACAAGCTCAGCATGATAAAAATTGTTGTCGCGATTTTCTCGATTCTTCTGGTTTGCGAGCTTGGAGTCTATTTTTTTGTTATTCCTTGCATGGATAAAGTTGACATTTATTTTAACGGACTTTCTTCTTACACTCCTCAGCAGATGATGCAGACGATTTCAGGCACAACCGACAAGACTTTTCTTGCGTTCAGCTCAAGCGAGACGAAATCTCTTATTGAAACCGTTCCTGGCGTTGAAAGCGTCTCGATTGAAAAGCGTTTTCCGAACAAGGTTTTCATCACAGTAAAGGAACGGGAGCCGGTCGCGATGACTTTTGTCCAGATTGGCGAGCGCACAGTGTCTGTTCAGATTGACCGAAATGGAGTATTATTTGCCGCAAACGGAAACACTGCGAACTTGGACAGAACCATTCCTTTAATTTCTGGAATTCCTGTCGAAAATATACCTGAGGGAATGAGAATTCCTCAGAAATACCGTGCCTTGATGGAGCAGATTGCTCAAATTCAGACACTTTCGCAGAAATATTTTGCTGCAATCTCTGAAATTCACGTTATTCCAAAAGAATATGGAAACTACGAGCTTGTTCTTTATCCGATTCATTCAAGAACAAGAATCCTTACAGGAAGACAGCTGAACGAAGAGGCTTTGCAGTACATGATGGTCGCTTTGGATGTTGTGAACAGCCTTGAGCCAAATGTGGCGGAAATTGACTTGCGCTACGGCTCGGTTTCTTACAGGACACGCGCATCAGACTATCATTCGTCAGGAGAAGTCGTTGAGTAATGTTGTTGTGGGGCTGGACATTGGAACTTGCTTTGTCCGCGCTGTAATCGGAATTGTTCATGAAGATAACTCAGTTGAAATCGTTGATGTCGCAAAGCGTCCGTCAATGGGACTTTTGCGTAATGGCGCAATCGTAAATATCGAGGCGACGAGCAAGTGCATTTCAGAAGTTATAGATGATGCCGAGCAGAATTCCGGGCTTGAGGCAAGCTCTGTAATCGTCGGAATCGGCGGAGTCCAGATTGAAAGCATAAATTCAAAAGGTGTTGTCGCAATTTCTTCCTACGGCAAAAAAGAGCGCGCTGTGACTCAGGAAGACGTTGAGCGCGTAATCGAGTGCGCAAATTCGATTCATTTTCCTTCAGACAGAAAGCTTCTCCATCTGATTCCTCAGACTTATTATGTTGACAAGACAGACATAGGAAAAAATCCGATTGGAAACATCGCGTGCAAGCTGGAAGCTGAAGTCCACATAATAACCGCGAGCGCGACTTCCGTTGCGAACATAACGCGGTGCGTCGGGCAGACAATGTACACGCTTAACGAGGTTATGCTGAAAACGCTCGCCTGCTCGGATGCGGTAATGCTCGAGGACGAGAAAAAGCTCGGCTCGGTCTTGATTGACATCGGCGGCGGAACAACAGACGTAATCGTTATTGTGAACGATGCTCCAATCTGCACTTGCTCAATTCCTGTCGGCGGAAATATGGTCACAAGCGATATTTCAATTGTGAAAGGACTTCCGACTTCAATTGCGGAAAAAATCAAGCTTGAAGGCGGCTGCTGCTGGCTTCCGATGGTCGAGACGCACGATGAGGAAGTCATAATTCCTGGCTTCGGCTCGCGCGGCTCAGAATTGACATCGAAAGTGGAGCTTTGCAGCATAATCGAGCCAAGAATGAAAGAAATTTTCGAGATGGTCAGAAAGGAAATCAAGCAGAAGCTGAGCGGAGTCCAGTTTTCAGGAAGCATAATCCTGACGGGCGGCGGCTCTGAAATTCCTGGAGCGGTGGAGCTTGCGGAAGCGGTTTTCAGGACATCTTCTGTTCGGCTTGGAATTCCTCAGGGACACGGCGGTCTTGAAGACAAATACCGCTATCCTGAATGGGCGACTGCCGTCGGTCTGATTTTAAGCCAGAAAAGATACGCGGAATCAGACGAAAAGCGGAATCATAAGTCAAAAAGAAAATCTTTTGAAAGCGACGAGGACAAGAAAGAAGGCGTTCTTACGAAATTTATGCGCAAATTTTTTTGAAAAAATCAAGGACGATATAAAAATTTAAGATAGCTTGTTGTAAGTGGGAGGACAGCATGGATATAAATTCTATCAAGGTAGTGGAAAAAAGCGCGGAAAACGGAACGCTTAATACTGCCAGCCCTACAAAAATAAAGGTAGTCGGCTGCGGCGGCTGCGGCGGAAATGCCGTTGACACGATGATTAACACTGGGGTCGGCGGAGTCGAATTTATCGCGATGAACACTGATCTTCAGGCACTTACAAAATCAAAGGCGAAATACAAAATTCAGATTGGACAGAAACTCGCTGGCGGACTTGGAGCTGGCGGAAAGCCGGAGGTTGGCGAGGAAGCTGCAAAAGAGCAGCAGGAGCAAATCAAGGAAGCCCTTAAAGATTCTGATATGGTTTTCATAACTGCCGGAATGGGCGGCGGAACTGGAACCGGCTCGGCTCCAGTTGTCGCAAAAATCGCCCGCGAGCTTGGAGCTTTGACCGTTGCTGTCGTGACAACTCCGTTCAAATTTGAAGGAAAGGTGAGAATGGCGCGTGCCGAGGAAGGCGTTAAAAAGCTCCGTGCGGAAGTTGACTCTCTGATTGCGATTCCAAACGAGCTTATCTTGAAAGACGCTGAAAAAGGGCTTTCGATTGAAAAAGCCTTCCTTATAATAAATGATGTTTTGCGTCAGGGCGTTCAGGGAATTTCAGACATAATCACAAAACCGGGCCTTGTAAACCGCGACTTCCGCGATGTTCAGACCGTAATGGCAGGGCAGGGAGACGCAATTCTTGGAATCGGTGTTGGCGAAGGCTCTAACCGCGCCACAGACGCTGCTCACAATGCAATCAACAACCGTCTTTTGGTTGACACAAACATTGACGGCGCAAAAAATGTCCTCATCAATATTTGCGGAAACCACGATGTCGGAATTGCAGAATGCAACGAGATTGCCTCAATCATCACGGAAAGGGCAAATCCAGACGCTACAGTTCTTTGGGGACAGGTTCTTGACGAGTCAATGGAAGACAAAATCAGCGTGACTGTGATTGCGACAGGCTTTGACAACGCGGTAAAGGCTGAGGATTTTGTCGCGCCTGAAATCGAGACTGCAAAATCTTCTGACACAATGTCTTTGGGTGAGGCTCTTAAGTTTGAGCCGATTGGAACTGCAAGAAAAACTCCTGCATATTCTGAGCAGCCGTTGCGTTCTGCCTCAGCTTCCCAAAATCATAAAGTTTCGGAGAAAGCTGCCGGCTCTTTTGAGAATTTCGGATTCGGCACAATTTATGAAGATGCGCCTTTTGGAAAATCTTCACAAAATGTTTCAAAACCGGCTTCTTCGCCTGCGCCAGCGTCTTCAGCTCACGCTCAGCCTTCGGTTTCAAGACCGGCTCATCATTATTCACAGCCTCAAAGACCTCAGCCGGAAACGGAAAATGCGCCTGACTTTTCAGACGACATTTCAAAGCCTGCGTGCTGGCGGAATCTCAGCAATCTTTCTTCAAAAATAAGTTTTGGAGATGACTAAAAGGAAATGAATGACAATAGAAATTTTGCTTGCAGGATTTTACAGCGACTTGATTTCTGTTGAGCGGCTTTCAGAAAATTCTGCGAAAACCTACAGTGAAAGCGCGGAAATTTTTCTGAAATGGCTTCAAAAAGAGGAGATAAATCTCGCTGACGTTTCGACTCAGGAGCTTATCTTCTTTTTTACTTGTCGAAAAACCGAAATGAAATGCGACGCACTTACAGTCGCAAAGGATATTTCCGCTCTTCGCTCGTTCGGCTCGTATCTTGTTCATCAGAAAATCTGGAAGGAGAATGTTACAGCTCTTTTGGACCGTCCTAAAGCGAGCCGTTCTCTTCCGAAAGTCCTTTCTGTTGATGAGGTTGACCGGCTTTTGGACGCGATTGATGTTTCAACCCCGCTTGGAATCCGCGACCGCGCGCTTTTCGAGCTGATTTATTCCTGCGGGCTTAGAATCAGCGAGGCTTGCGGCTTGAAAATGGAAAACGTTCATTTGAATGAGCGGGTTCTTATTGTTCAGGGAAAAGGCGACAAGGAAAGAATGGTTCCGTTTGGAATTCCTGCGAAAGAGCGGCTTGAAAAATATCTTTCAGATGTGCGGCCGTCTCTCGTAAAGGAAAAAATCGTTCCTGAAGTTTTTCTGAATTATAACGGCGAGCCTTTAAGCCGAAAAGGAATTTGGAAGAATTTTCAGAAGATCGAGGCGAAATCCGGCGTAACTTCAAAAATCCACACGCTCCGGCATTCGTTTGCCACGCATCTTCTTGCAGGCGGAATGGATTTGCGTTCAGTGCAGGAGCTTTTGGGGCATGCGGACTTGGCGACAACGACAATTTACACGCACGTTGAGGACTGCCAGCTCCGTGAGGCGCATGAAAAATATTTTCCTGGACACGGAAAAACTGACTGATAAAAAATCAAAAAGAGGCTGCCTATAAAGTTGAAAAGTAAATGTCATTCCGAACTTGTTTCGGAATCTATATTATACTTAGTGCAGATGCTGAAATAAAGCGAGTGCGACAACGAAAGCACTCGAATTCAGCATGACGACACTTTTTAGACATCTCTTTCAATCTCTTTTTCTTCCAAAATTCGCGTTTTCTGGCGTTTTTTAAGGAGTTAAATTATGAACGGAAAAATAAAGATTTTCGCTTCGGTTTGCGCGCTTTCGCTTGTGCTTTGCGGCTGCACAAAGTCAAACAAAACTTTAATCCGCATGCAGCATCTTGAGGAAGGCATAAAAAATCCTACAACCGAGGCAGAGCTAAAGGAAGCGATTGCAAAATATCAGGACCGCGTGGCCGACATTCAGCTTGCTGAGGCCCAGACTGGAATCTGGTACAAAATGCTTGCGGTGCGCTATCTTGACGCTAAAATGTACGGCGAGGCTCTAAAAAATTTCCAGAACGCGATTCAGTTTTATCCTGCGAACCAAAATCTTTACTATTATGTTGGAGTCTGTGCCGGCTACATGGCAAAGGCAAGCCTTGACTACAACGCTACCGGCTCTTCATCAGAAAAATGGAATTACTACAAGCTCGCCGAGGACGCTTATCTTCAGGCGATAAAATACGAGCCGAAATACGGACGCGCGCTTTACGCTCTTGGAATTCTCTATGTTTTTGAGCTTAACGAGTGCGGAAAGGCGATTCCTCATCTTGAAAAACTTCTTTCTTTTGACACAAAAAATATCGACGCAATGTTTGTCCTTGCGCGCGCTTATTATGTTGAGGGAAATTACGACGGAGCGGTGGAGCTTTACGACAAAATCGCTTCTCTCACAAAAAACGAGCAGAAAAAACAGGACGCTCTTTCAAACAAAAAAATTGTGCTTGACGCTTCATATAAATAATTCTTATTTTTAAATTCTAAAGGCGGTAATCTTTGGAAAACGAACTTCTAAGGCGTCTGATGCTTTCAGACGCTTCTTTTTTGTCAACGCGGGAAAAATGCTTGCTTTTTAAGAAAGACTACGATTTAAGCAAGATGACTTTGGACGAAATCTCTTTTGCCGTGCAGCGGCCGTTCAAGAAAGCCTCTTTCGTTCCGGGACAGATTGAAAAAAACGCGGAAAACGCGCTTAAAATCATAAAAATGCTCGGAATAAAGTGGACTGCGATTGGCGAAAATGATTTTCCTGCGATGCTTAACGAGATGAAAGACCCTCCGTTTATGCTTTTTTACCGCGGAAATCTTGAAGTCCTAAAAAGAAAATGTGTTTCTATTGTTGGAACGAGACGCTGCGGCGTGAACGGAAGAAAAGCCGCGTTCCAGTTTGCAAAAGATGCCTGCGATGACGGCTCTTGCGTTGTGAGCGGACTTGCATACGGAATTGACGGCGAGTCACACAAGGGAGCGGTCTTTTCTGAAAATCCTGCAACTGTGGCTGTTCTGCCGAGCGGAATCGACATTATAACTCCAGGCGCGCACAAAAAACTTGCCGCAAAAATCTTGGAGAACGGCGGACTTTTGCTTTCTGAATATCTTCCCGGAATTCCTGCTCTTGCTTACCGATTTGTTCAGCGAAACAGAATAATCGCGGCTTTGAGCGCGGAAACGGTCGTGATTCAAGCTCCAGCTGGAAGCGGCGCGATGATAACGGCTCAAATGGCTCTTGACTACAACCGTTCAGTTTTCTTCCATAAAGAATGTTTTTCTATCGAAGGTCTTGCGCTAAATGAAATTTCAGAATTAGAATTAAAGAAACAACTTGCACAAGGAAAGAAAGTAGAATATAAAATAAATAATTCACCAAAATCTTTCGTAAATGACGGAGCTTCTGTAGTTTCTAGCTACAGTGATTTTAAGGCTCAAATTTGGAGAAACTAATGGCAAAAGCACAAGAAACAGCAACAGCAAAAAAAGCAACAAAGAAGGCTGCCTCAAAATCCTCAGAAAAAAAATCATCAAAGAAAAAAACAGAACAGACTTTGGTAATAGTTGAGTCTCCAGCAAAGGCGACAACAATCGAAAAATATCTTGGGCCGGGCTACACAGTAAAAGCCTCAATGGGACACTTGATTGACCTTCCGAAATCGAGAATGGCAATTGACGTTGAGCATGATTTTCAGCCGGAATATATCACAGTGCGCGGACGCGCGAAGCTTTTAAAGGAGCTTCAAAAAGACGCGAAAAAATCAGAGCACGTTCTTCTCGCTTCCGATAACGACCGCGAGGGAGAAGCAATCGCGTGGCACTTGAACAACGCGCTAAAAGATAAGACAGACGCTGACATCAAGCGGATTGTTTTCAATGAAATCACGCCGGGCGCAATCAAGGACGCTGTAAAGTCTCCGGGACATATTGTAGAGTCAAAAGTGAACGCGCAGAAAGCACGCCGCGTGCTTGACCGGCTTGTTGGCTACAATCTTTCTCCGATTCTTTGGGAAAAAGTGAAAAACGGCTTGTCAGCAGGCCGCGTTCAGTCTGTCGCCTTGAGAATGATTTGCGAGCGCGAAAAAGAAGTTGAGGATTTTATTCCAGAGGAATACTGGACTCTCGAGGCTGATTTCAAAAAAGGAAAGACAAAATTCACAGCACAGCTTGCAAAATACAAGGGCGAAAATCCTGAGCTGAAATCTGAAGACGATGTGAACAAAATCATCGCCGAAATCAAAAATTCTGAATGTAAAGTTACCGACATAAAAGTTACTGAGAAAACTGTCCGCCCGAAAGCTCCGTTCACGACTTCAAAAATGCAGCAGGCGGCGGCGAACAGGCTTGGATTCACTTCGAGAAAGACAATGCAGGTTGCGCAGCAGCTTTACGAGGGAATCCAGATGGGACAGAACCGCGTCGGTCTCATCACTTATATGCGAACCGACTCCGTGCGAATTGCCCAGACTGCCCTTGACGAGGTGCGGGACTGGCTTTCAAAGGAATTTCCTGAAAATCTTCCGCCAGAGCCGATTCATTACGCAGTCGGAAAAAGCGCGCAGGATGCGCATGAATGTATCCGCCCGACTTATCCGAAATACACGCCGGACTATGTGAAAGATTATCTTACGCGCGACCAGCTCAAGCTTTACACGATAATCTGGGAGCGGTTTGTTTCTTCCCAGATGACAAATGCGAAAACTGCGACTACAACAGTTGAAATTCAGGCTGGAGAGGCTTTGTTCCGTGTGAGCGCGTCAAAACTCATTGAAAAAGGCTTTTACAGCGTAATCAAGGTTTTGTCCGCAAAAGAGGAGATCACTGGAAATCTTCCGTTTTTGAAAGTCGGAGAAATTCTTGAAGCCGCGCACGAATTTTATCCTGAGCAGCATTTTACTCAGGGGCCTGCGCGCTACACAGACGCTTCAATTGTCAGAATGTTGGAGGAAAAAGGAATCGGACGGCCTTCAACTTACGCTCCGATAATTTCTGTCTTGCTTGACCGTTACTACGTTGTGCGGAACAACAGGCAGCTCATGCCGACGGTTCTTGGAAAAATGATTAATAAGATTTTGGTTGAGTCTTTCCCTGATGTCATAAACGAGAAATTCACAGCAGAAGTCGAGACCGAGCTTGACGATGTTGAGCAGAACAAAGTCGTCTGGAACGATATGATCCGCAATTTTTACGGCGGGTTCATAAAAAGATGCGGCGAGGTTGAAAAATCGGTTGCGAGCGTGAAAGGCTTTCTTGACGAGCCGACAAACGAGGTTTGTGAGAAATGCGGAAAGCCGATGGTCAAAAAGCTTGGCCGTTTCGGATATTTTCTTGCCTGCTCGGGATTTCCAGAGTGCCACAACACAAAATCGATTCCTCTTGCAAAATGCCCGAAGGCAGGATGCGACGGCTATATTGTCGAAAGAAAATCAAAAGGGCGCGGAAAATCTTTCTTCGGCTGTACAAATTATCCGAAATGCGACTTTATCTCGCACTTCAAGCCTCTTGAAAACCAGTATTGCCCGAAATGCGGCTGGTTTCTGGTCGAAAAATACGACAAGAAAAACGGAAGCTACAAAAGCTGCATAAATCCTGACTGCGATTATCTCCATACGGCAGGCGAGTCAGAAGAAGAAAAATGATTTTAAAAGACGCGGTTGAAGAATTTCTTCTATATATCGAATCTGTCAGAACCCTTTCTCCTAATACGGTTGTGGCGTGCAGAACCGACTTGGCTCAGTTCGAGAAGATGAGCTTTATCGGCGCGGAGCGCGAAATGGATTCAATCACGCTGGAAGAGCTTAGGATGTGCATAGGCGAGCTTTCAAGGCAGAAACGTTCGCCAGCTTCAATCAACCGCTTTGTTTCTTCTGTACGCAGCCTTTTTTCTTATTGCCGGACTTTCGGACATCTAAAGATAAATGTCGCCCTTGAGCTAAAAAGCGTGAAAAATCCTAAGCGACTGCCGGCTTTTTTGACAGGCGCGGAAGTTGACAAGCTTTGCGAGCAGCCTGAAAAGCACGAGCTTTTGTGGGCAAAGCGCGACAAATGCCTTTTTGAGATGATGTATTCGAGCGGCTGCCGTGTTTCTGAAATCTCCGGGCTGAAACTTTCAGATATGACTTCGGATTTGTCGAGCGCGGTTGTTACGGGCAAAGGCTCAAAAGACCGACGCGTTTATTTTGAAAAGGACGCTCGGCAGGCTTTGCGCGAATATTTAATCGACAGAAAAAAGCGTTTCGGCTCTTTGAAAAAGGACTCGAGCGTTTTTGTGAACCAGCGCGGCTTGCCTCTTTCGTCTCATGGAATCGCGTTTATTTTGTCAAAATATACAGGAAGCGAAGGCACAAACCGCCATATCTCGCCGCACGCTTTCCGCCACACTTTTGCCACGGCAATGCTCACAAACGGAGCTGATGTGCGGCTTGTTCAGGAAATGCTCGGCCACTCATCGATTTCAACAACACAACGATACACTCACATAAACACGGAAAAAATGATAGAATCCTACAATAAATCTTTTCCGCACGCGAAATAAAAAACAAGGAAGAATAAATGTCAGAAGAAAATGAATTAAGACCAAAAATCAGAAGCACGACTGTAATTGCAGTCCGCAGAAATGGAAAAGTCGCGATGGCTGGCGACGGACAGGTAACTTTGGGAAACACAGTCTGCAAGGGAAACGCAAGAAAAGTCAGAAAAATCTATAACGGAAAAATTTTGACAGGATTTGCTGGAAGTGTCGCAGACGCGTTCACTCTTCTTGAAAAATTCGAGGAGCAGCTAAAGCAGGACAACGGCGACTTGCTTAGAAGCGCGGTTGACTTGGCGAAACTTTGGCGCACTGAGCGAAGCCTTCAAAAGCTCGAGGCAATGCTTTTGGTCGCAGACTCGTCAAAAATCCTTTTGATTTCAGGCGACGGAAACGTTATCGAGCCTGAAAACGATGTTATGGCAATCGGCTCGGGCGGAAACTACGCTTATGCTGCGGCTCTGGCTTATCTTGAAACTTCAGATTTGAGCGCGAAAGAAATCGCTGAACATTCATTGAAAATCGCAGGAAACATCTGCATCTACACAAACGGAAACATTATTTCAGAGGAACTTTAGGAAAAATGATTGAAGGCTTAACTCCAAAAAAAATTGTCGAGCAGCTTGATTCTTACATAATCGGGCAGGAAAAAGCGAAAAAGGCGGTTGCGGTCGCTTTAAGAAACAGAATCAGAAGAATTCATCTTTCTGATGAAATCAGAGACGAGGTCGCCCCAAAAAATATTTTGATGATTGGACCTACCGGCGTTGGAAAAACTGAAATTGCGCGCCGTCTTGCAAAGCTCGTGAACGCGCCTTTTGTGAAAGTCGAGGCGACAAAATACACGGAAGTCGGATATGTCGGGCGCGACGTTGAGTCCATGGTCCGCGACTTGATGGCTGTGGGCGTGAACAATGTCAAAAAGGAAATGGAAGAAAGTCTTCGTGAAAGCTGCAAACCGCGTGTTGAGGAGCGGCTTCTTGACATTTTGCTTCCGGGAACCGGCGACGAAGGCAAAAAAAAGAAAGACAAAAAAGGATTCAGCCCGTTCAATTTTATCTCGATTGGCGCAGGCGAAAAATCAGACGGGAATTCTGATGTTGAAGCAGAAAATGCGGACAACGCGATTTCTGAACTGAACGCTCAGAATGAAAAACTTTTGGAATCGCAGGTGAAAGACGAGGAAAACGCGAAAGCTGATTCTAAAAAAGCGGAAAATTCCACGAGAGAAAAATTCCGGCAGATGCTCCGCGACGGAAAACTTGAAGACCGCGAAGTCGAGATGATTGTGAAAAGGCAGCGTTCTGTTCCGGGAATGGAAATCATTGCAGGCGGCTCGATGGACGACTTGCAGGCTGGAATGATGGAGCTGCAGAATATGCTTTCCGGCCGGAATCAGAAGAAAAAGACCGTGACAGTCCGCGAGGCAAGAAAAATCCTGACAGAAGAAGTTTTAGACTCAATGATTGACTTTGACAAGGTTGCCGACATTGCGCGCGAGCGTGTGGAGCAGAGCGGAATTATCTTCATCGACGAGATTGACAAGATTGCGGCTAAAAACGCAAATTCTTCGGGACAGGTAAGCCGCGAGGGAGTTCAGCGCGACATTCTTCCGATTGTTGAAGGCTCTAAAGTGAACACAAAATGGGGCGTTGTCGATACGACGCACATCCTTTTTATTGCGGCTGGAGCGTTCAGCCTTGCGGCTCCAAGCGACTTGATTCCGGAGCTTCAGGGAAGATTTCCTCTCCGCGTCGAGCTTGAGTCTCTCACAAAAGATGACTTCAGGAAAATTCTGCTTGAGCCTAAAAACGCGCTCACAAAGCAGTACACAGCTCTTCTTTCAACGGAAGGCGTTGCAATCAATTTTACTGAAGACGCGATTGACCGCATGAGCGAGCTTGCCGAGCAAATTAACGCGAGAAGCGAGAACATCGGAGCACGCCGTCTTCACACAATCATGGAAAAAGTCCTTGAGGACATCAGTTTTGACGCTGACGAACATTCTGGAGAGACTGTGAATGTTGACGCAAAATATGTTGATGAAAAACTGACCGGCGTTGTTCAGGATCAGGATTTGTCAAGATATATTTTGTAGAAGCGAAAAATTATGAATGAAGAGTGAAAAGTCAGAAAATCATTGGATTTGTGCGGAATCTCTAAAGACATTTTTGAATTTGGAACTTTCGGCTCTTTTTCTTTGATTTCCGATTTATTAGAATTCTACATTCTTAATTATAAAAAATATGGAGAAATGAAAAATGGACAAGTTTTTCAAGATTTCTGAGCGCGGCTCAACATTCGGCCGCGAAATTGTCGGTGGAATCACGACTTTCCTTGCGATGTCTTACATTCTCGCCGTAAACCCTGGAATTCTCTGCGACGGAACAGGAATGAACTGGGGCTCTGTTTTCACGGCAACTGCTGTTGCTTCCGCCATCGCGACTCTCGTAATGGCGTTTTTGGCGAATATGCCGGTCGCGCTTGCTCCTGGACTTGGACTTAACGCGTTCTTCACTTATTCTGTTGTTTTGAGCATGGGATGCTCTTGGCAGCTTGCGCTCACTGCGGTTCTCGTTGAAGGAATTATCTTTGTTGTTCTTTCTCTTTGCGGACTTCGCGAGGCGATTATCAATTGTATTCCGTCTTCGCTCAAAAAAGCTGTCTCAGTCGGAATCGGACTTTTCATCACAATCATCGGACTTGCAAACGCTAAGCTTGTCGCGACAGACACAGGCACTTTGATTGGATTTGTAAACTTCAGCCTGGCGCACAAGACTGCGATTGTTTTCGCTCTCGGCCTTATCATCACGATTGTCTTGTTCATTCTCAAAGTTCCAGGCTCGGTTCTTATCGGAATCGTTGCCACAACAATCATCGGAATTCCGTTCGGCGTAACTTCAATTCCAGAGAATTTCAGGCCTTTCTCTTCACCTGCGGCTCCTCATTTTATGGCTTTTGACTTCAAGGGAATTTTCTTTGATGCTTCTGGAAACGCATCCGCTCTTGTCTTCGGAAAATTCTTTGTGATTTTGTTCACTTTCCTTTTCACAGACTTTTTTGACACAGTTGGAACTTTGGTTGGAGTCGCTACTCAGGCGAACCTCACAGACGAAAAAGGAAATATTCCGAACGCTAAAGGCGCGCTTTTGGCAGACGCTGTAGGAACTGTCGCTGGTGCTTGTCTTGGAACTTCAACAGTAACTTCTTTTGTTGAGTCAACTTCTGGTGTTGCGGCGGGAGCAAAAACAGGCTTTGCTTCTGTTGTTACGGCAATTTTGTTCCTTCTCGCAGTTTTCCTTTCTCCGCTTTTCGCTTTGATTCCGGCGTGCGCTACAGCTCCAGCTTTGGTTTTTGTCGGCTATCTTATGATGAAATCTGTCGTTGAAATTCCTTTCAAAGAACCGACAGAGGGAATTCCGGCTTTCATCGCGATTATGGTAATGCCATTCGGCTATTCAGTTGCAAAGGGAATCGAGTGGGGCGTAATTTCTTACGTAATCTGCAAGGTTGTCTCAAGAAAATTCAAGGATATTCCAGTTTTGACTTGGGTGCTCGCTCTCGTATTCATTGCGAATATGGTTTTCGAGGCGTTCAAATAATCTTTTAAGAAGATAAATGTCAGGAATTTTACAGCAGATGATTTTGTTTTGCTGTCAGAGTTCCTGATATTTTTTTATTTCAAGAAGTTCGAAATTTAAATTTCAATAAAATCTAACAAAGATGACAGATGTTGAGAGACTTGAAAAGCTGATTTTTGATATTTTCTCTTTGGAAAAGAAAATCAAAGTCCGCTCGAACACAAACAAATGCATTTCGTCTCTTAACTCAGAAATTTTAAATCTCTTTGCTTCAAACTTTATAAAGCGGCTCGAGCGTCTTTCACAAAAATTCAAATCAGACGGCAAGACGATAAACGAGATTGCGGAAAAAATTAAGAATATCGGCGAGGCGAAAAACTCAGGCTGGGCCGGCCCTTACTCGGAGCTTGTCGCGCTGGATTTTTACTCGCAGTTTTCAGAATTTTTCAATCTTTCGTACATAAATATTTTGCCAGTTAGTGAGCATAAGTCGTCGATTCCTGCAATTATCGGCCACAAAGAGACAATCGACATTGACTTGTGCCTTCATTTCAGGCATTACGATATTTTCACCGATGTAAAATCTTTCAACTGTATTCATCAGAATATTTTGGAGGAAGTTTTTGACGCGGTTGAGGAATACGCGCTTTTTTCGCTCAAAAAATCCGTGATGATTGGAGCGGACAACCTTTCAAGCCTTGACTATTCAGACGTGAAAAAGAATCTTGGCTATGAAAAGCGGAAAATCTACAATTCGCTTGTTTCTGCGGTTGCGGCTGGAAAACGGATTCTAAAGTACGAGTCAAAATCCGGAATAAAATTCACGTTCAGAATTCAGTACGCAAACACGATTGAGACTGTGACGGAATATTCGCCTTTTGCGATGGCTGAGGCGTACAAGTTCAAATTTCTTGATTACGGCTCAAAACTTTTGGACAACGAATATTCCGTGATAACAATGGTGAAAAATCCGTGGTTCAACAGCGAGACTGTCGATTTTGGAGACTTCAACAATATGTTTTACCGCTCGCTTGCCCGCCGCACGTTCATCGAGCTTAACAAAATCGAGGAGAACGCGGCAGAACATTCCTCTGTTTACGCGAGCACAAATTTAAAAGTAAGCGATGTGGCGAAAAATCTCGCCGGAATAATTTTTATTGACGACAAAAGCGCGGAAGAAAAACTCTCGAAAAATCTTTACAGCGCGTATTTTTATTTGAATCCGAACTACAAGAACAAAATTCCGCTTACAATCCGCAAAATGGAAAAATATTTCAGAAACCGCCGCGAGATTCAGATTCAGGATTTCGACGATTTCAAATGGGACAATTACTGAGCTTTTTCCTCATAGTTCTGCGCGTAGTCGATTACACATTCTGTTCTTTGTGTCTCTTTACATTCTGCAAATCCTACGCCAGCGGAGCTGTATTTCTTACTCATAAGATTTGTTCTGTGTCCGCGCGATGAAACTCCGTCGTCAATTAAAAGCTGTATTACAGTGCCTCTTGCTGAGCTTATTCCGTAGGCTATGTTTTCGCCGGCTGCCATAAACGAGCCGTATTTTCTCATGTTTTCAAATGGACTTGTGCCATCAGCTCTAATGTGGCAAGTTTCATAGGTAAGAACTTGGCTTTCCGCATGCTCTTTTGCCGCCTTTGTAAGTCCTTTAGACGGACGGAGTGGAGAACGTGGCGTTTGATTGTACATATATTCTATACATTCTTTTACAACTGCCGCTCCCTCACGTGTTAGAATCATTCTGCGCTGTGAATTTTCTGTTCCTTTTTCGATATATAGATTTCCGTCAAAGTTTTTTAGCCGGGGAACGAGATATAAATCAGCAAACTGCTTTGGATCGGCCCGCGCCTTGTTCATCTCGAGAATCACATCTTTTTCAAAGTCGCTCAGATAATCAACATTTCTTGCTGTGTCGAGCGATTCAAGGCTTTTTCCTTTTGTCTTTGAGCTTGCCGTGCTGGATTTCGCCTTGCCAGCATTAGATTTCGGGCTTGCCTGGCTTTTCCTTGATTTTTCTGCTGAAATTGAACTTTGTGAATTTGCCGTTTTTGAGGACGAAGATTTTGTTTTAGATGTTCCGCAGAAAAGAGGCGCGGAAGCGGCCAGCGCGAATAAAGCAAAAAACAAGCATTTTTTCATATTTCACCTCGATTATGAATTTTATTATAAGGTAGAATTCCGATAATTCAATGAAAAATGCTTTTTAATTAAGGGAACTGAAAAACAGGGCAGGGCGAAGCTCTTTTTTATGATTTATTTAAAGGAATACTTCCTAAGAGGCTAAGGTATACTTCCTTCGGTCCTTAGGAAGCCTTACTTCAGGTCTTAGGAAGCCTTACTTCAGGTCTTAGGAAGCCTTACTTCAGCTCTTAGGTATACTTACTTCAGATTTAGACTTATTTTGCTGAAATCTCGCTGAATTCCTTTGTCTCAGGATTGTAGATAAATCCTTCTGGAATTCCTTTCAAGTCCACGTAGCCGCGTTTTATGAACGCTTCCGCGTCTGTTGTCGGCTTTAATACGCCCAAATCTTTTAACTCATGGACAGCATTAACGAAAGTCTGCTTGCCTTTTTCATACGAAGAAGTGTAGTTCAGTGTTTTTAGGATTTTCACGTTACCCTCAACTGTTCCCGAAGTAAAATTGTTTTCAAGCTGGATTCTTGCCGCTTCTTCCGGAACTGCCTGAACATAAGCCGAAGCCTTCTGGATTGCGCGGATAAACGCTTTTACGCCCTCAGGATTTTTTTCAAGAAAATCTTCTGTAACAAAAATCTGGCAGCAGTATTCGTCCTTGAATTTTTCGTCTGTTCCTGTGTCAAGAATCTGCTTGAAGCCAAATTCGTTTGCAACTTTGCTTGCCATAGGCTCGTGAAGCGCAATCGCGTCAACTTGCTCGTTTTTAAGCGCAAGACCAAGCGCGCTCATTTCGTAAGCTGTAAATTCAACCTCTGAGTCTGCAAGCGAAACTTTTATGCCATATTCGCCAAGTTTTCTTTTTAAGTTGATTACAGAAGAGTCTGTAAGATTAAGAACGCCGATTTTCTTTCCGCGCAAGTCCGCAGGGCTGTTGATTCCTGATTCCTGGCGGACAAAATATCTTGTGCAGCCTGTGTGCACGCCTGTTGCAAAAACGATTGGAAGCCCGTTTTCCATTGCCTGAAGATTGGATGCGATAAGCTCAAATCCGCCGTGGACTTTTCCAGCTCCTACAAGTTCCGCGGTTGTTCCGCTGAATCCTGACTGATGAAGAGTTTCAACTTTCTGCCCGATTGCCGCAAATTCCTTTTCAAAAAGTCCGTTTAAGACCGCAATATGAATCGGAATCGCGCAAAGGCTTCCTGTTCTGTAGCCGATTACTGTTACCGGCGCTTCTTTTTTGCATGAGGCAAGCCCGAACACGAGCGAAACTGCCACCAAAACTGCTGATATAATAGAAGTAATTTTTTTCATTTTTTGTATCCTCATTTTTATTTATAATGTAAATTCCAGCTCAGGAAGTTTTCCTGCGTAGTTCAATATTTCAAGAATCTGGTTTCTGTAGTTCACAA
>CAKUTI010000017.1 GCA_934691925.1 uncultured Treponema sp. | reverse complement strand
ATGTGCAATCACAGACATTCCAGAGCCTCCGGCTCCAGCAGCTGCTCCAAACCCGGGAATGGGAATGGACTACTAGCTTTTTCGGGCGGATTGCGTAGGCAATTCGTTTGATTAAACTGCTGATATTTTATAAAGGGCTTTGCCGATGCTTTTTGCGTTGGCAAAGCCTTTTTTTGTTTCTCTTCAATCTAGCTGCAATTATCTATAAAATATTGTTAAAATAATCTTAAAAGACAATTTTATATTCAAAATGCTTATATATTAAAGATTTGTTTTCACGTTTTTTGATTTTTGACAGTTGAAATTCCTAAATATTGTATATAATATATCGCTTGAAAAAATAACGTTATTTTGCAAAATGCTGGAAAGATTGAATATTCCGATGTTTTGCTTTTCGGCGGAGAGGTTGTCAGGTTGTGTTTCAGGCTAAACAAAAAGGAGTTATTTCAAAAATGAAACTGTCAAAATTTTCACTCTTCATGGCTGCCGTTTCGGCATTGCTTTTTTCTTCGTGCTCAAATCTTGCTTCTTCGGATTCCGAATCTTCTGTTTCAAGCGAGCGTTCCGCAACTTCTGTTGCAGCTTCTGTGACTGTAACAACTGAAAGCGCGTTGCGTTCTGCAATCAATTCTGCTAGCGCTGGAACGACAATCAATCTTGGCGCGAATATAAAGCTTACAAGCCAGCTCCAGCTTTTGAACAGCGGAACTTCATCGAGCAAAATCAATTTCAACGGTTGCGGCTACACTTTGGACTGCTCTGGAATCTCTTCTGGCTGGGGCGTGAAAGTAAACGGCTCATACTGGAACATCTGCAACATGACAATCACCAAAGCTCCAGGCTGCGGAATCGTTTTTCAGCTTGGCGGAAACAACTACGTTTACTACGTGAAGACAACTTACAACGGAAACTCAGGCTTGCAAATCTACAACGGCGCGCATGACAATTACATCTACAAGTGCGAGTCTTATTACAATTACGATTCAAGCAACGGCGGCGAGGACGCTGACGGATTTGCTTGCAAGCTTTCCGCTGGAAAAAACAACGTTTTTGAAGGCTGCATTGCGGCTTACAATTCTGATGACGGCTGGGATCTTTACGGCCAGCTTTATCCTGTCACGATTAAAGACTGCATCGCAAAGTACAACGGCTACTTGAACAGCTCGCTTGAAACTTCTTCCGACGGCGACAGAAACGGCTTTAAGCTAGGCTCATCTGGAATTTCTGTTGTGCACGTTTGCTCAGGCGACTCCGCTTACGGAAATCTTGCGAGCGGTTTTGACGGAAACGGAAACACTGCGGCAATCAAAGTTTCAAACTGCGCTTCATATAACAACAAAAAATACCAATGGTACAGAATCACTGGCATTTCAAATCAATAAAAAAAATTTCTTGAATTAAAAATAGTTTTCCCCCTCTGTTTTTCGCAAGGAAACTGCATTGAAAGCTGATTTCCTTGCGTTTTTCATTTCGTTTTTTCTAATTCTGAATCTTAAAATCCTCTTGGCGGCTCTGCGCCAAAGCCGAAGTCGTTTGGCTCCGGGCGCGGCGGGCGGTTTTTAACGCTTTTCTTTTCGATTTTCACGGTTTCGTATTCTGTCGGAACGAGTTTTCCGCCGTCATCAAGAGAAATCGTTTTTCCTTTGAATTTCGCGTTCTCCTTGTTGTCTTTGTTGTAGAAAATTGTGTGGCCGTTTGATTTTATGTTTTTGAATGACGCGTCTGAATCTGAAAATTTGTTGAAATAAGAATCTTCTGTGAATTCAAGCGACGCGTTTTTTGAGATTTCGATGTCGGCAGTTCCGTTTTTCGCGCTGTCAACAAATCCTTTGAATTTTGCGCCGTCTTTTAGATTGATTTTCAGCGACGAGATTTTGTCAACCTTGATTTCTCCTGAAATTTCCTGATTTTCAGCGTTCAGCTCGATTTCAGCTCCGTTTGCGCCTTTTTCTCCCCAGCCGCGTCTTGACTTGTTGCCGCTCGCCTGAAGAAAAATGCCGCTTTTGTTTTCGATTTTCGTTTTTGAAAGATTTATGATTCCAGATGTGTTTGTGCAGTAGATAAAAGGTCCGTCCGCCGTGTTCGTGAGGCTCGAATTCCTTAGAGAGAGAACCGCCGTTCCGATTCCAGCGTCTCCGCTCATGCTCTGATAAACCATGATTCCTGCTGAAACTTCGTCGTCAAGCCCGGCTCCGCCGCTCAAAACAGAATTTTCGATTGAAAGCGAATTTTTTCCTTCGATTACTGCAATCTCTGAATTTTTCGCGCTTCCAGAAAGGTTTTCCACAGAGATTTTTCCTGTTGAATAAATCACTGGCGAGCCGCGTCCGAATGTTTCCGCTTTTGCGTTCTCAACTGAAACAGTTCCTTCGCCCATATCGGTTGCAAAAGCCGCGCAATGCTCGCCTTGCGTTGAAATTTCAACATTGCTTGCGTTTATTGTTCCGCCGAAAGCCGCGTAAAGTCCGCGCGAGCCGTTTTGCTTTGTGTTTATTTTCACGTTTGAGACGTTCACGACGGTTTTGTTTCCGCTTGCGAAAATCGCGTTCATTCCATCTTCATCGGATTCGATTGTCTGGTTTTCTATTGTTTTTGTGCCGCTTGTAACTTTGATGATTCCGTTGAATTGTTTTTCCGAATCACCCGGAAAGCCTGGTTTTCCTGGTGGCATCATTTTTCCTGTCTTGTCAGATTGGTTCATTCCCGGCGGAGGAGGCGGAAGCATTGTTCCGTTCTCATCTTGCGGAAAAGACGAAAAATCCGTTGCCAGCATTGAGACAGCGAAAAGCGCGCTGAATGCGAACACAAAAATGAATTTTGAAACAGTTTTTTTCATACTTGTTTCTCCTTGAAAAGTTTTTGAAATGCGGGTCAATTTTCTAGCATTACCCTGTAATAAACCTTAAATCTTCAAGGAGATAACAATTTATTAGCTAAGCCTTTTCAAAATCAGCTTTCAGACAATTTTTTATTTTTTAGAAAGTTATGATTTCTTCAAAGCATTTTATTGCGAATTCGTCAGTCATTCCTGAGATAAATTCAATCACGCATTTTTTGTAGCTTTCGTTCTCGTAGACATCGAAAACTTCGGGAACAGAATGGACAGGACTTTTTTTCTGCGCCCCGCCTGAAATCACGCTTGTGAAATTAGAGTAGTGCGAAAGCCACTTTGAAAATTCCTCGCCGAGTTTTGGATAAGGCTTTAGATGATTTTCCGCAGTTCCTTTCTGAACAAAAATCTGAGCGCGCATTAAAGTTCTGAAAATTGTCTCGAGAACGTTCCTCGCATATTTCTGGAATTCCAGAAGCCGCCAGTGATTGTAAATGTTCGAGAAGCTGAATTTTTTAAGCTCAGTGATGAACCTGAAATAGCTTTCCGAAAAGAAAAGACCGTCCTCAGGCGTTGAATTCTCGCAAAGGTCAACAATCATATCGTTGATTAAGACGCTCGGATTTACTGCCCGTCCGCTTCTGTGCGAAATCGGCTTTCCGTTTTTTGTGCGTCCTAAAGTTTCCATTACGATTTCGCGGAGCTGCCTGTAGCTTCCCATATCAAGAAGATGATAAGCCCTTGCATCCTGAATATCGCGTCCAAGAAAAGCGATTTTGTCGCTGATTTTCACAACGCAGCCTTCCCAAGTGTAAGGCTGGACAATTCCCGGCTGCTTTATTTCGTAAAGATTTATATTCTCTTCGAGCTTTCTTGGCTTCATTCCCTGCTGGTCAACTTCTCCGCAGTGGCAGATGAGTCCGTCGCGCACCGCGTAAGTGAGATTCAGCGGCCGCTTTATTCCGGTCGGGTCTTCTAGAGTTTCGATAAAGTCAGAGAAAAAAAGGGAATTTCTTTCGTGCCAGAATTTTTTTGGAGCGTTCGCGCCTTCTTTTTTCCCGAGAAGCTCGTTCAGCATATCCTCGCCCGAATGTCCGAACGGCGCGTGTCCGATGTCGTGTCCGATTGCGATTGCCTGCGTCAAATCCTGATTAAGTCCGAGATATTTTGCGATTGTTGAGGCGACAGAGGCGACGTGCAGAACGTGCTCCATTCTTGTGCAGACGTGGTCGTTGTGCGGAGCGTAAAAAACCTGGGTCTTGTGCTTCAGTCTTGAATAAGCCTGGCTGTGAAGAAGCCTCGTGTAGTCGCGCTCAAATTCCGAGC
Source organism: uncultured Treponema sp. (assembly GCA_934691925.1). Taxonomy (GTDB): domain Bacteria; phylum Spirochaetota; class Spirochaetia; order Treponematales; family Treponemataceae; genus Treponema_D. Next base: position 32,976 of record CAKUTI010000017.1, on the reverse strand, counting down.
GGATTCCGTTTCCCCGGTTGTAGATTGGAACTTCGCGCGAAATCGCGTTTTTCCACTTTGGATTCAGACAGTCCATTTTTACGCGCTCGAAAGAATTTTTCATATCCCGCTCCTTGAATGGAAAATTTTGTTTTCTTTTGTCTTTATCAAATTTGTCTTTGCAAAATTATCAGAATTTTATTTTTATTTCCCCAGTTTCTTGAAGAAATTCAGCATGAAAGGAACTGCGACCGCCGCGGAAATAAAATCACTTACAGTCTGCGTCATCTGGACTCCGAAAATCGGCTCGGCACCAAAAAGCTTGACAACGTGCGGAAGAATGAACACAAGCGGAACAAAAAGCCAGCCTTGTCGCATTGAAGACAATACAATCGCGCGTTTTTTTACGCCTGCAACTTGAAAAAGCATATTTGTGCCGAAAATCAGCGAGTGAAACGGAAGAACGCACGCCTGGCATCGCATCGCAAGCGAAGCCACGGAGATTACAGCCTCGTCGTCGCGGAAAATGTGCGCAATTTCAGGCGCGAAAACGAAAACGAGAATTCCGAGAACTGTCATTATGGCAGTTGTGATTTTCACAAGGAAATTGTAAGAGGAGCGGACTCTGCCGTATTTTTTTGCTCCGAGATTCATTCCGCAGACAGGCTGGAATCCTTGCCCCATTCCAATTGCAACCGACATCAGAAGCTGGAAAATCCGGTTTGTGATTGCCATTCCCGCAACCGCCGCATCCGCAGTCTGTGCCGGAGTCATCGCAAAAACTGTGATAAGCGCGCCGTATTTTGCCGCCTGAATATTCATAAAAATTGAGGCGACAGAAGCCGTTCCCTGCCTGAAAAGCGACGGAAGTCCTGTCGTTACAATGTTGAAATACGATTTTATGTCGCGCGCGATATTTTTGAACGCGAATTCCGCAGTGCTTTTCTTGAACACAAAAACCGAAAGCAAAATGAAAAAGCTTGCAACTTGGCTTATAAAAGTCGCGATTGCCGCTCCAGAAATTCCCATGTCAAACACGAAAATAAAGAGCGGGTCTAGAAACATATTCAAGATTCCGCCGGCCGCCATTCCGCACATTGAAAAAATCGCTTTTCCCTGAAAACGGAGCTGGTTGTTCATCACGAGCGATGTGACCATAAAAGGGCAGGCAAAAATTATGTAGCGCGCGTAGTCCATCGCATAGGGAAGAATTGTTGGCGTTGCGCCGAGTGAAGTCGCGATTTGCCGGTTGAAAATCGTTCCTAAAACCGAAAAGACAACGCCTGTTGCAAATCCGAGGCAGATTGCGGTTGTGCAGTATTTGCTTGCGCGTTTCAAGTCGTTTGCGCCGAGAGCGCGGCTTGTAATGCTTCCAGAGCCCATTCCAATTGTGAATCCGACGGCCTGAATAAGCGACATAAGCGAAAATATAATTCCGACCGCTCCAGAAGCCGATGTTCCGAGTTTTGAGACAAAAAAAGTGTCAGCGGTGTTGTAAATCGCTGTAACCATCATTGTTATGATTGTCGGAATCGCGTTTTTCAGGATTAGCGGCCCGACTGGCGCAGTGGTCATTTTTGAAACTGTGTTAGATTTTTCCATATTTTAAATGATATGAATTAGCCCGGATTTTTCAAGAAAGGGCGGAAAAGAAAAGTTTTATCGGCGTTTTCGAAGTAAAAAAGTGTCGTCATGCGAAATTCAAGACGAGCGGAAAACTGCGTGGTCAGAAGACCACGATTTCAGCATCTGTGTTGACATGGCAGATGTATTATGAAAAAAATCGGGAGATTTTCGTTTTCTTTGATTCATTGTCTTAACTGCGTTTAGAAAAATTGCGGAATTAATTCCAAAGTTTATTTTAGAATGATTCAGTTTTTTGCGCTTTATGAATTTCTTCTGATTTAAAATAAAAAACTCCAGCGTAAAAACTGGAGCTTTAATTTTCTAGCCAACTGTCGGACTTGAACCAACCACCTGCGCGTTACGAGGGCGCTGCTCTACCAGATGAGCTAAGTTGGCAGAAGCAGTGCCGATAGAATCAGCACTGCAAAAATGTTCGTATATTCTATATTCCAATAAAATGTGTGTCAACCTTGTCTTGAACGTATTTTATGAAATCTTCAAGTTTCATTGTTTTCTGCTCAAGCTTGCTGTCTGAGCGGAATCTTACAGAAACTGTTTTTTCATTTTTCTCGTTCTCGCCGACAACCAAGATGTAAGGAGTTTTGTGTTCCTTTGTAATCATCTTGATTTTTGAGCGCATATTTTCATCGGAAAGATAAGCGTTTGAGCGGATATCCGCAGCAATGAGTGCGTCATTGACTTCTCTTGCGTAATCGTCAAACTCATTTTTGACAGGAACAACCGCTGCCTGCTCAAATGCAAGCCAAGTCGGGAAATTTCCGGCAAAGTTTTCAATCAGAATTCCCAAGAAACGCTCGATTGAGCCGAGAATCGCGCGGTGGAGCATTACCGGGTGATGTTTCTGGTTGTCCGCGCCGATGTAAGTTGCGTCGAGCCGCTCCGCGGAAGGAAGCTGGAAGTCAACCTGAATTGTTCCGCACTGCCATTCGCGTCCGAGGCAGTCAAAAAGCTTGAATTCAAGTTTCGGACCGTAGAACGCGCCTTCGCCCGGCTGAATCTCGTATTCAAGTCCCGCCGCGTGGCAAGCGTCAGACAAGTCCTTTTCAGCCCTCTGCCAAGTCTCCAAGTCTCCAACGTGGTCTTCTGGCATTGTTGAGAATTTCACGACAAGCTCGTTGAATCCAAAGTCGTGATAGACTTTCTTCAAAAGCGAGCAGAATTTTGTGACTTCCGCGCCAATCTGTTCTTCTGTACAGAGAATGTGGGCATCGTCTTGAACAAAGCCTCGCACGCGCATAATTCCGTGCAGCGTTCCTGAAGGCTCGTTTCTGACATCGTGGCCAAATTCAGCAAGGCGGAGAGGCAAATCCTTGTAAGAGCGCATTTTTGACTTGAAGATTTCGAGCGCGCCTGGGCAGTTCATAGGCTTGATTGCGAAAACGCGTTTTTCAGACTCTGTGATGAACATATTCCGCTGATAATGTCCCCAGTGGCCTGAGCGTTCCCACAAAGTGCGCGGCATAATCGCAGGCGTGTTTACTTCCTGATAGCCGTCGCGCTTTACCATTTTGCGCATATAATCCTGAATTGTCGTGTAGATTGTCCAGCCGTTCGGATGCCAGAAAATCTGTCCCGGATCTTCCGGCTCAAGATGGAACAAGTCCATTTCAACGCCGAGCTTGCGGTGGTCGCGTTTTTCAGCCTCGGCGAGCATATTCAGATAATCTTTCAGGTCGTTAGGCTTTTCAAAGCATAGCGCGTAAACGCGAGTGAGCATCGGGCGATCTGAGTCTCCGCGCCAGTAAGCTCCGGCGAGCTTGTGCAGCTTGAACGCCTGTCCGTTGATTTCTTTTGTGGAGTCAACGTGCGGACCTCGGCACAAGTCCAAATATCCGTCCTGCTCGTAAGTTGAAATTGTCGCGTCCTGTGGCAGGTCGTTGATGATTTCGATTTTATAAGGCTCGTCTGCAAAAAGTTTGAGAGCTTCTTCCTTTGAAACTTCCTTTCTGGTAAATTTCGCGTCAGAAGCGAGAATTTTTCTCATTTCTTTTTCAATAGCAGGAAAATCGTCTTCGGTTATTTTATGGTCGGTCGGGAAGTCAAAATCATAATAGAAGCCGTTTTCGATTGCAGGACCGATGGCTATTTTTGTTCCAGGAAAAAGATGTTTGATTGCCTCTGCCATTACATGAGCGCAAGAATGGCGGATTGTCTGTAGCTTTTCATTTTCAGCCATAAAAAATACCTCGATTGCGGCCACAACGGGCGGTCGCATTATTTTATAGTTCCATTTAGGATAATGAGTTTTAAATTTAGATTCAAGAATCAGAAAGATAATTATAGTGGAAATATTTCTTGTACAATTTTTTTTTGTAGAGAATTTTGATTTTCCATTAAAACTTTTTCATCTAAAAGCCTTGCCTAACATTCGCCTAGAAAAATCTTTCTTTCCTTTTCCTTTAAAAAAGCCGATACTAGCAATATGGAAAATGGTAATGATTTTGCACAGAAACTGATTTCTCTAGTTGAACAAAAATCTGAATGGTATGACAGCGAGATTCTTCCGGGACTTCTTGAAAATTTCAGGCTTCTGCATACTTGCGTTAAAAATCTTTTTGATTTTCTCGTGAAAAAATCTTTGATTACGCCTGATCCTTATAAGCTCGACAAGAAAATTTCCGACATTGAGCTTCCTGACAGCTCTCAGTTCATTGAAAGCGAGCGTTCCGTGATTATGGGGCAGCGTTTTTCCGATTACGAAAGCTCGCTTGATTTTCTCTGCAATTATTACAAATTTTCAGTCGCGCACATTACGCTTCCGAACATAAAAAAGCTCGTTGACTTGGCGAACGCGATTCTCTGGAATTCTTTTACTGTAAACAACAATAAAATCAACACGCGTGTTTTGGCTTCGCTGGTTTTTGAGGCGCGGCAGAACAGCGACGGACTTTCAGTCAGCATGGTGAACGACAGCCTTGCAAAAGCCGCAGGCTCTCAGTCCGCGATTCTGGAGACATTGAAAGGATTTTCTGATTTTCAGCGCGAGCGTTACAAGGCGACTGTAAGAAATATTGTTATGACGGCTCCGGGATATTCAAAGCAAAAGGCGATGGAGTCAACAACGGCGGAAATTTCGATGATAAGAAAGAATTTTTCCGCGCTTGGAAAAGTTCCGTTTTACAACGAGCTTGTCGAGGAAATCGCGCTTGAGGACCAGTCTCCGAACAAGGAGCAGCTTCAGGCAAAAAACCTCCAGAAGCTGAACATCGACACAAAAAACGAGACCAAAAAAGAGAAAAAAGTTGACACAAAAGCGATGCTGATGCTTGCGATTGCGGTTCTTGGTGCGACTTCTTCGCAGTTTGTCCAGATTATGCAGAAAGTTCAGGAAAATCATGATGTTCTTGAAAGCGAGCATAATTCTTTCGCCGACAAATTGAAGCGGATTTTTAGAAAAGCGTTCGGACTTCAGGAGAAGCCTGTGATTTACACTGTGACGATTGAGGATCAGTCAACAGACTCGAAACGACACGAGAAAGTCAATTATCAGAATGTGATTACGGAGCTTGCCACAAAAGCGAGACGTTACACCGCAATCTCTCAGAAAAATTCTATTGGATACAAAAAAGTTCTCGCGCTTCCTGAAGACAAAATTCTCGACTTTGTCTCGGCGCAGATTTCCGAGTGCAACCGCCTTCTGATTATCTTGAACGCGCTTGACGGATTCTTTAAGTCTATGGCTGCTCCTTACGACAAGGCAAAAATCAAGGGCTTGAAAATCGATTTGACAACGCTGAAAAATTCAATAATAAAGACAAATCAGCACCGCGCGGAATACACATCTTATATTGAAGAAGAAGAGCAGATGAGAAAGCTCGGAATCACGGGCTAGAATTTGCTGTGAAAAGCCGTTTTCGGCTGCTTTATAAAATGGTGATAAAAATGAAAAAATTTTTCTTTGCGTTTTTTTGTGTTTTGATTCTTGCGGGCGGAAATTCTCTTTTTGCCCAGAATTTTGATGATGATTCTGAATCGCCTTTTATGGAGCGGGAAGAGCCGTTTTCAGAAGTTTTTCCGAACGATGATGCCGACATTGAAAGCCTTGAAAATGAAGCTTTGAATTCTCCGTTTGATACAGACAAACTTCCTGACAATTTGTCTGAAAATCAGCGGAATCTGAATATTGTCGTCTCGCAGTGGGGCTGGAATCTTGACCCGCAGACTTCAACTTATGCCACTGAGGCCCAGATTCTTTCGGGGCTTTACGAAGGACTTTTTTCGTATAATCCTAAAACTCTCGAGCCTGTTCCTGCGATTGCGGAAAGCTACAAAATTTCACGCGACAAAAAACGCTGGACTTTCAAAATCCGCGCGGACGCGAAATTTTCAGACGGCGAGGAAATCACCGCATATTCTGTCAGAAACAACTGGATTGAACTTCTGAAAAATCCTGCCGCGCCTTATTCCGCGCTTCTTGACTGCATAAAAAACGCGGAAGAATTCAGAAATGACAAGGCTTCGGCTGACGACTTGGGAATAAAAGTCCGCGACAATCAGACTTTGGTTGTAACGCTAAAATCTCCGACAGCGCATTTTGCAAGAATTTTGTGTCATCACGCGTTCGCTCTTTGCAAGACGAATTTCGGCGAGCTTGAATTCAGCGGAGCGTTCAAAATCGCTTCTCAAAAGGAAAACGAGCTGGTTCTCGTGAAAAACGAGAATTACTGGGACGCGAAAAATGTCCGGCTTCCTCAGATTACAATTCAGGCTTCAAGCGACATTGCTGAAAATTCCTACGCGTTCAACACTGGAAAAGTTGACTGGGTTTCTTCGATGTTTGACGGCTCAAAGCTAATCAACAAGAATTCAATCCGTCTTACTGCTATTTTCGGGACGGAATATCTTTTCTTTGGCTGTAAAAACAAGCCGTGGGACAATCCAGAATTCAGAACCGCGCTTTTGACGGCAGTTCCGTGGAGCAAGCTGAAGACGCTTTCGCTGATTCCGGCAAGCACGTTTATCTATCCTCTTGCTGGCTATCCTGCGGTGGAGGGCTACTCTGAGACTTCTGTTGACGACGCGCTTGAAATGATGAACGACGCGCGGAAAAATGCCGGCTACGCTGAAAACGAGACAATTCCTCTGATTTTTGGAATTCCTTCAAATTCCGACAGATTAAAGAAAATCGCTGAAATCTTGAAAGAAGCGTTCGCTCCGATTGGAGTCGAGCTGAAAATTCAGACAACGCCTGAAAACCGCTATGTTGACAGCATTTCTGGCTGGAACGCAGATTTGTTCTCTTATTCCTGGATTGGAGATTTTGCCGACCCGATTGCTTTTCTGGAGCTTTTCAGAGGCGGCTCGACTTTGAATCCGACTCACTGGAACAATGAAAAATACAACAGGCTTCTTGAAGAATCCGCGCTTTCAACGGATAATACAGAGCACTACAAACTTTTGGCGGAGGCGGAGCAGCTTCTTCTTGACGAGGGAATGGTGATTCCGATTTCACATTCGCTTAGCTACCATGCAATCAATTTGGACGAAATCGGCGGCTGGTATGTGAACGCGCTTGACATTCATCCTTTTAAATATCTTTACATAAAAGATAGCAAGGCTGAGCTTCCATCAAACGTTATTTAACTTGGAGTTTTAAATGATTTTCTATCTTGGCGGCGTGCTTTCAAGATTTTTCGGACCTGCGCGTCTTTTGCAGTCTTACACGGTTTTAATTTCTCTCGCGCTTTATGTCGGTTTTTTTCTGATTCGCTACACGCTTCCGTATTTTTACAATTTTCTTCCGCACGACAGAGGACGCGAATTTGCGCAGAATTCTGAGGCGGCAAAAGGAAAGCCGACTGGAGCCGGAGTCGTTTGGATTTCGGCGTTTGTGATTATCAGCCTGATTTTTGTTCCTCTTGACTGGCTAAAATGCTCGGTTCTCGTTCTCACTTGGATAATGATGCTCACTGGTTACTTGGATGACCACAGCGTGAGCAGCTGGGGCGAGTACAGAAAAGCTCTTCTCGACTTGTTCTGCGCGGTTTTGGCTTCGGTTTTGCTTTGCTTTTATTTGATTCATACAGCGGACGACGGAAAAATAAGATTTTGGCTTCCGTTTGTCACTAGCGAGGTTGTCGTCTCTCCGATTCTTTTCGTTGTGATTTCAACCGTGATGATTTGGGCTTCAATCAACACGACAAACTGCACCGATGGCGTTGACGGCTTAAGCTCGACTCTGGTTCTCGTCGCTTTGATTACGCTCGGCGTGATTTTCTATTTTATTCTCGGTCATAAGGACATTGCCGCTTATCTGCTCGTTCCGCATATTGAAGACGGTGCGGGCTGGGCTGTTATGACATTCGCGCTTGCGGGCGTTCTGATGGGCTATTTGTGGCACAACGCTTTTCCGAGCCACGTCTTGATGGGCGATGCTGGAAGCCGCGCTCTTGGATTCTACATCGGATTTTGCGTGATGGTTACCCGGAATCCGTTTTTGATTATCGCGACTTCTTCTCTGATTTTTGTGAACGGCGGTCTTGGTCTTGTAAAAGTCGCGCTTTTGAGATTTTGCCATATTTCAATTTTCAAGAACGTAAGATTTCCGCTCCACGACCATATGCGGAAAAACCACGGCTGGAGTCCGACTCAGGTGCTGATAAAATTCCTGATAATTCAGATTTTAATCACGGTCGCAACGCTGGGCTTGTTCTTCAAGGTTCGCTAGAAGAATTTTGATTTTATGAAAGTCTCGTTTTCTGAAAATTTTTTGATGAAATTGAGGAACTTTTTGTGTTTGTAAACGTTTCGCGATTTAGTGAAGTTTTCAGAAAATTTTGAGATATGAAAAGCGAATAAGACGATTTGAAAAATAAAAAATCCGCCGTTTCAAGTGAAGTTAAGCTTGTAGGGCGGATTTTTTTATCCGGTTTTTATTCAGAATGGAGATTGCTGGGCAGCAGAACTTTTTCTTGTATTCTTTCACCCGGCAACACTAATTTTCTAATCCGAAAAATTACTTTTCCAGAAACAGCGCGGCGAGAGTCACTGCGTCTGCCGCAATGTTTTTCACGTAGCAATATTCGTTCGGCTGGTGGCAGACTTCATCGAGCGTTGACCAGATTGCGGCGTTGTAGCCAAGACATCTGAATTCCGCGCCCACAGTTCCGCCACCGATTCCAATCAGCTTCGCGTCGAATCCGTGCGCGGTTTTTATCGCTTTTGCAAGTTTCTGCACAACCGGCGCATCTGCTTTTGTTGCCGGAGACTCGCTCGCCTGCGGCTCAGAAACTTCAATCTTTACTCCGTATTTCTCCTCAACGGCTTTAACGCGGTTCTGAACTTCTTTTCTCACAGTTTCAAGCGAATATTTCGGCAGAATTCTGCAGTCCATATAGAAAACGTCATCGCCAGGAATAATGTTCACAGTCTCAACGTTCGCCTCGGATTTTGTCGGCTGGAAAGTTGAATAAGGAGGCTCGAAAAGCTCGTCCTTTTCGCCGAAGAAATTTTCCAAGCCGTTCAGACGCAAAGCTAAATCGGCCGCCGCTAGATGGGCATTTTTTCCTTTTTCTGGCATTGAGCCGTGACTTTGAAGTCCGATTGTGTGGAGTTTCAGCCAGAGAATGTTTTTTTCAGCGATTTCAATCGTCTCGCCTTTTGAGTCTCCGCCGTCAGGAATCAGAATCAAGTCCTTTTTGCTGAACAAATCCTGATGTTCCCGTAAAAGATATTTTACGCCGAATTCAGAGCCGAATTCCTCATCTGCCATAAAAAGAAGCTTTACCGTGTGCTCTGGAACAATTTTTTCTTTAAGAAACGCAAGAACCGCATAAACTGCGCTTACAAGTCCTTGCTGGTTGTCTTCAACGCCGCGTCCGAAAATTTTGTCAGATTTTTCATCATAGACGACTTTCCACGGATCGGTTTTCCAGGTTTTCAAGTCTCCCGGCGGAACAACGTCCATGTGAGCCATCACCCAGATTGAATAATCGTCGGATTTTCCCGGAATCGTCAAAATCATATTCGGGCGGACTCCAGACGGAACTCTGCTGTCAGGCGCGTCAAAACGCTGAAACTGGCTTTCCTCAAAGCCTGCGTCCAAAAGCCATTTTTTCAGAGCCTCGCATTTTTTGATTTCGCCTTCGCCGCCGCTTTCTGGAGCGATTGCCGGAATTGAGCTGAGCAAAGTTTCAAGCTCAATCATTCCTTTTTTTGATTCAGACGACTCGATATTTTTCCTAAGCAAATTAAAATCAGACATAAAATCCTCGTTGAAAATCTAAATTTTTGAATTCATCGCTTTCTGGTACGCTTTCCAAGTTGATTCAAGGAGCGTGTGGACATCGGAATATTTTGGAGTCCAGCCGAGTTTTTCGCGCGCGTATGCAGATGTTGCGACAAGCTCCGCCGGGTCGCCCGCTCTTCTTCCAACAAAATCAGCAGGAATTTCTTTTCCGGTGATTTTCCTTGCTTCTTCAAGCATTTCTTTTACGCTGACGCCAGTCTCGCTTCCAAGATTGCAGATTAGGCTTTCGTTGTTTTTTGTGATGTATTCAAGGGCTTTAACGTGTGCAACAGCCAAATCAGTAACGTGAACATAGTCGCGGATGCAAGTTCCGTCGCGAGTGTCGTAGTCGCTTCCGAAAACTTTCATTTTTTCTCTCATTCCGCAGGCTGTTTCCATGATTACAGGAAGAAGATTCGCCGGATTTTGCTCGAGTCCGCAAGGAAATCCGTCAACATCGTAGCCCGCCGCATTGAAATATCTTAAAGCCGCAAATTTCAAGCCGCGAAGCTGGTCGTACCAAGCCATAATCTCTTCGATTTTTAATTTTGTGAATCCGTAGTAGTTTTCAGGATTTTTCGGATGACTCTCGTCGATTGGAAGATATTTTGGAGAGCCGAAAACCGCCGCGCTTGAAGAGAAAACCATTTTCTTGCAGTTGTGGCGCATTGCCGAATTCAGAATGTTGATTGTTCCGTTTAAATTGTTGATTGAGTATTTTTCAGGCTCAACCATCGATTCTCCTGCCGCCTTGAAAGCCGCAAGATGAATGAACGCGTCGAATCCTTTTTCAAAAGCCGCGTCCAAGTCGCGCTCAATAAGAATATTTCCGTAGATAAATTTATTCTCTTTAAAAAGATTTTGCCGAAGCCCCGAAGAGAGATTGTCAAAAACTGTAACTTCGTGTCCGGCCTTCATAAGCTGCTTTACAACGTGCGAGCCGATGTATCCAGCTCCGCCAATCACCAATACTTTCATTTTTTTCCTCCATAAAAAAGATTCTTAGAATTGCAAGTTTTTTTAGACTCGCCGAAAAACTGCCCGATGTCTAAAAACTTGTTCAGATTTTTGATTTATTTTCTGACGTTCGTCCTTGTGTCAACAATCCGCTTCATATCCGCAATGTTTGCAACGATTATGTGGTCGTCAAAAAGCTCGATTTTTCGCGAGATTACAAATTTTTTGATTTCCTCTTTTACAATCTCCTGCGGAAGTCCAGACCAGTGCGCCATGTCCGAAGTTGTAACGTTGAAACGCCTTGAATGTTCGCTCGTCTTAAGCGGATTCATCTCGTTGAGCATGCAGAAAACGTCTGCGAGCCGCGCCTGCGGGTCTGAAATCACGAGAATCTTGAACCGCCGTTTCTGGTCGTAGATTCTCTTGCAGAAAAGTTTTAGGAGAATTAGCGCGAGCTGCGGATTTCCAGAGACCAAAAGCTCAAAATTTGCCTTGTTGAATTCAAGGCATTTTACTTGCCCCATCGCGACGCAGGTGGCAGAGCGCGGTGAGTTGTCGAGTATCGCCATTTCGCCGAAAAATTCGCCTGGCTTTAAAATGTCGATGTTCTTGTTTGTGCTGTTCGCGCATTTTGAAAGCTGCACATTTCCGCTTTGAATCAGATAAAAAGTCTCGCCGTTCTCAAATTCTGTGATGATGACTTGTCCGTCCTCGTAAGTTTTCTGAAAACGCTGGAAAGCAGGCAAGTCAAAAACATTAAGCGCGGAATCCGATGAGAAGGAGTTGTTTTCCGCCACCGCCACCGACGAAGAAATTCCTTTTTTTACGTACGCGCTTGCTTTTGCGTACATTTCGCTTATCTCTTTCGCATGGGAAGATGTGGAATAATGCTTTAAGAATGTCAGGCAGACATCGGCGCAGCTTCGCCATTTTTCATCGTTGTAAAAAGCCTTCGCAACGGAAAAAAGCCCCGAAACCTGATTGATTTCCTCGCCTTTATTTAAAATCGCTTCGGTTTTTCTGTGGATTTGTCTTAGCTGCTTTGAAAAAACGCGCAGCATTTTCATTATAATCTGCTTGTTCGAGCTGAAAATTTTCTCGAATTCCTGAACAGTCATTGAAATGCAGACGGAATCCTCGAGCGTCGTTACGGTTTCCTCGCGCGGAAAATGCCCGAGAGCGGATTTCACTCCGAAAAATTCTCCGTTTTTTATCTGTTCTGTTACAGGAAGTTTTGTTTCAACATCGTCATTTGTCGCAATCGCATTGCCTTTTTGCAGAATAAAAACACGGTCGTCAATATCGCCTGAAAAATAAATGATTGAACCTTTTGAATAGGACACTGGTTTAGGCATTTTTTAACTCCTACATCACAATCTTGCGAATTCTAACACAAAAAAATGAAATATGCTATTATTTGCTTATGATTGATTTGCACTCGCACTCTTCTGCTTCTGACGGAATTTTAAGTCCTGCCGATTCTGCGCGTTATGCCGCCGGAAAAAATCTGAAAGTCTGGGCTTTGACCGACCACGACACTGTGAACGGACTTTGCTCTGCTGCGAAAGTCTGCCTTGAAAGCGATATGATTTTTGTTCCTGGAATTGAGATAAACGTCCGCTGGCCGACTGGAGAATTTCATCTTTTGGGGCTTGGACTTCAAGAATATTCGGAAGATTTGAAAGATGTTGTGAATCAGGCTGACGAGTCGCGGAAAAGCCGTAATCTTGAAATCGTTGAAAAAATGAAAAAAGACGGATATGAAGTCTCTCTTGAAGAAATTGAGTCGATTTTTTCTGAAAGCCAGATTGGAAGACCTCATTTTGCGTCTTATATGACTGAAAAAAAAATCGTGAAGACTCGGCAGGAAGCGTTCGACCGTTTTCTGGGAAAAGGGCGGCCATGGTATGTTCCTCACGACGGAATCGATTTGAGCGTTGCGGTTCAGGCGATAAAGTCTGCCGGCGGAGTCCCTGTCTTGGCGCATCCTCTTTCGCTTTACGTGAGCTGGGGAAGAATGGAAGAGACGATTTTGAAGATTCGTGACAGCGGAGTTGCGGGGCTTGAGGCTTGGCATCCGGGCGCGAGAATCAACGAAGGATACAAGCTCGAATTGCTTGCAAAAAAGCTCGGGATGATTGTCACTGGAGGAAGCGATTTTCATGGGCTTGGTGTCCGTTCAGACCGTCATCTAGGAAGAACGAGCGGCGACAGAAAAATTGAGGACAGATTTTATTTTGAGGAGCTTCTTCCAAAGCTCGGCGATGACTACGACTGGAAAAAGACTGAATGGGCTGTTTTGGCTCAGCGTTCGTAGCTTGAAGAAATATTCAGCTCGGCGCGGTATTTTGCGACAGTCCGCCGTGCGATTTTTATTCCTTTTTCGGCGAGCATATCGGAAATTTTCTGGTCGCTCGGGGCTTTTTTATCGTTTTTATGCTCTTCCAAAAGCTCTTCGATTTGCGCTTTTACGGCTTCTTTTGAAAGCGCGCCTGCGTTTTGAACTGTTCCGAAATTTTTAGAAGATTTTGAAGCGAAACTTTCATTTTCAGAATTTCCTGAAGATTTTTTTTCTGAATTTGCGTTGAAAGTTCTTTCAGCGTTTTGATTTTCATTAAGATTTTCGGTCTCGTTTTTTTCGGCGTTTCGATTTTGATTTTCGTCCGCATTTTTTCCGATGTTCGTTGTTTCGTTTTTATTTTTTGAAACGTTTAAATTTTCATCAAGATTTTCGGAGAAATCTCCAACCGCGTTTGTGAAAAAGTAGCTTATCGGAAAAATTCCCCATTTGCATTGGACAAATTTTGAGTTCGCCATTCTTGAAATTGTGGCTTCATGCACGCCGATTTTTTCCGCCACGTCTTTTTGTCGGAGCGGCGCTAAAAATTTTGGTCCGTTCATCAGAAAGTTTTTTTGAATTTCTGCAATCACTTTGCATGATTTTAAGATTGTGCTTTCCCGGTACTCAATGCTTTCAATGAAAATTTTCGCGTCGTTTATGCTGTTCCGCGCGAATTTCACTTCGGCTTTTTGGCGTTCCGCCTGCTCGGAAACGTCTCCGTCCGCGATTTTTGTCTTGTTCACGAGATTTTCATAATCTTTTGCGACTTCGATTTTCGGACGGCTTTCACGAGAAAGAGAAATTCTGAATTTTGGACTTCCATTCTCGTCATCTGAATTTTTGATTTCTTCGATTTTTACGTCTGGAATCACGAAATTTGTCTGGCTTGTTCCGAAATTCCGCGCCGGAAAAGGATCGAGCTTTTTTATGAAATCTAGCGACTCTTCAATATCTTCCTCGTCGTGCTCAAATCTCTTGAAATTTGTGTTGAACTGCAATTTCTCGTTTTCTTTAAAATAATTTTCTATCTTTTTTTTGATTTTCGCGGTTTGCGGCGGATTCAGATATTCAAAATGATTCAGAAGAAAAAGCGTGCACGCGCTCGCGTTCCCGTTGATTTTCGCCTGAACAAAAAGGCTTTCCTCAAAATTGTTCGTGCATGTTCCAACCGGATCGAGATTCTGCACGATATTTTTGCATTTTAAAAGAAATTCCGGCGTTTGTTCGCTTTTCGGGGCGTTTTTGTCGATTAAGGCTTCCGGCGCAAGAATGTTGAAGCCATTTTTGTCGAGATTGTAAATCAGCTTTCTGCAGAGATTTTGCTCGCCTTTTGAAAGATTCATCGAATTCAGCTGATGTTCAAGATGGTCTGCGAGCGGTTCTCTGAAATCCTCGTTGTTTTCAAGCGCGGCCTGAAAATTGTCGCTTGCCTGAATTCCTGCGGCGGTGGATTTTCCAATAAAAGTGCTGTCGGAAAATCGTTGTGAAGACTGATTTGAAGTTCGCCTTTCGTTCGCCGCTTCCGCGTCTCCGTCCTGAAATCTGTCTTCCGTTACAACAAGCGCGGGATTTTTCGCGGCTTTTTCGTAAATCTCGTTTCTTAATTCGCCCGAAGACATATTCAAAAGCTTTAAAGACATTATCTGCGTCTGGCTCATTTTTTGCGTCTGAGCCATTTTCTGATTTTGCGAAGTTCTCTGCGCGAGCCTCAAAGACGTAGACAATGAAATTTCAGGCATACTAAAGATTATAGCAGAGATTCGTCAGTTTTGCTAAAATCTTCGCATATGAAAACATTTTCTAAATTCGGAGTTCAGATTCCTGAAATTCTCCTTCCTAAAAAACTTGACTTGAAAACTTGGGCTGTTATTGCCTGCGACCAGTACACGCAGGACAAAGATTATTGGAAGCGCGCGGCGGAAATTGCCGGCTCTGCGCCTTCAACGCTGAATCTGATTTTTCCGGAAGTGAATCTGAATGATTCTGACAAAGACGAGCGAATCCAGAAAATTCAAAAAACGATGAAAGATTATCTTTCTGAAGGAATTTTTGATTCTAGCGAAGAGTGCATTTATATAGAAAGAAAAACTGAATACGGAAGAATGAGACGCGGGCTTGTTCTTGCTGTTGACCTTGAAAAATACGAATGGAAGCCTGGCTCAAAAGCCTTAATCCGCGCCACAGAAGCGACAGTTCCTGAAAGAATTCCTCCGAGAATGAAAATCCGAAACGGAGCCGCGCTTGAGCTTCCTCACATTATGCTTCTTGCAAACGATCCTGATGATTTGCTTGTTGGCGGAGCTGAAAAACTTTCAAAGAAAAGCGTGCCTGTTTATGACGGCGAACTTATGCAGAATGCGGGGCACATCACTGGCTGGAGCGTGAAAGGCGATGAGGCGGAGAGTCTTCTTGAAAAAGCTCTTTCTTCGCTTTTTAAGGCCGGCACAGATTCTGACGGAAACACTTTCTTGTTTGCGGTTGGCGACGGAAACCATTCCCTTGCGACTGCGAAAGCAGTTTGGGACGAGCATAAGAAAAATCTTTCGGATTCAGAAAAAGAGACAAGCCCTGTAAGATTCGCGCTCGTTGAAATTGTGAATATTTATGACAAAGGCCTGACTTTTGAGCCGATTCACCGCGTGGTTTTCAACCAGAATTCTGAAAAGCTCATCGCTTTTGTTCAGGAAAAGCTCGGCGGCGAGCTGAAAAATTTTGATTCTGAAAAAGAACTTGAAGATTTTGTTTCAGACAGGAACGCTTCCGGCGCAAGATACGGATTTATTTCAAAGGGAAAACTCTGCGTTCTCGACACAAAAATCACGGATTTGGCGATTGCGGCTCTGCAGCCTGTTCTTGATGATTATCTTGATTCAAATTCAAAAGACAAGAAAAACGACATCGACTACATTCACGGAACGAGCGAGGTTGTTTCTCTCGGAAAAAAAGATAACGCGGTTTCAATTTTGCTTCCGCCGATTGCGAAAGACAGCTTTTTTGCGACAATCAACGGACGCGGCCCGCTTCCAAGAAAATCGTTCTCGATGGGCGAGGCGAGCGAAAAGCGTTTTTACGTTGAGGCAAGAAAACTTTTCTAAAGAAATCCGTTCTGTGCGGTTTGCAAAAGATTTTTAATTTGAACGACCAGCACGGAAAAGTTTGATTCGCGTTAGACGTACTGAATTTTTATAATTCGCGCAGTCAGCATGGATGCTTTTTATGTCAGTGGCTGTGCCGGTTTTTATGTGATTTTTTTTGCGGGAAAATTTTGTTTTATGCAAGATTTTCCCGCATTTTGTTTTTAATCAAAAACTCGTTTTTGAAGATTTCCGATTTTGATTTTTCTGATTTATCGGATTGCCGAAAATTTCTAGCTGTTTTCGCCGCAGATTAAATAATAAAGCCGGTTCAAGTCGTCTTTGTTGTAAAAAGAGATTTCGAGCTGGCCTTTTTCCATTGAGCCTTTGATTTCGACTTTTGTTCCGAGTTTTTCGATGAACTGCTGCTCTAGCGCGCGGATATTAGGGTCTTTCGCCTCATTTTTTGAAGGCTTTTTCGGGCTGATTTTTCCGGCTCCTTCGTTCAGCGTCTTTGCCATTTCTTCTGCGTCTCGAACGGTCATGTCATTTCCAACGATTTTCGCGTAAAGAATTCGCATATCGGCGTTGTCTTTTACGGCGAGAAGCGCGCGCGCATGCCCGGAAGTGATTTTTCCCTGCGCGAGCGAAGTCCGCATATCTTCAGGAAGCTTTAAAAGCCGGATTGCATTTGCAACAGTCGAGCGGTTTTTTCCGACGCGAGCCGAGATTTGCTCCTGGCTCAATCCTGAAATTTCCATAAGTTTGTAATACGCTTCGGCTTCTTCAATCGGATTCAGGTTTTCGCGCTGGATATTTTCGATAAGCGCGATTTCAAGTTTTTTCTGGTCGCTGAATTTTCCAAGATGAACAGGAACTTCCGAAAGACCGGCGATTTTTGCGGCTCTCGTTCGGCGTTCGCCCATGATAATGTAAAAATCGCCGTTTTCCGCGCTTTCAACCGTGATTGGCTGCAAAATTCCATGCTCTTTGATTGACTCTGCAAGCTCATGCAGCGCTTCGTCGTCAAATTCACGGCGCGGCTGGAACGGGTTTGGCGTGAGCCTGTTCACATCGAGCCAAAGCTGGCCGTTTTCATCAACTGAAAGTCCTTCTGGAAGTTTTCTCGTTCCGTTTGCGACTTCCGGCGGAATGTTTCCTTTTTCAATCGCCTTGTTCACAGCCTGAGCCGCAATTTTTTCAGATTCGGAAAGCGTTCTTTTGGCTGAGTCATTTTCGGAAAATGACGGAATTTCGTTTTCTTCGTTGCTTTCAGGAATCAATGCTCCAAGTCCTAGTCCAAGTCCGAATTTAGCCACGGCTAATCACCTCTTCTGCAAGCTTTTTGTAGCTTTTCGCGCCGACGCAGCTAGGGTCGTAAAGGCAGATTGGCTGCCGGTGAGACGGAGCTTCTGAAAGGCGCACGTTGCGTGGAATTATCGTGTTGAAAACGAGGTCCTTAAAATATTTTTGGACTTCGCGCACAACATCCTGCGCAAGGCGGGTTCTTGAATCGTACATTGTAAAGAAAATTCCACCGATTTTAAGTTCCGGATTAAATCTTTCCTGAACAAGTTTTACAGTCTGAAGCAAAAGCGTGATTCCTTCGAGCGCGAAATATTCGCACTGCATCGGAACTAAAACTGCGTCTGCCGCTGTAAGTCCGTTCAAAGTCAAAAGTCCGAGGGAAGGAGGACAGTCAATCAAAATGTAGTCATATTCTGAGCGTAGCGGATCAAGAACATTTTTTAGGAAATATTCGCGTTTTTCCTGCTCGACAAGCTCAATCGCAAGGCCGGAAAGGTCGATAGACGCGCTGACTGCGTCAAGATTTTCAACCGGCGTATGCTTGATTGTCTCTTTTGCGGTTGACTGCTCTGCAAGAAGCTCGTAGATTGTCGGCTTGTCTTTTGAAACGCCAACGCCGCTCGACATATTTCCCTGGGAGTCGAAGTCAACGAGCAAAACTTTTTTTCCGAGCTGAGCCATAAAAGCCCCGATGTTTATTGCCGAAGTTGTCTTGCCGACGCCGCCCTTCTGATTAACAAAAACAAATATTTTTCCCATACATTTATTTTATCGTATAAAAAAGATAAAATATATAGACTTTGTGAAACATTTTTTGTTTCACAAGCGATGGAGAACGCGATTATGATTTTGTCTGTGACTTTTTCAAAGCCTGTAAAAAATATAAGTGAGATTTTAGGAAATGATTTTGTGCGCGTGAAAATAAAGCTGACGGCTTCTTCCGCAGTGAAAAGCGAAAATTATTTTGCGGAATTTTACACTGAAAAGCAGGTTTTCCATAAGAAATTTTCACAAGAAGAACTCGATGACTTTATAAAGACTCACGGCGGAACGACTTTCAAGAATGTTGTTGAGCGCACTGAAAGCGAAGAAATCACGCTGATGGCGAGCAGAAAAGGAAAAATAACCCGGCTTGTGAAAAAGATAAAAAACAACGCAAATGCGGTAGGGGCTGTAACGGCGCCGCAAGACGTTGTTGGACATTTGCAGAATAGGGGAGAAAATTCTAGCGGATTGAATAACGCTGGTGCCGCCGTCCGTGGCGATATTGCTTTTTTGGACAGCAATGGAGCGAAAGCGGAACCGTGCAAGACCCGACCCGAGCGGAGCGAGGGGAACGCCCAAA
Organism: uncultured Treponema sp.; assembly: GCA_934691925.1. Lineage (GTDB taxonomy): Bacteria > Spirochaetota > Spirochaetia > Treponematales > Treponemataceae > Treponema_D. Next base: position 14,098 of record CAKUTI010000017.1, on the reverse strand, counting down.
ATCAGAATCTGAAAAACATAAAATTTTTGCAGGGCGGACAAAACCGAAAGAAAAATTATCTTCTTGAGGAAGGCGTGCCAGTTCCGTTTCTTGTGCGTCTTGGAATTATGACTGCGGAAGGAAAAGTGATAAATTCAAAATACGACAAATTCCGGCAGATAAACCGATTTTTGGAATTTATCGATGACATTTTGAAGGAAATCAAGCCTGAAAACGACGAAAAGCCGCTGAGCATTGTGGATTTTGGCTCTGGAAAATCTTATCTGACGTTTGCGGTTCAATATTTTTTGACGGAAATCAGGAAAATTCCTTGCGAGATTTTCGGCCTTGACCTGAAAAAAGACGTTATCGATTATTGTTCGCGCCTTGCTTTGGAGCTGGGGCTTGAAAATTTGAAATTTGCGGTTGGAAATATTGCTGATTACGGCGAGGAAAAAAATCCTGACATTGTGATTACGCTTCACGCGTGCGACACGGCAACTGATTTTGCCTTGAATTACGCTGTCCGGCACAACGCGAGGGCGATTTTGAGCGTTCCTTGCTGCCAGCACGAGATAAATTCGGCTTTGACGGCGAAAAAAGCGGCCGGAACTGACTTTGAGATTTTGACTCGTTACGGTCTGATAAAGGAAAAGTTCAGCGCGCTTTTGACGGACGCAATCCGGGGCGACTTGCTCGAAAAATGCGGATACAAAGTTCAAATGCTGGAATTTATCGATGACTCGGCGACTCCGAAAAACACGATGATTCGGGCTGTAAAGAACAAAAATGCAAAGTTGAAAACTTCTATGGAAATGCCGATTAAAACGCTTGTCAGCGAAGAGAAATGTTCTGAAATAGTGCCAGCTATTAAGGATATGCCGATGAGTGAATCTGAAAAAATCCTTGAAAAACTTGGGATTCGGCAGACTTTGAAAGATTTGCTTGAATCGGAAAATTAAGGATTTTTGGATTTTGATGAAAAAACTTGCACGGAATTAGCGGAGCGGACAGAAACGGATTTTCTGATTTCTGTCCGCTTTATTTTCTGTTTTTTCTCTCTCTTTTTAATCGCAAAATATCATTTTTTGAGTTTTTAGACTTCTGAATTCTAAAAACAAGATTTCCTAAATCTTTAGATTTTCAAAAACTTTTCCGAGACTGGCGTGAATCACCAAGTCTGCCATTGAGTCGGCTTGCGTTTCGCTTTTGTTTATTAGAACGAGATTTTTTCCTTTGAAATATCGGATTAAGCCTGCGGCAGGATAGACGACTAGCGACGTTCCGCCGATTATCAGAAGGTCGGCGTTTGAAATCGCGTCGATTGCGCCGTTCACAACGTTGTCGTCGAGTCCTTCCTCATAAAGAACAACGTCTGGCTTTACGAGACCGCCGCACTCGCATCGTGGAAGCTTGTCCGGCGAATTTTCGCTTTGCGCGATAAAGTCGATTCCGTAAAATTTTCCGCATCTCATGCAGTAATTTCTGAGCGTGCTTCCGTGCAGCTCGTAGACTTTTTTGCTTCCGGCAAGCTGGTGCAGCCCGTCGATATTTTGCGTTACAACCGCTGTGAGCTTGCCAGCGTTTTCAAGCTCGGCGAGTTTTTTGTGCGTTATGTTTGGCTTTGCGCCTTTTATAATCAGCTTTGCGCGGTAAAATCTATAGAATTCTCGCGGATTTGCGTCAAAAAAGCTCCGCGAGATTATCGTTTCAGGCGGATATTTCCATTCTTGCTGGTAAAGTCCGTCCTGGCTTCTGAAATCCGGAATTCCGCTTTCGGTTGAAACTCCCGCTCCTCCAAAAAACACGATTTTGTGCGATTCATCGACTAATTTTTGAAAATTAGCGATTTTTTCTTTTAAGATTTCTGATTTTTCATCTTCACTTGCCATAAAATTTTCTTCTCCTTGAATTCTGATTTATTTTTTACAGATTCCGAAATCGAGCCAATCTTTGCTTGCTTTGAATTCGAAATGACGGACTTTTTTCCGTGAAGCTTTATCTCCGCAATTTTTCTGCATTTTTACGCTGAGCCAATTATATTCTTTTCGCTTGGAATTTAAATGGAATTTTCGCTAACAGTTTCCCCGTTTCGTGTCGAAATTTCTTAAAATGGTTCGAGTTTTTTGCTTTTTTGAAAAGCATTTGCCTTTATAAAAAAGTTGGACTAAGATTTTGTTATTAAAAAAGTTCAAGGATAAATTTATGAAAAAAAGTTTGAAGGCTGCTCTTTTTGCGGCTTGTTTTGTCGTGCTCTCGTTTTCTGCATTTGCGCGCGGAAAAAAAGATGTTGAGGAGCGCAGCGTTGAAAAAATGGAAAGCTGGCAGGAAACTTTCGACATCAATGAGAAAAAGGCCGGCAAGTACAATGTTTTTGTTGAAGCTAAGGACAAGGGCGGAAACACGGCGATAAACGGCCCGTTCAATCTTTATATCGACCCTGATTCTGACTACGTGATTTCTGGAATAACAAATCCTGCTAACAATATGCGCGTTCCGGGCAATCTTAATATCGTTGGAACTTGTGTTGACGACGACGGAGTTGCCGAGGTCTGGCTGGTTCTTGACGGCGGCGAGCCAATCAAGGCGGATGGAAAGGAATTCTGGTCTTATTATCTTGACACGACGGAGCTTGCGGAAGGCCCGCACACGATTGATGTATGGGGCGTTGACATAAACGGCCTTTCTTCGCGCGAAAAGCCAAAGAAAAACGCGCACGTTGTCTGGAATCTTGACAGGCGGCAGCCAATCACAACTGTTACAAATTATTCTCAGGGCGAGCTTGTCTCTGGAAAAATCACTTTAAAAGGCGAATCCTCTGACGGAAACGGAATCCGAAATCTTTATTATTCTTTGGACAACGCGAAAACTTTTGAGGCGATTCCAATCAAGGAAGACAAGAAAAATCCGGGAATCGCGCATTTTGAGCTTTCAATCGACACAAAAAAGGCAGATGACGGTCCGGCGATCCTCTGGTTCAAGGCGATTGACAAGACGGGTTCGGCTGGAACTAGTTCGTTCCTCTATTTTATTGACAACACAAAGCCTGACGTGAAAATTGTCTCTCCTTCTGAAAACGAGGTTGTGAACGGGAAATTCGGGATTGCAGGCTATGCGAAAGACAAAGTGGGGCTTCAAAAACTTTCATGGTCTTTTAACGGCGAGTCGGGCGACTTTGAGCTGATTCCGGGAAATCCGTACTGGTTCAAGGAAGTTGACACGATCGGCCTGAGCAAAAAATCTGCTGATTTTATAATCACGGCGACGGACACGGCTGGAAACGTTGTTGAAGTCAAAAAATCGATTCTTTTGAATCAGGAAGATGACAAGCCTGTTGTTACAGTTCAGTCTCCTGTTGCCGAATCTTATTTTTCAGGCGAGAAAAACACTTTGTTTCTGCGCGGATTTGTGAGCGACGACGACGGAGTTGCAAGCGTTTGTTATTCGGTCGACGGCGGAAGCGAAATCAAAGTTGAAAGCCAGGGCGTTTTCTGCGAGATGATTCAAAGCGAAAGCGATTTTTCGGTTGGAAAGCACGCAATTTCAGTTTATGCGACAGACATTCACGGTGTGAAAGGAAACACTGTCACAGTTCCTTTTTATTCTTGGGGAAGTGAGCCGAAATTCTCGTCTCCGAAAATTTCCGGGGCGGACGCGACAAACGGAATTATGGTTCACCCGGAAGCGAATCCTGTTTTTGAGACTTCCGTGAGCTCTGAAAGTGCGCTTGAGTCTTTCTCATATAAAATTTTTTATGGAAACGATGAAGTCTACAAGGAAGAAAAAATCGAGCTTAAAAACGGACAGAAATCCGCGGCGGTGAAAATTCCGCTTTTAAATGCGCCGTGGGGACTTGTGAACGTTGTTTTGAGCGCGACTGACATTTACGGAAGAACGACGGAGCAAAAACGGCTTATAAATATTAAGGATTTGACTTATATCCATGAAGATTTGCTGGATTCTCCTATTTCTGAAAAAATTGCCGATTCAAGAGATGTCGGCTCTCCAATTTCTGTTTCAATCGTTAGCGTTGCTGGCGCGGAATATGTTCCTGGAATGAACGTGATTCTTCCTTATGGAGCTTCAAAAAATCCTGCGTCGGCGGTTCTTTCTGTTGATACTTCCGCTCTTGATGAGAAGCAGGCGAAAAGCATTTCGGTTTCGTACACGATTGAAGGCGTTGACGATGAAAAAACGGCTGGCGGAGACGCTTTGCAAAGCGGAAAGGCGGTTCTCGTTGACGGCCATTTTGAGATTCCGCTTCAAAATCTTCCGTCAAGAATCACAAAAATTTCTATTAAGGCGGATTCTGGAAAAGGCGTTTTTGGCTCTTGCGTCGGAACAATCTGCGTTGTGCGGCCTGTTCCGCTTGCAAAAAGCTCTTGGACAACTGGCGGAGTTTATATTTTGCCGGACGAGAACGCTGTTTTTGATTCCGAATTCTTGGATTCCGAATCCTTTGATTCGAATATTTCTGCTTTTGTGATTGGCGAGAATGAGGCAGTTACAGGCTACGCGAATGTGCTTTCGCTTGCTTCGGTCTCGCTGAGCGTTTCTGCCAAAACAAGTTCTGCGACAAGTTTCGGGGCAGAGAATCTTGAAATTCTTAAAAGCGAAAATGGAAAATCTTTCAGCATAAAGGCGCTGAAAGACGGTTTTTATAAAGATGTAGTTGTTACGGCGGCGGACGCGAACGGAAAAGTCTTTTCGTCTCAGCCGTTCAATATTCTTGCGGACAGCGCGGCTCCGGAAGTTGAAATCGCTTCTCCGAAAAATCAGCTTTGGGTTCAGAATGAAACTGCGCTTTCTGTTGATGCAAGCGACGCGAACGGAATCAAAAATGTTGAGTACAGCCTTGACAACGGCGAAAATTGGCAGCCTCTTTTGATGAGCGGCGGAGCTTATTCTGCGAATCTGAATCTAAAAGATTTTGATGACGGCTTGATTGGAATCGATGTGCGCGCAAAAGATTCTTCTGGAAAAATCACAAAAAAATCGGTTTCGATTTTCAAGGACACAACGCCGCCGGAAGTTCAGCCGATTCTTCCTGCCGAGGGAGACGTTGTGAACGGCGACAATCTGATTGCGTTTATCGTAAAGGACAACGGCCGCCTTGCAAAAGCTGAGTATTTTGCTCCGGGAAAGGACAAATCTGCTTCTGCGGCCGGAATTGAGCTGGAGCTTGCCCCGATGATTCAGACGCACGTTGGAACGGCGGAAAAGCCAATCAGCGACTTGATGCAGTTCAAATTCACGGACGCGATTGGAAATTCAACAACGCTTGGCGGAAGCTGGCAGTTTGCGATTGACAATAAAAGCGATTTGCCGATTGCGGAAGTTCATCTTCCTGACGAAAACGCGATTATCACACGAGACTTTGAAATTTCCGGAGTAATTTATGATGACGACGGAATTCAAAAAGACGAGAGCGGAAAAGTAATCGCAGGCCCGAAAATCTGGTACAAAATTGATGACGGAAAATATCAGCCGCTCGACCAGATTGGAACAAGTTTCTCGATAAAAAAGCAGCTTTCGGATTTTACCGACAACGAACATTCGGTTACGGTTTACGCTGAGGACATCAACGGCGTAATCGGCCCGGAATACACGCGGAATTTCAGAATTTCTCTTGAAGAGCCGAAAGGCGAGGTTCAGACTCCGCCGATTGACGAGACTGTAAAGGGAACGGTCAAGCTTACTGGCGTCGCTTCTGACAAAAACGGAATCAAGCAGGTTTACATTTCGCTTGACAACGGCAATTCCTATGGAAACGCTGTTGGAACTTACGGCCACGACAAAACTTCAATCAGCTGGAGCTACGAATTTGACTCGCGCGTTGTGAACGACGGAACTCACGTTGTGTTCCTCTTGATTGAGGACTGGTACGGAATCACGGGCTTGTATTCATCTTTGATAAATATTGACAACACAAAGCCTGAAATCAATCTGGAGCTTCCTCTTGACGACTCAAAAACGACCGGGATGCTGTTCTTTTCGGGGCAGACAACCGACAACATTGAGCTTACAAGCCTTTACATCACAATCAGAAGTCTTGACGGAAAAACTGTGAGCGGAAATCTTGCTCGCACGGACTTGGTTCCAGACGAGATTATCACCCAGGCGATTGATTTAAGCTCGCTTTCAAACGGAGCTTACAACGTTGAAATCACAGGAATGGATGCGGCAAACAATATCACGCGCGTTAGCCGCAACATTCAGCTTGAAAAAGACGCTCCGAAGGCGAAAGTCGATTTGCTTTATCCTTTGAACGGCGAACATGTCCACGGAACTTTCAATATTTACGGAACGGCGGTTAGCGAAGTCAAAATCGAAAAGCTAGTTCTTTTTGTTGACGGAAACGAATTTACGGAAACTCCGCTTTCAGAGACAGGATATTACAGATTCGGACTGAACCGTCAGGTTCTTGAAAACGGTGAGCACGTTATGCGCGTTGAAGCGCGGCTTGAAAACGGCCAGAAAATCGAGTCAAACGAGCAGTCAATCATTTATGATTCTTACGGCCCGTGGATTACGATTGACAGCTTCACTTATGGAGACTTTGCGATTGACCGTCCTTTTGTTGCAGGAAACGCGGGCTACGAAGTGAGCGTTATAGAGGAGGCTGCGGCAAAGGCGAAGGATGCTTCAAAAGAGATTAAAGACATTCACGCGCTAAAAAAGCTAGACCATGTTGACATCAGCCTTGACAACGGAAAAACGTTCACAACGGTTTCATCAAGCGGAAAATGGAAATATCGGATTGAAAACGAGGATATTGCGGAAGGCTATCATTTCTTGCTTGTCCGGGCGGTTATGAAAAACGGCGAAGTCGCGGTGACGAGATGTATCGTTCAGGTTGACGGAACAAAGCCGACAATCAAGCTGATTAGCCCTGGAGTCGGCGGACATTACAACCAGACGATGGTTTTCCGCGGACTTGCAAACGATGATGTCGCCTTGAAAAGCCTGAGCATTTCTCTTAGAAAAGGAGACAAGGCTGCCTACGAAATTCCGGGATTCATCCAGGGATTGTATCTCGACACGCAAGTTTGGGGCGCGACTTTGTACAGCGTTGGCGCGGGACTCACTTTCTTTGACGACAACGTAAAGATTCAGGCGCAGTTCGGACAGTTCACGCAGGCGCAGCGGGATATTTTCTCCAAGACAGATATGCGCTACGGCGGAAATGTGATGGGAATCAAACTTTTGGCGAACGTCTATTATCTGCCGTTCAGATATTATTTCGGACCTGACTGGGAATGGCTCAGCTTGAACGTCGCTTTGGGCGCGAATTTCTCAAGATTCAGCGAGACCGGCTCAGGCGACGCGCAGATTCTCTCGGCAGGACTTGTTCAGTTGGAATTTCCGCGCGTTAACTTCAAGAAACGCACAACTTTCAGCACAGTCTCGTTCTACACAGAAGGCCAGCTTTGGTTCATTCCAACCGACGTTTCAAGCGACGAGAACATTCAAAGCCTAGTTCCGCAAGTTTCATTTGGCGTAAGACTAAACGTTTTCTAACGGAGGTTAGATGAATCTGCATGGAAGATTAATTTTGAGTTGAATATTGTTGAATATTCGGGAGAACTTGTGGGGCTGTTATATAGTTCGATTTGTTATTCCCGAATTGCATAATGTTATTCTGTGCTTGAGAAGTTTTCTGTTCTTCTTATTTCAAAATTTATATTTTTTTTATTTTGTGGGCAGCAGTGTGGCTACTGCTCGCAAAGGCTGGACGATAAAAATGCGTCCATTTTTTTAGAAAGCAACTACAACGTTGTATTTAATTTTTTTCAACGTTTGGGAGTATAAATATGACAAAAAGTTTTCAAAAATGTTTAGGGGCGGAAAAATTGTAAAAAACTTAACAAAGTTTATTTCGGCTTTAATTTCTGTGTTTATGTTTTTTGCTTTTTATTCCTGTGATGTTGGCTTGGGTGAGAGCGTCGACACTCAGCCACCGGAAATTTCAATCAGCTATCCGCCGCTTGGAGCTGTAATTCGCGGTGAATTTGTTTTTTCTGGAAGCTGGAGCGATGACAAAGGCGTTTCATCGGTGAATATTTCAGTTGTGGATACTGCCTCAAAAAACACAATAGACACAATTTCTGGAACTGTTAGCGGCTCTGTTTGGCAGGCTTCTATAGATTCGTCAAGATACAAGGACGGAACTTATCAATTTACTGCGGCGGCAGCTGACGGCGCAGGGCATAAAACAGAAGCTTCAAGGTCTTTTGACATAGACAACACACCGCCGCTTTTTATCGCGTCTAAGCCTGGAGTTGTGAAGTCTTCAGGAAAATCCGCAAGTGCATACGGCTCAACTTTCACTGTGGAAGGAACAATTGCAGACAGCCATGATATTTCAAAAATGAAAGTTTCTGTTTTTAAGGAAGACGGAACTTTTATTGATACTTTTGAGGAAAGCAGCATTTCTACTGTCGGCGGAACTTCTGTAACATTCGCAAATTCTTACAAAGGTGAAAATGACAATTATTATAAGATGTACGACAATTCTGTTGCGCAGGGAAAACCTGACGGAACACAGAAATTTTACGCGACAATAACTCTCTATGATTCCGCAGTTGAATATAAAAATCCTGCTGAGAGCATTTCTGAAAATACAGGAAATTCCACTTCTACTCTTTATCTTTATGATGACATTTATTCTCAGGCGCTGAGCAACGCAAACGGCGGGCTTGGACTTACAGCTGCAGATTTGATGAATATTTCGAACGGCACATCTTCTATTGAAGAAAGCGTGCAGATTGCTGCAAAGGAGATTCTTTCAAAATATGCTATAGAAACAGGAAGCACTGGTTCTGAAGAGTCTGAAATGATCAAAGAGAACAGGCTTTATTTTTCATTGAATCCAAATGCAAATCCAACTTACACAGTAAACGGCTACGATGTTGATTTAGACAAATTTTCTGCGATGTCTTCTAGCGAAAAGGTCTCAGCTGTAAAACAGCTTTCTGGCGGCGGAACAATAACGGTAAGTTTTAACGCCGGATTGAACGCCACTCAAATTCAGCCGTATGGAGATGAGTCAAAAAAAATTCCAAGCGTAAAAGTCTGGGTTAGAAAAATATCTTCTTCTTCGGATTTGCCTTCTTCTTCTGAAACTTCCGGATATTTGACATCTTTGCAGGACAGCTTGAAAAATCGGAAAACGCTGAATTTGTAACAGCCTCAACGACAGCGGGAGAAAAAGGCGAGTGGCTTTTGATTTATGACTACAAGCAGTCAAATGAAGAAAGCGATTCCTCAACGACAGGCTCATTTGCCGTTGACATTCCTTCTGGAATAATTGAAAGCGAAAGCTATTACCTGTTTGGAGTAACCGGTTCAGATATGGACTTAATGGATTTTTCCCAAAAAGCGTCTTTTGTTTTTCAGGGAACAACGGCAGGTTTTGCGCCAAATGTTTCAATCACAAATCCTTCATCTGACGCACTTTCTTTCTCGAATGAAGCTGGATTTGTGTTCAAGGGAAGCTCGACAATTTCATCAGGCGACTCCCTTTATGTAAAAACTCTTGAAGCTGATTTTAAATACAGCGTGGCTGGAAGCTCCGAGTTTTCAAGATATTCTGAAAAATTTTTAGTTGAAAAAGACGCGGAAGGAAATTCATCATTAAAGAAAATCACTGGAATAAATTCAAAAAATGAATATGAGACAGCCGATTTGACTGGAAATGAAGCGCTTTCTTATTATCTTGAAAACATCTACAAAAGAAATTCTGACGGAACGCCTGACACGGAAATTGAACACGCCGCCGGAACTTTTGAATTTGATGTGAGTAAGATTGACGGATTTTCTTCTTTGCTAGCTTTGCTCAACTCTGGAACGCAATTTTTTTATAACATCACAATGACATCTTCTTCGTCGTCAGGACATTCTGCAACGCTCACAAGGGGCGTAAACGTTGATACAGTTTCTCCTGTTCTTGATGATGAAAAATCTTCTGTAGGCGGAATAAAAACCGCAGACGCAATTCTTAGTGCCTGGTTTGGCTCAGAATCGCTGACTGTCTCAGGCTGTTTTAACGATTCTGGAAGCGGCGTTGAAAGTGTAACCTATTGGCTCGATAAAAATGTAACTGAAGCGGAAACTGGAACTGCAGTTCCTTCAAAAAATGACAATGGAACTTATTCTTTTAAAGCGACAATTTCAGGATTCCATGAAAGCACGGAAGAAATGCCTTTCCATACTTTGAAATTTATTGCGACGGACAAAGCCGGAAACAAGTCAAAAACAAATGAATATTTTATAAGGACAGATTTGACTGCGCCGGCGTTTACTCCAAAGTATTATTCAATGGCTGAAAACACATCAATTGAAGGCGAGCTTTCTGGAAACTTGCTTACAAACAAAGAGAACAGCGTGATTCTCTATGGCCTTGCCTCGGATTCTGCGTCTGGCCTTGCCGCTGTTTCAATTCCAAATGCTAATGTGTCTTACACAACCGCCTCGCTTTATTCATATTCAACTGCAGAAGACGGAAGCGAAATAGTAACAAATGTTGAAACTGATTTGAACTGGTTTAAAAGTCAGAATTACTCTGCTTACAATGCCGAAAACGCATCAAAAATCACTGGCTGGAAAGCGATTATCAATAAGGAAAAAATAGTTGCAGGAGACGTGAGATATTCTATTGCCGATATTGCTGGAAATTCGTCTTCAAACAGAATCTTTTCATTCTCGGTTGACACAGAACTTCCGGAAGTCGAATACAAAGAGCTTTCCGATGCAGATTCGGAATCTGATGGAATTCAAGTGAACGGAAAAATAATTCTTTCTGGAACTGCGAGCGACAACAACCAGATGAGCAAAATTACTGAACTCCAATACAAGATTCTTGATTCAGACGGAAACGAAAGCTGGAAAACTCTTGAAAGCGGCCTTGACTCATCAAAAACAAACGCGTACAGCTGGACTTCAAATGAAATAGACACGTCTCTTTCTCCTTTTGAATCTTCGAAAAATGGAGATTTGACAGTGCGTTTTCGTGCAGTTGCCCTTGATATGGCAGGAAATTACAGTGCCGACTCTGAAAACGGAATAAAAGTCGTTATAAATCAGAATTCAGACCGCCCTGTAATAAAAATCACTTCTTTGGACAAAGATAATGCGATAATTTCTTCTGAAAGCATTTTTGGAACTTTAACCGATGATGACGGAATTTCAAAATTTGAGTATTCATCTGATAATGGAGCAAGCTGGGGAGAGGTTTCTTTAAGCAGCGGCTCTTGGAAAATCGACTTGAGTTGTGGAAACCACTCGCTTTTGTTTAAAGTCACGGATAAAACTGGAACTGAATTTTCTACAGGAACTCAAACTGGAACTTACGCAGTCAAAAATCAGCCGTATCTTGTTTATGGTAGCGGAACTGAAAAATTTGACAACGAAAGCACGGTAAAATTTGCCGTCGATATAAATCCTCCGGAAATCATAGAGATGAAAATTGCCGCCTCAGACTCAGAATCTATTCCATATTATTCAACTGACGAAGACTTAAAAACAAATTGGAGTTCAGACAATGTAAATTTTGGAAAAAACTCAAATTATATGTTCGTCTATGTAAAGGCAAGCGAAGATGTAAGCGTCAATAAAAACGCGAAAGACGATATTTCCATGAAAATTGGCTCAGAGACTATTGATTTTTCAAGTCCTGATTTTTCACAGGTTTTGTTTATTCGTTCTCCTGGCGATTCATTGAGCGGTGAGCTTGTCTATGTTCTTGGACCTGTTGTCATTTCAAAGGTAAAAGGAGCGGAAGGCACAAAAACTGTTTCTGTAACTTTGAGGGACGCTTCAGGACGTGAAAATTCTGCGACTCAAAACGTTTACATTGACGAAGCCGCTCCGGAAGTCTCGATTACTTCTCCTGCTTCAATTTTGGGGTCGGCGGAAAATGGAATCAATGGAATTTCAATAACAACCGATGCGATTACAGGCAAATACACGATAAAAGGCCGCATTGCAGACACAAGCGGTATCTCCAAAGTCAAGTATTTAATTCCGACTCAGGCTCAAGTTGCAGCCGGAATTTCTTCTGAAACTGAAGGCTGGATTGCTGTGGAAAGCCTTTCCGGAACAACAATCGACGAGAACGAGCAAAAGTTAAGCTCTTCTAATTGGCAGATTAAATTTTCATCTTCTGATTTTGAAATTTCAGAAACAGAACACGGAAATTCTCTAATTTATTATGCGACTGCAAAAAACGACAGTTCTCTTGTTTATGCTGAAAAAATTGAAAACAGCGAGAATGTCTATGTGCCACTTTATTTTTATGTTGAAGATGTGACAGGAAACAGCGAGATTGTTAAAAACAAAATTCTTGTGAATCCGAGAGGCGGTGTTCCGACAGTTGAAATCATCACTCCTGAAAACCTTGCTAAAACTGGCGGAAACCTGAACTTTCAGGGAACTGCAAGCGATGATGAAGGCATTGAAAAAGTTGTTCTTACAAAACTTCAGTTTTCAAGTCAGGAGGCGGTAACACAGGACGCTGTTGACGCGATTACTGACTGGAAAGATGTGAGTTATGACATTTTGAAAACGGAAGGAGTATTGCAAAAGGCCCACAGAACTTCTGACGGAACAGTCGACGGTCTGAATCCTGATGGCACAATCGTTGCAGAGGGCACAAACAGCTGGAAAATTTCGATTGACACTTCAAAAATCCTTGATGACGCTCTTAGGACTCTTGGAATAAGCGAGCTAAAAACTGTCCGTGCGGAAATTATCGCGTATGACAAAAATGGAACTCCTTCAAATTATGATGTCGAAACTTTATCTAGAAAAGAAATCACAAAAGATTCTGATTCTGACGAGACAGGATATGTGCGAAGAAGTATTTTTGTTGACAAAAACGCGCCAAAACTCGTATTAAAACAGCTTGTTCAATTTAAAAATGGCGAGCCTCAAAACGCGGTAGAAACTCCGAGCGTAATCAGACCGTATTCTGCAGGAGTTTATATTTCAAACCACACAGGAAATGGAAAATGGTACTTGAAAGGCATTGTAACAGACGATGCAAGTGTTGAAGGCGTAAAAATCTCCACATCTGTAGCCGGGAAAAATTTAATTTCTCTTGACGGCGAAGTTGACTCGGCTGGAGCTTCGCGCGGCGGAATCATTTGTGACGGCCTAAAAACGAAGGATTTTACTTTCCTTATTCCAATCGATACTGAAAAAGAAGGGCAATTTTATCCGATAATCGAGATGGACGATGGACAACATTCTGATGTTACAGAAAATCTGAGCTGGTTTGTTGACAATGAAGCGCCTGCGCTTTACACAACGGCTGGAAAAACCGATTCTTCTTTAGGACATAAAGAAAGCTTGCGTTTGACTTCGAACGGCTTGAGCGTAAGCGAAGCAAACGTTGTTGAAAATTCCGACGGTTCTTATTCGTTTGGCGACACAGTTGTTGAAAGCCGGTCAGGACTTGATTTCGTTGCAGTGTATTTTAAGAAGACTGCAAATGAAAAGTTCGCTACGAAAAACCGCGTCTATAGTCCGCTTTTTGAAAACGGCAATGTTGTGGATGTCTCAGATAAAAAAGCGGCAGACTGCGTTTATATAAATTCCGAAGGACTGCCGGCTCTCGTAAAAACTGTAGCTCGCTCGGCTTCAAACAAAATTTCTTATAGCGGGCTTTCAAAAAATGAGTTTATAAGACCTTTCACAATGGTTAAAATCGGTGGCTCTTACATAAGGATCACTGAAATTGACGGCGATGTTGCGACTTTGGCAAGCGATATGGAAACTTCCGTTGCTGAATGTGAATTTATTTACGCACAGATTGTTGACCACAATGTTTCAGAAGGCTTTGCTTCTGACGGAACTGTCACAAATGATGACGGCGACGGTTTTGTTGAGTCATTAAAACAGTCAGGCTCTAGCTACAGATGGAGCGCAAGCGTTTATTCGGATAATATCCCTGACGGTCCTGCGGAAATCCATGTTGTTGTTTTTGATGCGGCTGGAAACAGCAATTCGGGATACGTCAAGACGAGCATTCAGAATAACCGCCCGAGAATTTCGCGTGTAATGCTTGCAACCGACCTGAATGGAAACGGAAAATTTGACTTTTATAACGAAAAAACTT
>CAKUTI010000016.1 GCA_934691925.1 uncultured Treponema sp. | reverse complement strand
CAATTGACGGCTCTAAGAAAATGTGCGAATTCGCAAGTCAGTTTACAGGAATAGATGTTTCGCAACTTGATTTTTTGGATTTTGATGAAAAAAATCAATACAACGGAATTTGGGCATGCTCTTCAATTTTGCATTTGAATTCAAAAGAACTTTTACGCGTACTAAAAAATATTTCTGCAGCGCTAAAACCGGACGGAATCTTCTACACATCATTTAAATACGGAACGTTTGAAGGCGAACGCAACGGAAGATTTTTTAACGATATGAACGAAACAAAATTTTCAGAACTACTGAAAAAAATCAGATCCTTAAAACTTATGGAAAACTGGGTAACCGAAGATGTCCGCACCGGCCACAAAAACGAAAAATGGCTCAATGTTATCTGTAAAAAAAATCCCAGAAAAATCTCACCCCCTGAACAAAAAGCACTCTTCATCATGTGAAAAAATCACGCCGATTGCCTGCAAGAATGAATAGACAATTGTGCTTCCCATGAATTTCATTCCGCGTCTTTTTAGCTCCACGGAGATTGCGTCTGAAAGGCCGTTTGTTGCCTTGCCTGTCTCGTGAATTATTTTCATGCCGAAAAAAGCTGATTTGTTCTCTGAATTTTTCTCAATATTTTCCTTTTCTTCCCCGGCGTTTTTTAATAAATATTCATCCAAAAACTTTTTTATGAAATTAAAAAAACTTCCGTATTCAAGACAAATCGCCCTGAAAATTCTTGCATTTGAAATGCTCGCCTTTATCTTAAGCCGGTTTCTTATGATTTTTGGATTGTCCAAAAGCTCCGCGATTTTTTTCTCTCCGTAGCCAGAGACTTTTTCAAGGTCGAATCCGTCGTAGGCAGAACGGAAATCTTCCCTCTTGTTCAAGACACATTCCCATGAAATCCCAGCCTGAAAACTTTCGAGAGTCAGCATTTCAAAAAGATATTTGTCGTCCGCGCTTTTTTCACTGAAAATTCCCCATTCATTATCGTGATAGGCAACATATTTTGGATTTTTCAGGTTGCACCACTTGCAGCGCGGAAGATTTTTGTCAAAAACTTTTTCCGGCCCGAAGTTTCCGGGCGTCATTTCCAACCTTCCCAGATTTTCACTTCAAGTCCGCAGGTCGCAGCGTTTTTTCCGTTCCGGCAAATAGGAAGTTTCAGCAAAAGCTGGTTTTCAAAAAGCTTTTCTTCCTTGTCAGCATCATCAAGATATGCGAACGAGGCGCAGTCCTTTGATTTTTTGTCCGCCAGAAGCTCAACCGCATCCGCACGTGAGCCAGCCGCTCGCGAAACTGAATCCACAACGCTTTCAAATTCGCCCCTACTCATCTCTTTTTCCTTTAAATCGATGAACTGAAAAGGAATCCTCCGCTCCTTGAACCACATCTGCGCCTTTTTTGTGTCAAAATTCTTTGTCGTTCCAAAAATCTGAATCATATTTTTCCCGATTTTTTTGTTTTATTTTCGCGTTTTATTTCTTTTTCAGAAGTTTCAGGAATTCTTCCTCGTTTATGATTGGAATTCCGTACTGCGCGGCTTTTTTGTTCTTGCTCGAGCCGGATTCTGTGTCGTTTGTAACAAGATAGCTCAAATCTTTTGTGACCGACGACTTGCAGTTTCCGCCGTTCTGCTTAACGAGATTTTCAGCGTCAGCCCTTTTCATCGTTTTTAACTCGCCTGTAAAGCAGAAACTTTTTCCAGAAAGAAGCCCTTCCTCCGCGTTTTCAAGAATTATCGTGCCGCTTTGCGTAAGAAAAAGCATTTCTTCCCTATTTTCGCAGAGTCCCTGAACCAAGTCGTGCGCGGTTATTTCAGCAAATCCGTAAACATTCGCGATGTCTCCCTCTGTCGCCGCCAAGATTTTTTCAAGCGTGTTAAATCCTGCATCTGCGATTTTCTGAATCATCGTCTCGCCCAAGCCCTCGATGTCGAATCCGGCAACAAAAACCGGCAGGCTCATTTTTCTGTGGCTCTGTATACTTTCAAAAACTTTTTTTGCGCCGAGAGAATCCTTGCGGCTTTCAAGAGATTCCTCGTTCAGGAAATGCGGCGCGAGTTTTTCCACAGTCATATTATAAATGTCTGAAATCGAAACGACTTCTCCGCTT
Organism: uncultured Treponema sp.; assembly: GCA_934691925.1. Lineage (GTDB taxonomy): Bacteria > Spirochaetota > Spirochaetia > Treponematales > Treponemataceae > Treponema_D. The sequence continues at coordinate 38,074 of CAKUTI010000016.1, read as the reverse complement.
TCAAAAAGCGAGCGGATTAAAGCGTCTCCAAAATCGCGTATGTCAACAACGGAAATCCATTTTTGAATCTGATGAAGAACGCGTTTTTTGCATTTTTTGTTCGGGCAGTAAAGGCGCGCTCCGTCATCAACGAGCTTTGTTCCGCAGACCGAGCAAGTTTCAGGATAGACGACAGGTGAAGTCTCCTGATTTTCTTCTTCCAGCACAACCGACTCGACTTTAGGAATAATCTCGCCGCGCTTTACAACAACGATTTTCGAGCCGATTTTCACGTTGAGTTTCCGCATTGTGTCAGGATTTGCAAGGCTCGCTCGCTGAACTGTCGTTCCGTTCAGCTGAACCGCGTCAAAAAGCGCAATCGGCGTGTAAGTCGCGCCGGACTCGCTCCATTCGATGTTCCGCAAAGTTGTGACGGCTTCCTCAAGGCTGAATTTGAACGCAATCTGGCGGTCAGGTCGCGCGCGCCAGGCGTCGTCCATATTTATTTTCCGCTCTTTTATTACAAGGCCGTCAATGTCGTAGTCAAGATTTTTCCTGATTTCCATGACTTCCGCACGGTAAGAAATCACATCGTCTGGAGTCTTGCAGATTTTTAGAGGCGATGTGTTGAATCCGACTGATGAAAGCCAGTCAACTTTTTCCTCTTCGTCTTTAAAAGGATTTTCTCCAGCAGTTGAAAGCGCGTCATAGCAAATCAAAGTGAGATTCTCGCTTCCGCTTCCGTCTTTGCGCTTCATAAGCCCGTTTGCGGCGTTGCGGCAGTTCGCCTTGTCAGAATAATATTTCTCGTGGATTTCGTGCTTCATTATGACTTCGCCGCGGACAGCGCCGGTAAAATCAACTTTTTCCAAATTTTTGTCATAAAGCGCGGATTTTACGCCCTGCATTTTCAGCGCGTTCTCAGTTATTTCGTCGCCAACCGTTCCGTCTCCGCGCGTTACCGCACGCACAAGCTCGCCGTTTTTGTACTGAAGCTCCAAAGAAGCTCCGTCAAGCTTGTATTCAACGAGATATTCATCATATTTGTGATTTTGGGTCCAAGCCAAAAACTGCTCAGGATTCGCGGCTTTTTCCTGGCTTCCCATCGGCATAATGTGCTTCGCTTTTGGAAAATTTCCATTGTCAGCCCCGACTTTTTGAAAAACCGGATTTGCAGGGTCAAGCTCTTTCAGCTCATCCCAAAGCTTGTCAAAATCAGCGTCGGAAATTTCCGCCTCGCCGTTGTAATAAGAATCCTGATATTTCTTTACGAGACGGGAAAGCTCGGAAATGCGGTTCTCTTTGTCAAAATCGAAAAGTTCCATTTTTATTTTCTTCCTGATAAAACGTTGGAAATTTTTTAGAGAATTTTCAAGAAAATTTAGATTTTTTCAAACATAAGCTCTGAAATCACGCGGTTAGCGTCAAGACCTTTCTGCTCAAAGCGTGTTTCAGGCCGCCATTCCTGATGAGGCGCAAAGCCGTCAAATTTGTTTTTAAGATTTTCAGTTGCGCAAAGCTCCTCAAGCGCGAATTCCGCATAAGGAAGCCAATCCGTAACAAAATATATGTAGCCGCCTTTCAGAAGTTTTTTTGCAAGCAAATCTGTGCGCGGACGCTGGACAAGCCGCCTTTTGTGATGGCGCTTTTTCGGCCACGGGTCGGCAAAGAAAATGTGGAACGCGCTCACGCTGCCGTCGAGAATCTGGTCGCTTAAAACTTCCATCGCATCATGCTCGATTATCCGCAAATTCTTCAGATTTTTCTCTTTGATTTCGCCGAGAAGTTTTCCGACTCCTGGCTTGTGAACTTCAATTCCGATATAGTTGATTTCAGGATTGTTCTGGGCAATTATCGCTGTCGCTTTTCCCATTCCGAATCCAATCTCAATAACGACAGGATTCTTGTTCCCGAAAATTTTCTCGTAGTCAAGCGGATTTTTCTCATAAGGAATACAAAATTCGCCGTGAAGCGACTCGTAAGCCTGCCGCTCAGAATTTGTGAAATGCCCCGCACGCAAGACAAAAGTCTTTATCTCGCGCCTGATTGGATTTTCATTTTGTCCGTTGTCTTCAATATTTCCCATTATTTTTCCCTTAAAAACACAGCAGGCATAAAGCAAATCACGGAATTCGACGGTGTGGAATAGCAGACCCGCGTGTAAGATGCAATTTTGTATTCATTTAAGATTGCGGCGTTTGAAGTCCAGCCGCTTTTTCGCCTTCCAAAATAGATAAGCTCGTCAGACTCGTCATAAACTGCGATATTCTCGATTTTTTCTGAAATCAGTCCCGCAATCTCAGATGATTTTTGCCCAAGCAGCTTGTCGTCATAGTCAATTTTCAGCGAGAATTCATCAGAATTTCCAGCCGCGTCATTGTAAACAATTTTGTAGATTCCTTTCGGAATGTTCTCGCCGTCAGGAACTTTCAGATTTGTGCTGTAGGCGAACTGTCTCGTGTCGGTCTCAAAAAGAGACGGAGAAGGCACATCCCAGATGTATCCAGAATCAAGATTTTCAGCGGAAAAGGAATCTGTGCGCTGAACAGAATTTTTTGTCTGAATAAAAACCGCAAGCCTTGAATCTGGAACGCTTTCGTCATTTTCATAGTCCAAAATCAGGCTTCCAGAAGCAGTTGAAATTTCAGCCTCATCCACCGCACACGAAAAAAGAGAAATGCAGGAAAGAATCAGAGCGGAAGCAAGCGCAAGCCTCATAAACACTAGAAATTGAAAATCAGGCTGATAACGGTCAAGTCGTTATCGGAGAACTGGTTTACAATCGACTCAAATTTCACGTTCACTTTTTTGCAGGCATCCTCAAGATAAGAGAAATAGTAAAGTCCCAAGTCTGTGTTTTCCTGCCCCTCAGGAAGCTCACGGTAAAAATCAATAAGAGAGCGCTTGTTTGTGTCAGCCGCCATTTTCGACTCAAGATTTTCCTTCTGTTCCTGATAGTCGTCGTTCTTGTTCAAAACCGTGATTTGAAGCCGCCCCTGCTTTCCGATTGCGGTAGAGCCGCCGCCAAGTTTCCAAGAAAGAGTTACAAGCTCGTGGTTCGCCTTTAGCTGCGAGACGATTTTCGCGCGGACTTCCGGGTCGAACATAAGCGAATCGATGTCGTCAACGCCAGCATACATTCTCTTCGCTTCCTTTTTCAAGTTCTGATTCTCGGCGTTAAGCGCAAGCTCCATCAAAAGGATTGAAATGTACTCGGCAACGCGGGATTTTTCCATATAAGTCTGCAAGAGATGACGGATTGCGATGTTAATCTGAGCAAAAGCGTCCTGGTCTTTAAAGAATTTTAGGATTATGTACCAGTTGAGAAGCGTCATTCTGTTGAGAAATTTTTCTGTCATCAAAAGATAGATATTGCGCTCCTCAAGCGAATAATCCTTGTTTTCCATTATTGATTTCCAGACAGGATCAAGAATCATTTTCTTTGCGGCGCGGATTGTCGCCTCTTTTTTTGCGATAATCGCGCGAAGCTGTCTATCTTCAATTTTTGTGCGCTCGTCAATAAGCTCGTTCGGATGTGTTCTGTTGTGCTTTCTTACGCAGTCGCATTTTATCAAATCCGTGAAAACCTGACGGTCAAACTGCTTGTAAAGGATTGAATAAACGATTACTTTCGACAAGTCCATCACTTCCTGACGGACAGAAACGAACTCCGACATTGAAATTTCGATTTTAGAAATGTAGCCAACCATCATCATATTCTGGATTGACTGTGGCGAAAAAGGATTCAGCGAGATTCCGTATTCTTCAACATTGTCTGCCAAGCGAATTCTCAGCAGCTTTTTCTTGTTGCTAATAAAATATGAAGTTCCTTCCTCTGTCAAAATGACTTTGAGTGGCAAGCTTAAAGTGAATTTTTTTGCTGGCATTTATATCTCCGAAATTTCCAATAATTTCATTATATTATAAAGCCCCCCAGTTGTAAACCAAGAAATTATTGAACAAATTTTTGCTTCCTTATATTCTAAAAGCATGAAAAAAAATCTTAGCACGGCAGCTTTTTTTCTGGCTTCTTGCCTGTTTTTTATTGCCTTTTCAAAAGTTTTTCCGTCTGATTTTTCTTCATCTGCTTCAAATTCATCAAGACAAAATCAAAAAACGCAAACCGAATCCAAAAAAACAAAAATTTCCGTTTCAAACGAACAAATAAAATCTGAAACTGCAAAAGATTCTGCCAAAATCGAAAAGCTTTCAGATTCAAAAAAGACGCTTTCGGGAAACGCGCTTTCAAAATATATCGAAAAATCTCTTTCGGCAAGAAAATTTCAGGCTTCAACGCAAAGGCTCGTGCCTACAGGACAGGACAATTTTGCGGAAAACATCTATCTTGATTTTTTCTCAGGAAGCAAGAATGAAAATCCGCAGAATAAGGAATCGTTGAGAAGCACGGCGGTTCTGGATTTTACGCAGGAGGATTTTTATCAGAATGAAGATGAATTTCTTTCATTTTTGTCTGACGTGAAAAATTTTCATTTTAACTACGACCTTACGATTCTTTTTTCCGCGCTCACAACGCCTGCGATTCCAGAAAAATCAAATTCTTTTGAAACAAGACTTTCTGGAACTGGAATTTTCGCGGAAAATCTGCCAGTTCCAGACGAGTCATTCGCAGTTTCAGTGAGTTTTGACAAAAGCAAGCCGGACGCAATTCTAACAGGCGCACTTCATTCTACAAGTCCGCTTTGGCTCTGCAGAAAACTTGCCAGAACTTTTTACGCTGCCGGAAAAAACTATTCGTTTCCAAACCTGATTTCTTCATTATATCGGCTCGGATTTATAAACGGCGACGGGAGGATGAACGATTTTGTGAAAAGCGAGATTCCAGCGATTTCTATCTCGTTTGAAAACGCAAAAGACGGCTTGAATCTAATAAAAAATTTTCTTCTGTCTTATGATTCCGCAGGAAGCGACGAATGGGAGCAGCACTACGTTTTTATGCCGCTACACTATCCTTTGCGGCCGATTATTTTAAACGAATTCTCGTGCATTGGAAGTTGCGTGACTCTCGCGGTTCTTACGCTTCTTTCGCTCTGCGTGATTTCGTTCACAGGAAAGCAAGGCGAGCAGAACAAGTACGACTTGCTAAAAAATCTTTATATGATTCCGCTTTCGCTTGCGGTCTCGTTTTTGGGGCTTTCGATTGCGCAGTTTTTCCTGAAAAATTTTTCTTCAAGCGCGTTATTGAATCCAGTTGTGATTTTCGGAACAAAAATTATCGCCGCGATGTTTTTTGTCTCCGCTTTTTACGCCCTCCACAACATCTTAAAACTTCCGACAGACATTTTCATTTACAGCTATATAATTCAGTTTATCGCACTTTTCAACATTTTTTACTTTTCTATGCGCGACATTCTGCTTTTTGTGCCTTTTGGAGCCGAGTACATTCTGATTTTTATTTTCAGAAAGCGGAAAAGCCTTGCAAGCCTCATAATTTTTCTGGCAATGATGGTTCTGCCGTTCGTGCCTTACGCAGTCGATATTTTGCAGAAGACAAGCGAGGAAGATTTTCAGTCTCTTCTCTTCACGAATTTCGCGGGCAATTTTTCAGTCTCGCTCGCGCTTTTTCCATTCCAGATAATCTGGCTTAAAATTCTTGTGCGGCTTGAGATTTTCAACAAAGCAAAAAAATATTCCGTATTAAAACTTGTCAGAAACGGAATTGTCTCGACGGCTTCGATTCTCGCGTTCTGCTTTTTTGTGATGCAGGCGATTTATCTCGCGTTTTACAAGGAAGTTCGTGAAAATTCCGAAAAATCAAAAATCTTCATAAAAGATTCAGGCTCAAAGTTTTGCAGCGTTTCGCTTTCGCACGATGAATTTTCAGGATTAAGCACGAACCACATAAAAATCTCGTCGGAAAAAGACGCGCTGAGATATTCCGTCAAAATAAAAAGCCTCGACTACAAAATTCCGATTTACGACTCAATTTACGCTTACGATTTTTCATCTGAAAAGACAGAAAACGGAAAAACAGCCGAGAAAGTGACTTTTGTTGTTCCGGATTATCCTCCTGAAAAAATAACAATTGACTACGCGGCGTCTCCTGACTCATACGCGGAAATTGAAATTTCAGCATTTTACAAAGGCGAAGGAGAAAACGAGATTTTACGCGAAAAGACAAGCGTCTTCACAAAGCCGAATCAAAAAGAAAACGACGCGATTCAAAAAAACAAAGCGTAGGCAAGGACATAAAATTGACAAAAGTTTTTTTTCATGTTGACCTTGACGCTTTTTTTGCTTCCGTTGAGCAGCTCGACAATCCCGAATACAGAGGAAAGCCGGTTATCGTTGGCGGTTTGCCGGGCGACAGGCGAGCAGTTGTCTCAACAGCCTCATACGAGGCAAGAAAATTCGGCGTTCACTCCGCAATGCCGGTTTTTCAGGCGGTAAAGCTCTGCCCGAACGGAATTTTTCTCAGAACAAACATGAAGCGCTACCATGAAAAATCGCGCGAGGTAATGTCGATTTTTTACGATTATTCTCCGGACGTAAGGCAAATGTCGGTTGACGAGGCTTTTATCGATATGACGGGAACTGAAAAGCTCTTTGGAAAGCCGATTGAAGCCGCAAAAAGGCTGAAATCTGAAATCTTGGAGAAAACAGGGCTTACAGTCTCGATTGGAATCGCCTCCACAAAATACTGCGCGAAAATCGCTTCAGGAATAAAAAAGCCGGACGGACTTTTTGAGATTCCGGCAGGAAAAGAGCAGGATTTTATGCTTAGCCTGCCACTTTCAAAACTTTGGGGAGCGGGCAAAAAAACTCAGGAAAAACTCAAAAACAGCGGAATCACGACCACGAAGGAGATTTTCAACCGCTCGCCTGCGCTTCTTCAAAGCATTTTCGGGCAGGCGACAGGGCTTTTTTTGTACAACGCAGTGCGCGGAAACGAATATGAAGATTTCAACGCAAATCCGAAAAGCCGCTCAGTCAGCGCGGAAACAACGTACGAATATGACCTTTCGGACTTGTACGCGATTGAAACCGCGCTTCTCGAGCTTTGCCACACGGTGATGTTCCGCTCGCTAAAAGAAAAAGTGCGCAGCAAGTCAATCTCCCTAAAAATTCGGTATGAGGATTTTTCGACAGTCTCTGTTCAGGAAAGCTCAGAAAGATACGTTTCCTCAGTTGATGATCTTTTTGACCGCGCAAAATCGCTTTTTGAAAAAAAATACAACAGAAAACTCGGAATCAGGCTTTTGGGAGTCTGTCTTCAAAATCTTGAAAATGACAGCGAGCCGCGAAGCAAGGAGCTTTTTGACTTTGGCGAGGAGAAAAAACGCAGGCTCGAGCAGGCGATTCTAAAAGCCCAGCAAAAAGACCCGTCGCTAAAAATCACAAAGGCGAGGCTTTTAGGAAAAGAGACGCTTTTTTCTATTTTGCTTGTTTTTTTTTCGTTTTTAGGAAATAAAATTTCTGCGGAAACGGTTTCAACTTCAACAACAAGAAAAGCGGACGGAGCCGCGGCAATCGCTTTTGACACTGAAAATCTTCCGCTAGAAGAATCTGACGGACAAGTTTCTATTTTCAACAAAAATTTCTTCGGGAACGAGATTGATTTTAGCGCGGAAGGCTACTGGAAAAGCTCAATTTCAAGCTCGGCGAGCTATTCGTTCGGATTCGGCACAACGCCCGCCCTTTCGCTCTCGTCTCCTGTCTTTTCGCAAAATGTGGACCTTTCACTTTGGCTTGAAGCGAACAAAAAATATTATTTTGAAGCGGCTTTCGCAGACGGATTCGAAGAAAACACAGTTGCGGCAGGATACAACGGAAACGGCCGCTTGAAATCCGCGAGAATCGGAAACAGAGGAATCGCTTTTCCTGAAATTTATGCAGTCAATGACTTTTCACGCGGAATCGGAGGCGGAAAAAATCAGGCTCCGGGCGTTTCTTTAAGCTGGCAGGGCAAAAAATGGCGGTCGGATTTCACTTTCAGATACGACTTGCTGAAAACAGAAAGCAAAACGTGGTTCGGAATGAACGCCGTCTCGACAAACACGATTTCGCTTTCATCTTACAGCACGGGAAGCCAGTACGTTCTGCCGTCAAAAAAACTTGCACAAGCTGTCAAGGCGGTTTACGTTCAGTCGGCGGACGGAAATTACAAGGATTCAAAAGGAAGAAAATATAAAAAGCTCGGCTCAACAGAGTTTCTCGTTGTCGCGTCGCAAAATCTTCTTCTGCTTTCAAAAGACGCGAAGGCAGGCAGAAAAAACGGCGAGCTTCCGGCGGTCGCGGTCTCGTTCAGCGGAGATTTTTCAGAAAGCGATGAAGATTTTTCAGATTTTCTAGATGATGCTCAAAATGCGTTCGGCTCTGTGAATCTTAAAAAATTTTACTATGATTTTTCAGGCAAAATCGGTTCTGCTAAAGTTCTTTTTTTACAGCATCCGTCAGGATTTTCGCCTTTTCAAAACGCAAGCCGTTATGACGCGGGAATTTTAAGCGCGGACGATGCGGCGGTCGCTTCAAGCTACAGCGGAACAGTCTCAAAAGATTTTTCGGCAGTCATAAGCGATGACGAGACAGCGTTTTATCCGGCAGATTTTTTTGACGAGAAACACACTTACATCGATATTTTCAAGGAAAATGAAGATTTCAAATCTAACGATTTTGAATCTAGCGATTCTGAATCGTCAGATTCGGAATCAACAAACTCAACTTCTTCTATTATAAATGCCGAAAACCGCTTTCCATTCGCAAAGTCAAATCCGGGAATTTATCTTGGCTACGGAACAAACGACGATTTAGTTCTGCGTGTCAGAAATTATTCTCCAGTTTCAAGGCTCGACATCGGAACAAAGGCAGTTCCAGGAACTGTAATGGTCTACAAAAACAGCGTGATTGACGCGGGCGCAAGCTACGATTTCTCAACAGGCGCAGTCTCGCTTTCATCTGCGGTTTCAAGCACGGACAAAATTTTTATCACTTGGCAGGAAGATTCAGATGACGCGCAAAATGCATCGTTCGCGGCGGCGGCAGGATTAAAATATGACTTTTCAGAAAATTTAAGTGCGGACATCTCGTCATCCGGAAGATTTTCCTACAATCAAATCCAAAATTTCGCAGACACCTCATATTCAAGTCCCGCATACGGAACGCTCGCTGCAGGAATCGAATACAAAAACGAGATTTTTAGCATAAAAAATTCGGCAGCGGCGACTTTCGAGAACATAAACGCAACAGGAATTTACAGAATTTTGGGAATGGACGACACGGACGACGAAACTAGCTATCTTCAAAAAGACGCTGGCGTTGACTTGCCGTCGGATTTCACTCCAAGCCTGAATTCGCGCTCTGACGACGAAATTTTTCCAGTTCTGAAATCAAAATCGAATATGGCAGACGAGGCGGAACCAGGATTCAAGACGGAAGGCATTTCAGGATATGCGGTTCCTTTCTCATGGAATTTTGAAAATTCTTTGGACTCAACTTCTAGAACGCAGTGGGCTGCCCTGACAGTCGCTTTGCCGGAAGCAAAAAATTCACTCGCACTTTCAAGCGTCTTTGAAATCGCTCTTAAAAATCCTTCAACAGACATTTTTGATTTTGACCTTTATCTCCAGCTCGGAGTGAGCAAGGACGACGATTTTTCTTTTGAGGACGAGGAGAAAATTCCTACTTGGAAAATTTCTGAAAGTTCAAGTGAAGATGTCATAAAAAGTTTTGACACGGCAAATTCAGAATGGCAGACCGTGAAAGTCTCAATTTCAGACTCTGACCGAGCCTTTTTCGCAAATGTTTCAACTTACAGCGCGCGGCTGATTGCAGTTCCAAAAAACGGCTCTGTGAACGCAGCAAACAAAAGCGGGCAAATTTTAGCCGGACCTTACGAGTGCTGCTCCAAGTCTTTCATAACGGAAATTCCTGAGAACGTGAAAATCTCGCAAAGTCAAAGCACGGACTACACGCTTTCGTCATCAAAAATAAAGGATTTCAACTCGGGCTCGCCTAATAAAGTCCAGAATTTCGATTTCAAATTCACTTCAGCTTCAGACGAGGAAAAGCTTGTTTTCAGAAAATATTTTTCCGCGGTCGATTTTTCGTATTATAAAAATTTGTGCTTTTATTTTAAGCTCGATTCAGAGTTCGTAAAATCCGTGAATTTTATTTTCGACACACTCGAAGACGACGGAACGAAAACAGCGGCTGAATTTTCCTTTCCATCGGAAAAAATTTCATCTGAATGGCAAAAATTTGAAGTCTCACTAAAAGACAAAAAAGTCTCGGCGAACGGCTATGAAAACTCTGCATACATCGACAACAGCGTGATTCCGACGAGATTCACAATAGAAATTTTGACGGCGGAAATTTCAGAAGATGACGCAGAAAACGGAGCAGCAGGCAGTTTTTGCATCGACGAGATTTTTCTTTCGGAGACAAACGTTTTTCTTGATTTGCAGGACAAAATCTCGTTCAACTTTGAAAAAAACGGCGCAGTCTTAAAAGCAGGCGAAATTCCGATTTTAAGCGACTTGAAGATTCGGGCAGACGGAAGCGGCTCTTCCGCAATGAACACGGAAACTCTTGAAAGCAAAAATATTTTCTCAGGAAGCACAAGCGCGGAAGCGACTTTCTCAAAGCTAAAAATTTCAGTTTCGGGCGCGAAAGACACTGAAACCAATTCAAAAAACGCACTTTTCTCAGCCTCGCACGGCTTTTCAACCGCCAAGCCGTTTTTTGACTCGCTTTCATTTTCGGAAAACTACAGCTTTAACGGCGCAACTGAAAATTTATCCAAGAAAAACAGCGAGAAAATCTCGCTTGAAAAATTTTTTGTGCCGCTCACATTTTCGGCAGAGGCAAAAGCCGAGTCAAATTCTTGGTCGCGCACGCAGGAAATTTCAAGCGGAGCGAATTTTAGACTAGGAAAATTTTCTTTAGACGCAAAAGTGAACGCCTCGCAAAAAATAAAATCGTCATCTTCAAATTCTTCGTCAAATTCAGATGCTGACGAATTCAAAACGAAAAATTATTTTTCTTCATACAACGACATTTCAAGATTCGAATTTTCAAAAGGAGACGAAAAAGCGAAAAAACGCAAAGTCGGATTCTCAGCAGACGCAAAATACAATTTTGAATTTTTCAATCTTTCGCCAGAATTTTCCGCAGCTTCATCTGGAACTTACAAATCGTCATCTTCAAAAACTTTTAAGGATGACTCATCGCTAAAATTTTCATTTCCTTTTTCAAAAGGAAAAAACGGCTTTTCTTTAAACTGGAAAAAATCCTTCGGCTCGGCTTCTTACATTGAAGAAGGCGGCGATTATTTTTCAGACTCGGAAAATCTCGCAAAAAAAACAAATGAAAAAAAATATTTTCTGACCGCGCTGCCTTTTTACGACTTGCTAAGCGAAAATCTTCAAAAAGATGTCTACAAAATTTCATCTGCGCAGGACGCAAGCGGAGATTTCACAACTTACTACACGGGGCTTTACTCGTTCAGCTGGCGGAGAGGATTTTCAGGCGACAAATACGACTTTTTCATTCCAAACTCGCTGAAAATTGATTTTTCAAGAGACATCAGAACCGCAGAAACGGTAAGCGACATTTTTCAAGCGAAACTGAGCGTGTCAAATTCCGCTTTGAACGTTTTTGGAAAATACGGCTCGATTCCGCTTTTCAGTTTTTACGAGCAGGACGAGTTCGCCTCTTCATTTTCCGCCGCAATGAAAATTCCACGGAAATCTTCATCGCAAATTTCCGCAAGCATAAGCGGCTACAGCCAGCTTACAATTTTCTTCAAAGATAAAAAATCGCTTAAAACAGGCGTTGAAGGCTCGTTTGAGTCAAAAAGCGACTGGGACGGAAAACTGACTTTAATATGGAAACGAAATTCAAAAAAATCAGTTGCCGCAGGATTTTGCTCGCTTTTCAAGAATCTTAAAGACAAAAACAGTTTCAAGATAACAAAAACCGACAGCCTAAATTTCTCAGCCGCAAGCGCGTCGTCATCATCTTCAATAGTAAAAAAATACAGTCTTGACTTTTCGCACGCCGCAGAAACGCAAATCACAAAGCACGTCTCGCTGAACACAACGGCAGGAGCCGGATATTACGCGACATGGAGCGAACTTGCGGTTTTAAGCGGAAGCGTCTCAGTCGGCACGACAATCAGATTTTAGAATCACTGCAAAGGCGCAAAATATCCGCTTTCGTCTCTTCCGCTTCGGTTCATCAGATAAGTCTCGACCTCAACAGGAAGATAACGCTGGCCAAAATCTGTCTGCAACGCTGAAGTGTAGCTCAAAACGTAAATTCCAGACGGAATATTGATAATGTCATCTACAACCTGAGCCAAGCCTTTCTCGCGGTAAACGTAATACTCGCCGCCCTCGGTGTTTTTGCAGATGTAGTCAATCTCGCTTGAAGCCGCTCCCTGAGAAAGTATAAGATTCACAAATCCGATTGAATTGTTGTTGAGGTACGCCGTCAAATCCGAAAGACTGTACCGGCTGAACGAATTCTGCGTGACTTTTCCATCTCCAATAAAAATGATCGATGACTTTCTCGACTCGTTTATCAGCGCGTTCGCGCAAAGACGAAGCGCAAGGTCAATCGAAATGTCAGAAGAAACAGGATTTTTCAAGGATTTAGAATTGAACTTTGCCGCATCAGCAGGATTTCCCTCAAATTCAAGAATCGGAACCGCGCCCGCGCTAACAATCCGCAAGACTCCTTTTCCGTTCATCGCGGCAGAAATCTCCTTTACCGCGCTCTCCATCGCCTCGTCATAAAGAGCCGACGACGCAGAACGGCTGACAAGCAAAGTTATGTCCGTCTCATCGTTCAAGTAAGCTGCGCCGTCAAGACTGTAGTCCGCGACGCTGTTCTTGTTTTCTGTGACAAGGAAGTTGTTTTCTTTTAGCCCGACAACGCTCTGGCGGCTTCTGTTCTCGACTTTAACCTCGACTGTGACTTTCGGGAAATTGTCAGAATCTATTTTTTCAATCTGGACAAAAAGACCGCCGACAAGCTCAGACATTTTCGCCATCACATAAATCTCGTTTCCGACAAAATCCGTAACGAGAATATTTCCGTTGATGTCAGGAACTGCGCTTGTAAGACGCGACGGAGCGTTTCCAGACGAGACATTCTCAAAAACCGCTCCTGTGTCGCTGTCAACTGAATAAACCTTGTTTTTATCGCAGAGAACGAGATATTTTCCCCACGCTTTCATCGATTCAGGCTTAACAAAAGTTTTCGCCTTGCACAAAAGACCGAGATAGTTTCCAGACAAGTCAAAGCGGTAAATCGCGCCGGTAAGACAGTCCGCGACAAAAACAGTCGCGCCAATCACAGAAATTCCTGTAGGTCCTTCAAGCCCAGGAAAATCGCCCTGCTTTCCGCCGAAGAAAAACAAGCCGTTTCCGTCTCTGTCAAAAACATCAACACGGCTGTTTCCAAAATCGCTCACAAAAATATTTCCGTCCCTGCTCTGCGCAAGATACTGCGGCCCGACCATGCAGCCGACGCTTCCGCCTTTTTTTCCGAAAGATTTCTGAAATTTTCCTTTTGAAGAGAACTGGCTGATTCTGTCGCCTGCGAATTCTGAAATCAGAATCGAGCCGTCATCAAGACGGATAATGTCCATCGGCCGGTCAAAGCCGTTGACAGGTCCAAAACTCCTTGAAAGAACAAGACCGTTCTGGTCAAGCTTTAAAAGCTCGTTTGAAGAATAAGAGACAAGCCACAAAGTTCCGTCATTGTTCGGAAGAAGCGAGACAGGCTGACTGAAAACGAGTTTTCCTTCCTGATTCTTTCCATAAAAAACGCCTGATTCCGTGTATTTCACAGGCTTTTCAAGCCCCTCGCCTGAGACAAGCCGCCTTTCACGCACAATCTCAATTCTGTTTTGAAGAAGAAGCCCGCCGTATCCTAAATCCGAGGCATATTGCCAGTTCTGAAGAGCCGCCCCCTCAACGCCGGTTCTATAGTAAGACTTTCCAAGCCAATCAAGAATCACGCTCTCGCCCGGAAGATAAGACAAAGCCTTTTCAAACTGCAAAATCGCATCGTTGAACGTGCCCCTGTAGTAGGCCTGAACGCCGCGCCGGAACTCTTCCTCGCCTTTTCCGCTCGCGGCAGTTCTCGCGCCCAAGCCTGAACGCAAAGCCGCATCGTCGCTTTTAAAAATTCCGTTGTCTGAAAAAGCCGGTGTCAAAACTGAAAGGCAAAAAAAACAAGTAACAAATATGACCTTAAATTTTTTCATAAATCCACCAAATTATTTTTCCTGCAAGATTTTCAGATGACGCGCGATTTCCGCGTTGTCAGGGAGCTTTTCCTGCGCCTGCGAAAGATATTTCAGAGCGTCCGCGTCAAGTCCAAGCTTCAAGTAAACCCAGCCGATGCTGTCAAGGTAAGCCGCCGAATCTGGAGAATGTTCCAGAGCCTTTCTGCAGTACGAAAGAGCCATAGTCAAATCCTTGTTCTGGCAGGCAAGAACATAGCCGATACCGTTCAGGGCAGTCGGATTGTCCGCATCGATTTCAAGAGATTTCTTGTAAAATTCAATGCTTTTCTCGTTTTCGCCCCTCGCCCAGTAAACATAGGCAAGAGAAGCGTAGACTTTTGACGGATTGTATCCGCTTTCCAAAAGCTTGTTCAGCTCGAATTCCGCAAGCCGCTTTCTTCCGCTGTTCGCGTAAATCACCGCGAGAATATATCTGCACTGCAGGATTCTGTCTAAATTTTCGGTAGAAGTTACAACTTGTTCAAGATAAAGAAGCGCGTCCTCGTATCTGCTCATTTTCGCGTAGCAAAGCCCGATGTAATAGGCAAGCTCGCCTTTGTCCGCGCCGTTTTCGTCAGGGAGAGAAAGAAAAAAAGCAAGCGAAGACGAATAATCTCCTCTTCTGTACATTTCAATTCCGTCTTTCAAGATATTTTTTTCTGCCATAAAATCCCGCCCTTATGCCAAAAACTAAAATTTGAATTCTATTTCGCCCGAATATTTTTCAGACTCAGGATTAACATGAATCAGTGAGATGGAAATTTTTCCGTTCCGCACAGCAAGATAGTCGCAGTCAGAGCCGCCTTCCGTAACGATTTTTCCGCCCCTGCAAGCTCCAGCGCATTTTTCAGCCGATTTTTCTAGGATTTCAAGATTGTCGTTGTAGTCGCGCCTGCAAAGCGAAGTGAACTCAGCCCTGCTGTATTTTTCAGATGAAAGCGCGTTAATGCTCACGAACAAGTCGCTTCTGCAAAGAGAAATCAGCGAATCAAGATTTTTCGCGCAGAATTTCGCAAGCGGAGCAAAATTAAAATTCGAGTCAGAATAGTCAAATTCAGGAGACTCAAGGCTCACCGCGATTCCGGGAAACGAATACAAAGCCGCCTGACGTGCCGCCGCAATCGTTCCTGAATAAAGCGTGTCGGTTCCAAGATTCGGTCCTCTGTTGATTCCAGAAAAAACTGCATCAAATTTCACATATTTTTCGCTTTTATTTTCTGAGCCAAAACCGAAGAAATCGTGGCAAAGCGCGCTTATAACACAGTCGGCAGGAGTTCCCGAGCATGAATATTCGTTCTCTGAAACTTTCACGAATTCAAGTTTTTTTCCAAGCGAGATTTTTGAAGAAACTCCCGACTGGTTCTCAGACGGAGCCATAACGTAAACATCGCAGACTTTTGAAAGTTCTTCCTTTAAGGCTTTCAAGCCATCGCTTCCGATTCCGTCGTCATTTGAAATAAGGATTTTTTTTCTGTCGTTATTAAGAGACAATATGAACACCTCTTGCAGGCTCTACTTCGTAGCAGGTCGCATGCGCGCCGAATATTTTCGTGAATTCCACAAGCTTTTTCTTGAATTCTGGAACATTATGCTCGTCCAAAATCGCATACATACAGCGTCCGAAGCCTTTTCCAGTTATTCTTCCGCACGTAAAAGGATTCCGCGAGTCGTCATTGTTCGGCTCAATCTCAAGAAGCCGCTTCACAAGCCAGTCGATTTCCGGGCAGGAGATTTCGTACTCGTCGCGCATATTCTCGTGGCTCATATTCACCGCGCGGGCAAACGAGCCGAACGCTCCGTTTCTGATTCCGTCGCTAGCCTTCAAGACGTACTCGTGCTCTTTCATTATCGAGTTGAGCTTTTTGTGGACAGGCTCTGGAGTCGCTGAAAGCACAAGATTCACCTCATGCGGATTCTCCTCGTAAATCCAGCCGCCCTTCACATTCGATTTTGTCTCTTTCAGCTCACCGAGAATCAACGCATATTCAGGCTGGCGAATCATGTTCTCGTCCCAAATCTCGATTCTTGGAACTTTCGCGTCAACAAGGAGAATCTTCTTGTTGAAATTCCACGGAAGAATCTCGTAAGCCTTTGATGAATGGTCGGTCAAAATCAGCGATTTTTCTTCAGAATGAATCGCAGCGAAAAAGTCAGAGACATAGTTCTGCGCGCCAAGAAATTTTCTGTTTCCGCGCTCGATAACACGGAGAAGCGCGTCGTCATCAATATTAAGATTCAATAGCTCCCGCACCGCATAGGCAGTTCCGACTTTCATCGCGGTCGCAATTCCGAATCCGGCGGAAGGAAGAATATCCGAATAAACTGTAAAATCGATTCCTTTTAAGTCGTATCCGCTTGAAACAAAGCCGAAAAGCACGGCTTTTATGGAATTTGCCCATTTATCTTCTTTTTTATATTTCAGTGTTGTAAGAGTGGATTTTTTTGAGTCTTTGAGCTGAGGAAAATAAAAATGAACTCCGCCGTCGTCACGGAGCGAAGCTGCAACATAGACAGGAAGATTCACAGCCATCGAAAGAGTCTTGTCTCTAAAAAACCAAGAATGTTCGCCGATGAGATGAAAACGCCCTGGAGTCTCAACAACAACCTGGGGCGAAGCCAAATACTCTGACTTGTGAATTTCGTTAATAAGCTCCACCTGAATATCCCCAACTTTTTTTCTATATCATATCATTGCATTAAAAAAAACAAGATAATAAAATTATATCGATATGTTCCCCATTTTACAAGTTTTTTATTCTCTGCTTTCGGGCTGTATTCTTTCATTAGGTATACCAAACAATCTTTATCTTTATGGAATTCCTGTGGCGGGACTTTTTTCAGCGGCTCCGCTTTACATCGCGATAAACACTTCAAAGTCATACAAGACGGCTTTTCTTTGCGGATATATCCAGGCTGCGGTCTGCCATCTTCTTTCGAGCTTCTGGCTTGGAAATTTCCGCGGATTCGCAGTTTTCACGCTCGGAGCGTCGCTTGCGGGAACAGGCTTCATCGGAGGATTCATAAGTTTTGTCTCTTATTTTCCGATTTTGTATTCAAGAAAGTCTGAAAATCTGGAAGAAAATTCGGAAAAATCACTTTTCAAGATTCCGTTTAAGATTTTGTGGTTCACTTTTGTCTATGTGATTTACGAATGGTGCAAGTCAACAGGATTTTTGGCATATCCGTGGGGAACAGTCTCGATGACGGCTTTCAGATGGCCGCTAATCACGCAGATTGCAGACATCACCGGAGTCTGGGGCGTGACTTTTCTCTTCGTGTTTTTTTCTAGCTGCTTAGGCGAGGTAATTTTGATTTTAGGAAAAATCCAGAACTGCGCGGCAAAAAAAGAAATTTTTCACGCTTTCAGGCAGACTTTTCTCTGCTGCGCGACTTTTTTTCTGATTTCAACAGTCTACGGCGCGTATCAGATTCTAAAAGAACGCAAGCCCGCCAAAACGATGAATACAGTTCTCGTCCAGCAGAACAATGACTCATGGAACCGGAATCAAAGAGAAAACATCTACATCTCGCAGAAGCTTTCAAAACAGGGAACTGAAGAAATCCGCTCAAAATACGGCGAGGAGACCGACCTTGTCGTGTGGAGCGAGGCAGTCCTTGCGAAGAGATTTCCGAACGCGGAAAGTTTCTACAATCATTATCCTGAAGACGAGCCTCTTTTGCCTTTCATAAAAAATCTTAGAACGCCTTTTGTAATCGGCGGTCCTTACATAATGAACGCCGAAAAGCAGGACTACGGAAACAGCGCGCTTTTGTTCGACAAGAACGGAAAATTCCGCGGCGCGTACATAAAAATGCATCTTGTTCCGTTCGCGGAGCGAATTCCGGGGCGGCAATATCAGGCGGTCAGAAAAGTCGTGAAAAAAATCGCAGGCAGCTACGGCTGGGCGCCGGGAGAGAAGCCTGTCGTTTTTGAAATTCCGCTCGTTTCAAGCCAGCCGGAGAAAAATTCAAAATTCGACGTGATTTCCCTTGTAGAAAAAAAATCCGGCGATGAAAACGAAAGCGAAAAAAATTCTGTAAAAATCACAACTCCAATCTGCTTTGACGACTCCGCAATCGAAGTCTGCCGGGCGATGTTTCTTTCAGGAACGGAATGTTTCGTGAACATAACAAACGACTCATGGTCAAAGACAAAATCCGCCGAAACTCAGCATTTCGCGGTCGCGCACTACAGAAGCATAGAATTCAGAACAACGACAATCCGCTCGGCAAACGCGGGGCTTACGGCCGTCATATCGCCGACGGGAAAAGTTCTAGCTTCTCTCCCGCTTTTCGAGGAAGGCTCGCTTTCATGCAAAGTTCCGATTTTCGAGCGTCAGATGACAATTTTCGCACGGTTCGGGAACTGGCTGCCACATTCCGCCATGATTCTCTGCCTGATTTTTGTGGTTCTCAAAGTCAAAAAGAATTTTGAAACCAAGAAAGACGAAAAAGAAATCTCGACTTTCTGCCTGAGCCACGAAAACGAATTGCACGAGCAGCGCGAAAAAACGCAAAAGAAAGAGATTTCTTCATATAAAGAGACATTTTCCATAAATTTCAGCGAATGGAATTTCTAAAATCTAGTTCTGGAGGAAAAAAATGAGATGTCCTTACTGCGGAAGCCTTGACGACAAAGTTCTTGAATCAAGGACAATGGCGAACGGAGAATCAATCAGAAGACGGCGCGAATGCATGAGCTGCGGATACCGTTTCACAAGCTACGAAAGAATCGAAGAGAAAAAATTCATGGTCGTGAAGAAAGACGGAAGACGGCAGCCTTTCGACCAGGCGAAACTCGAGAAAGGAATCGAGCGCGCGCTTGAAAAACGCCCTGTAACATCCGACATGATCGAGAACATCACAAACGACATTTACGACCAGGCCGTGATGATTGGAAAAACCAGCCGTGAAATTCCGACAGAAAAGCTCGGGGAGCTTGTCCTCGACCGCCTCTACAAGACAGACAAAGTCGCTTACATCCGCTTCGCTTCTGTCTACAAACATTTTGAGACTTTGGACGAATTCATAAAAGAAATAAAAAATTCAAAAATAAATGAAAAATAATCTTTTTTGCTATTGACACAAATCATCAAGTGTTATAAGATAAATACATCACTTGGGGGCATAGTCCAGCTGGTAGAACACCGGACTCATATTCCGTATGTCATAGGTTCAAGTCCTATTGCCCCTACTTTGATAAAAGCTAGTCAGAAATGGCTAGCTTTTCTTATTTATGCGCATTTTCAGGAGGAAGAAGATGGAAGCTGAAAAATTTGAGTCTCCTTTTAAAGGCCGCTCGCTGCTAACTTGGCTTGACTACGAGCCTGAAGAGATTCTGCAGATTCTCGACTACGCTTTTCTGGTAAAAAAACAGTCGCACTCAGGCGAAATCCACCAGAGATTTTTGGGAAAGACAATCGCACTTATTTTTGAGAAACGCTCGACACGAACACGCTCTTCTTTTGAGACAGCGTTCGGCGAGGAAGGCGGACATCCGGTTTTCATGTCAACTCAGGATATTCAGCTCGGCGGAAAAGAAAGCGTAAAAGACACAGCACGAGTTCTCGGAAGAATGTTCAGCGCAATTGAGTTCAGAGGATTCAAGCAGGACCACGTTAGGCAGCTCGCAGAATTTTCAGGAATTCCAGTAATCAACGGTCTTACCGACGACTTTCATCCTACACAGGCCCTAGCCGACATCATGACTCTTAAAGAAAATTTTGGAAAACTCAAAGGACTCAAATGGGTTTTCTGCGGGGACGGACGGAACAATGTTGCGCGTTCTCTTATGATTATCTCTGCAAAACTTGGAATCGACTTTGCGATTTTCGCTCCTAAAGAGCTTTTCCCTCCAAAAGACATTCAGGAAATCTGCGCTCCGCTCGCGGCAAAAAGTGGCTCAAAAATTGAGATTTCTGATGATATTTCAGTTGTAAAAGGAGCGGATTGCCTTTATACTGATGTATGGGTTTCGATGGGCGAGGAAGCGCTCAAAGAAGAAAGAACCCTTTTGCTGAGACCGTATCAGGTAAACAAGGATCTGATGGCTGCCACGGGCAGGAAAGACACAATCTTTATGCACTGTCTGCCGGCTGTTCTAGGCCAGGAAGTTACCGAAGATGTTTTTGAAAGTTCCGCAAGCAAAGTGTGGGACGAAGCAGAAAACCGCAAGCATACGATTAAAGCAATCATGCTCGCGCTTATCTAAAAGACTGGCGGAGCAAAGAGGAGTTTTTGTATGAAAAAATCATTTGTCTTGTCAGCGTTGATTCTTGTTGGAATTCTGTTCTCATCTGCCGCTCAAAGCGCGCAGCGCGAATACAAGTATCCGTTTCAGGAGTCTGAAGTCTCTTATCACAATGTTACAATCTACAAAGTCTTGGATCATAAAGACGCTTACATTGTAACTTATGCGAAAGGCCACAGAGATGTCGGTTCTGTCACAATTCCGAAAAAATGGTACTCAAGCATGAAAAAGGCTGACGCGAAGCTCACTTTCAGAAGCCTTCCGAAAGCGATGTCTCCATATATGACAGTAATTTCGCGCAGCGGCTCATTCGAGAGAGTCATCTTGAACATGCCGACTTCACGCGCTGATTCAGTTTGGGGAGTTGCAGACAGTTCTTATCAGGTTGATGACGCTGACAAGGACACTCTTGAAATCGTCTATTAAATTTCTTCCGCAAGATTCGTCTTGCTGGAATCGACTTAAAAAATAATCTATAATCTACGGCTGCTGTTGAAAAATGGCAGCCTATTTTTTTTATACGAATAAAATAAAAGCATGAGGAAAAAATGATTATTATTTCAGATGAAAAAATCAAGCAGTTTGAGACTTTTTTGAACGGACACAATTTTTTTTATGTGATAGGACACAGAGAACCTGACGGAGACGCAATTTTCAGCTGTCTTGGGCTTGCGGAAATTCTAAAGTCAAAAGGACTTGAATACCAGCTTTTGTCGGCAGGACCGTTCAAGAGAAACGAGATAAAGCCGCAAGCAAGGCTTTTCAGCAACGAGATGAAATTTCTTTCCGAGCCGGAGCGGAAAAAAGCCGCGCTCATAATGCTTGACTGCTCGGAATACAGCCGTCTTGGCGACATCGAAGGCGATTTTAAGAATCTCGACACATTCACAATCGACCATCATAAAACTGCCGAAATGACAGAAAACAGCATCATCG
The DNA here is from genome assembly GCA_934691925.1 of uncultured Treponema sp. Taxonomy (GTDB): domain Bacteria; phylum Spirochaetota; class Spirochaetia; order Treponematales; family Treponemataceae; genus Treponema_D. The sequence goes on along the minus strand of CAKUTI010000016.1, from coordinate 16,655 downwards.
ACCCGACATCTCCTGCGTGCTGCTGCCTTGTCCAGCAGATTTACGAAAAACTTGTTGGAAAGCTCACTCCAAAAGCTGCGGAATATTTCTTCTTCGGAATGGCGACAGACACAGGATATTTCAGATTTCTTGACACAGGCTCGGCAGAATTTTTCCGGCAGACAGCCCGGCTTGTGGAGGCAGGCGTGAATCCACGGAAAATTTACGACATAATAACAGGCGGAAAAGCGTATTCAACGCGGAAACTTCTCGGAATAATGCTCGACCGCGCAGAAAGAAGATACAACAACAAGCTTGTCGTCACATACGAGACAATGGAAGACACAAAAAAATGGGGCCAGGAAGGACGTGACAGCGACTCGCTCTACTCTCTTCTGCTTTCCGTTGATGGTGTTGAGGCGGTGCTTTTTATCCGGCAGGACAGCGAGCTTACCTGCACTTGCGGATTCCGCTCAAGAGACAAAGTTGATGTGAGCGCGATTGCGGCAAAATTCGGTGGCGGCGGTCACAAAAACGCGGCAGGACTGAGCATCGACGGAAAAATCAAGGACGTTTCAGAGAAAATCTGCCAAGAATTTGCGAAAGTCCTGAAATAATTTTTTTTAGAATGAAGTCCAGCAAAATTCGATTTTTAATTTTGCTGGATTTTTTTGAAATTTTTTGTTTTCTTTTTTTGCTTCGACTTTAGATTTTTCAATTTTTTTCCGACACTTCGTCAATCTTTAACTTTTACGAAATTTATTTCCATCATCCGAACTTTTCATTCAATTCTTAATTTTCGGAAATTTTTGATTTTTTCCAATTTTTCCGCTCTTCAATTTCCTACCCTCTTTTTGTCATTCTTCTTTTTTACTTTGTTGTTTTTTGTTGGATTCTGTTGTTTTTTGCTGTTTTCTTGTTAGATTTTGTTGGAAAATTGTTGTTTTTTGTTGTTTTTCCAAATTTCAGCTGTTTTTTTGGCGGTTGGCACGTTTTTTGCATATCAGTTCTCAGACGGAGGAAATATGCAAAAAGTCAACATCAACGATTTGCCGAATTTATTCAGGGAAAACAAAATCAAAAAGCAGGAAATCATCAATATTTTATGGGCCGAAATTTACACAAAGCCGAATTTTTACGGTCTTCAGGATTTTGACGAGGACGAAAAAAGCGATTTTCTGATTGACTTTCGGGAAAAAATCATCTTGATTCTAAAAAATTTCGACGAGACGCAAGGCTGTCTCCAAAGTTTTTTGCGTGGCTGCATCAAATTTAGAAAAATCTCGTGGGAAAAGAAGCGCATGCAGGAAGAAATCAGCAACAAGACCGCAGGAATTTTTCTGGCTGGAAAATCAAAAGACGAATATTCATCAAAATTCGAGGACTATATTTCAGAATCCGAAAACAAAAACCAGAAAATTCTTAAAAACGGCTCAAAATGCAAGATGAAAATAAAAGCTCTTACAATGCTGATTTTGACATTGAAAGCCTGCCGAGAGATTGACGACAGCCTGATTTCAAAAATAAGCGATTTCACAGGTCTGACAGAAGACGCTCTTCAAAAACTCGTGCAGGAAATGAAAAACGTCGCTTTCAAGAAAGAAGAAAAACGTGAAAAACTGATTGCAAAGCGGAACAACGCGTTTTATTTCCGCAGAAAATACGGCCTTGAAATGCAGACTTTAGAAAACGACGCGCTTTCGTACAGCAATCTAAAAGAAAGATACGAAAACCAGAGCAAAAACTGGATAAAAAACAACGCGCTTTTGACAAGAAGCTGCGTCACAAGCCCTTCAAACAACGAAATCGCGAAAAAACTCGGATTAAAGCCGAGAACTGTCGGATTTTATCTGTTCTGCGCGAAAAAAACTTTTGGGGAGCTTGAAAATTCAGAAAACAAAGGCGATGAGGATACTGAAAAAGAATAAAAACTAGACTGTCAATCGATGATTCATTAAAATTCCGTCCATTATGGTTTTATATTTAGCAACAGGAAACAGACACAAGCAAAAAGAGATGCAGGAAATTCTGACGAGCTACGAAATCAGGATTCCTGCGGACGACGGAATCGACTTCAATCCAGACGAGACCGGCTCAACATTCTACGAGAACAGCATAATCAAGGCGAAAGCTTTGTGGCAAATTGTGAACAAGCCTGTAATCGCGGACGACTCAGGACTTTGCGTTGACGCGCTTTCAGGCGAGCCTGGAATTTTCACATCGAGATACGCAGGCCCGGGCTTTCCGCATGGCCGCCCAGACGGAAAGAAAATTCCGCAGGACGAGCAGAACAGGCTTCTAATCGAGCAGCTCAACGAGACCGGCTCTAAAAACAGAAAATGCCATTACACTTGCGCTATGGTTCTTTTTGTGAAAAGCGACCAGCTTTATGTTGCCCAGGATATTTTTGAAGGCGAGCTAATCGATGACATCAGCAAGCAGGCTGGAAACGGCGGCTTTGGCTACGACCCGATTGTCTATCTTCCGGAATACGGAAAAACCGTCGCAGAAATCTCCGCGGAGGAAAAGAACAGAATCTCGCACAGAGGAAAAGCGGTAAGAAAAATCGCCGAAATTCTCAAAACTTTCTGACAGACAACAAAACTGACTAAAAAGTAGCGTTATTCTGATTTTTAGTCAGTTTTTGCATTAAATGCGGCTCAACGACTAATTTTATAAAAAAACACGTCATGCTGAATTTATTTCAGCATCTGCGCTAATTCAACTAAAAATTGCGAGCAAGAAATTCTTAAATCTTCCTCATCTGATTTTTCAACCATGGACTAAACGCCAGCAACTTTCAACTTACCGCAAATCACAAATCTTTGATTTTTTTCCATTTTTCGCTAAAGTTTTTCGTCTTGTCTGCCGAAACTAACTAATGATGAACTATGAGCGTTTAAGTCTTCGTAGAAGAACGGCGCCCAAGCAAGTCAAACGTAGAAGGAAACGGATGTAGCCTTGTAATACAGAAGTTTCCTTTTACAAACAGATTGAAAAGGATTTCAGTCTGACACAATTTCCACGGAGGAAAATTATGGTCATCAATCACAACATGTCCGCAATGTTCGCCAACAGACAGCTTGGTGTAACAGGTCTCAGTCTTTCAAAAGACATGGAGAAACTCTCTTCAGGCGAAAAAATCAACCGTGCGGGAGACGACGCGTCAGGACTCGCAGTATCTGAAAAGATGCGCGGCCAGATTCGCGGCTTGAACCAGGCTTCGCAGAACGCTCAGAATGGAATCAGCTTCATTCAGGTGACAGAAGGTTACTTGCAGGAAACAACTGACATCATGCAGAGAATCCGCGAGCTTTCAGTTCAGTCTTCAAACGGCATTTATTCAGATGAAGACCGTATGCAGATTCAGGTTGAAGTTTCACAGCTCGTTGCTGAAGTAGACCGCATCGCTTCTCAGGCACAGTTCAACGGCATGAACATGCTCACAGGACGCTTTGCAGCTCAGTCCGGAGAAAACGCAGTAACAGGTTCTATGTGGTTCCACATCGGAGCAAACATGGACCAGAGAATGCAGGTTTTCATCGGAACAATGACAGCGGCTGCTCTCGGCGTGCGCGAGACAGGATCTGAAAATGTTTTGAGTCTGGAATCTCCAGAATTGGCCAACCGCGCAATCGGTACTATTGACGAAGCTCTCAAAAAGATCAACAAACAGCGTGCAGACCTCGGCGCATATCAGAACCGTATGGAATATGCAGTCAAGGGCTTGAACGTTTCTGCTGAAAACCTCCAGGCATCAGAATCAAGAATCCGCGATGCTGACATGGCTAAGCAGATGGTTGAGTTCACAAAGGACCAGGTGCTTTCTCAGGCTGGAACAGCTATGCTCGCGCAGGCTAATTCTCAGTCTCAGAACGTATTGTCTTTGCTCAGATAGTACATTATAATTTTTGGTGTCTTGATTATTTTTTTCAGGACATCAAAAATTCGCGGTGATTTTTCGTTTTGCCTCTTTACAAATCCTTAAAATCATCTAGAATTCAAATAACTCGTTTTGCAGAAAAAATCAGATTTTTGCATATAACGGCGCAAGTTTAGCTACGCCGCAGTTCTTTGAAAACAAGCCGTCCATGTTTTTCTGTGACGGTGGAAATTGACTCTTAATGCAAGGTTAATGGTCAATTCCCACTGTAAAGGTCTAAACCCGCATCCGGGGGCGCAATAACCGGCTGCAGCCTGCACAGAAAAAAGGGAACATTACAACATGATGTTGAATTGTTTTATTTATCATGGAGGGCACAAATATGGTAATTAATCACAACATGAGCTCAATGTATGCTAACCGCACTTTGGGTGTAAACAGCGATCAGCTCGTAGGCAACATTGAAAGACTTAGTTCAGGAGAACGCATCAACAAAGCTGGAGATGACGCTTCAGGATTGGCAGTATCTGAAAAGATGCGCAGCCAGATTCGCGGATTGAATCAGGCTAACAGAAACATTCAGAACGGCGTTTCTTTCATCCAGTCAACAGAAGGATATTTGCAGGAGACTACAGACATTCTTCAGAGAATCCGTGAGCTTGCAGTTCAGTCAGCAAACGGAATCTATTCTGATGAAGACCGCATGCAGATTCAGGTTGAGGTTTCTCAGCTTGTAGCAGAGGTTGACCGCATCGCTTCTCAGGCTCAGTTCAACGGCATGAACACTCTTACAGGCGCTTTTGCTCAGGACTCAGCTTCTGGCCGCGTAATGATGTTCCAGGTTGGAGCAAATATGGATCAGCGTGTTCAGGCTTTCATTGGAACAATGACAGCTCAGGCGCTCGGTCTCAGAGGCGCGCAGGGTGAAGAAGGCGGAATCGGAATTTCGACACCAGATACAGCAAATATGGCTATCGGCTCAATCGACGAAGCTCTTAAAACAGTTTCAAAACAGAGAGCTGACCTCGGCGCTTATCAGAACCGCTTTGAGATGGCTGCAAACGGAGTTGCTGTTGCTGCTGAAAATCTTCAGGCAGCTGAATCACGCATCCGCGACACAGACATGGCTTCTGAAATGGTTGAATACACTAAGAACCAGATTCTTACACAGTCTGGTACAGCAATGCTTGCACAGGCTAACTCACAGTCTCAGAACGTACTCGCACTGCTTCGCTAGTTTTTTTACCAATAATAAAAATCGGATTTCTAGTCAAAAGAGACTTCTGGATGTTGTCTTTTACGGTTAGATAGACGTGAAGGAAAGGGGTGCGCCCCTCTTTCCTTCTTATTTTTCAGGAGGAAAAAGCCCTATGAATGTTATAAATTCAATCGGGCAGAATTTGGCAATGGATGGCCGCTTCAAAAACAACTCCGGAAGAACAGCAACAGTCAGCGCAAAATCTGCGGAAGCGATAAAAACGGCAGAAACTCCCATGGCTGACGCTGCGCAAGTGGTCCAGAACATTACCGAAAACATCGCCCAAGTAAAGGAAGATGTAAGGCAGCTGCAAAGGCTGTCAGACGCTGTTATGGGACGAAAGGTCACTTTTTCTGTGAATCAGGAATTGGATCAAGTTGTTGTTTCAATAATCGACCCATCGACCGACAGAGTCATCAAGGAGATACCATCCCAAGATGTCCAGAAATTAAAAGTCCGAATCAGGAAGGCTATCGGTCTTCTGTTTGACGAGATGATTTAATTTGCGGCAAAGTAATCTGAGGGGATAATTACTATGGCTGATATTTCAATACCTGGCGTCAGTGACAAATATAAGACAAACGATTATATTGAAGCCCTGATGAAAAAAGAGCGGATTCCTCTCAACCATGAGCAGGAATCGCTTGACAGGTACAAAGAACAGCAAAGCGCGTGGAGAGACATGAACACGAGAATGTCGTCGCTGCGCACAAGCACAAAAAATCTCTACTCTTTTGAAAATCCGTTCAACAATAAGCTTGCTACATCAACAGAAGAAAACGCAATCACGGCAGAAGCCGGAAGAGAAGCTTCATACGAATCATTTAAAATAGACGTGATTCAGGAAGCGAAGGCAGACAGGTTTCTCTCCGGGGAGATGGCAAAAAATTCAACGGTTCCGAAAGGAAAATATACGTTTCAGGTTGCAGACAAGACAATCACATTCAACTGGAAAGGCGGAAAACTCACAGATTTCATAACTTCACTGAACAAAAGAAGCACAAACACGCTGAAAGTATCTCTTGTTGGCGTGAACGACTCAAAATCATCGCTTTTAATAGAATCTCTTAAAACTGGAAACGACAGCCGGCTTGTATTCAAGGACGACGCTTTAAAATACGCGCTTGAAAACCAAATCGTTGAAAAAAACAGGAAAGACATCACCGAAATCGCCTCATCGGTGGAAGAGCTTGAAAATCCGCCGGAAGAGCAGAAATTCCCGGAAGTCGAGCAGATTGGAATGCCTGCTATGACAACCGAGCAAGTTACGGCAGATGAGAACTCAAAAAAAATCATTGTTCCGCCGAGAAGCGGCTACAGTATAAAAATCGGCGACGAATTCAAGTCTGTCGATTCAGAGCGGCTTGAGTTCACTTTCTCGACGCAGGAAACAGAAGACATCACAGAGGAGCTTAATATAAAGCGCACTACCCGCCCGGAGCTTCCAGAAGCAGGAACCGCGACTTACGAGACAATCACAATTGAAAACGAGCAGAGCGAGACGAATCTTCCGCCTGTTCCATCAGAGCCGCTTGTTCCGATTTCAGGAGCGGCGGAATTTTATGTTCATAACGCAGACGGAAGCGAAGAAAAAATCGACACAAGCAAATATTCGGCAGATGAGACAACTGGAGAAAAAACGGTCGAAATCTCGCTCCGCGACTATCCGAATATCGAAAGTCTCGTTGTGAGAAACCGAAACACAGGAACGCAAATTTTAGTTTCGCCAGTTTCTCTTTACGACGAGAAAAAAAATCTTGGATACACGGCTGTGAATCCGATAAGCGAGGCTGGAGACGCGGTCATAAAATATGAAGGAATCACAATCAGGCGGCCGACAAACAAGATTGACGATGTTGTGCCGCACGTTACGCTGAACGTTAAGCAACCTACAGAAAAAACTGCAACAATAAATATCTCGCCTGATAAGGACTCGGCAAAAGACGCTTTGATAGAATTTGTCGGAAAATACAACCAGGTCATGGCTGAAATCAATATTCTAAGCGACAATAAGCCGGAAGTCATCTCGGAGCTTGACTATCTTTCGCAGGATGAAAAAGACGCGGCGGAAAAGCAGCTTGGAATGTTTCAGGGCGACTTCTCGCTCACAAACGGAAAATCATCTTTAAGAACGATTGTGACAGGAAGCTACCGCTGGAACGAAAGCGCGACAATAACAATGCTGAACCAGATAGGAATTTCAAGCAGAGCCTCGGGAAGCTCAGGAGGCTACAACGCGGCTCAAATGCGCGGCTATCTTGAAATCGACGAGAAAAAGCTCGACTCATCGCTTGAAAACGACCTTGACCAGATAAAAAATCTCTTCGGATATGATTCTGACGGCGACCTTGTTATTGACTCAGGAATCGGCTACGCGCTCGACAGGCAGCTTACGGCGTGGGTTCAAAGCGGCGGAATCATCGCGACAAAAAATCGGAATCTCGACACGCAGATAAAAGCCTCGGAATCAAAAATCAAAAGGCTTGAGACTCAAATCGCCTCGAAAGAGGCAAATCTTAGAAGCAAATACGGACAGATGGAAGGAACGCTCAACAGCCTTAACGCGCAGTCAAGCACGATAAGTAATTTTGCAAATAGCGGAAAACAGTAGTATAATCATTCAAGGCAAATGCCGATAATTTCTATACAGCACTTTGGGCTTTTAGGATGTGTAAATTATGGAATTTTATGTAAACGACGAAAAAATCGACATACAACTTGAAGACGAAAAGACAATCGGCGACGTTTTAAAATCTTTTGAAGAAGAATGTGAGAAAAACAACGCGACAACAATAAAAATCACCCTGAACGGAAACGCAGTCGATGCGGAGCATTTTGACGAAACCTGCAAAAAGCCGGTTGAGGAAGCGAAAAAGCTTGAATTCATAACAATCTCGCAGTCAGACATCAAAAATATGTTTGTGCAGGAATCGAAAGACTGCGAAAGCCTTGCTGAAAAGATTCAGGAGCTTCCAGGCAAGCTGCAGGCTGGAAAAGACAAGGAAGCGAACGCTCTGATTACAGTTCTTGCGGACTTAATCGACAAATTCTGCCATACGGCTTCTCTTTCGGCTCTTTTTCCTGATGTATACGGAAATTTTAAAATCGATGAAAAGCCTCTCGGCGAATTCTTTTCGGATTTCTCGCAAATTCTGAATGATTTTGAAGGCGCAATAAGCTCAAACGACACAGTTCTGATGGGCGACCTTGCCGAATACGAAATCAGCCCGCGCCTGAAGGCAATCGCTGACTCAATCAAGGAATTATAATGGGCGGAAACACAGGTTCAACAATTCTTGCAAGGCAGGAAGTAGGACAAAATATCGTCTCAATCATCATAATCGTGGCAATCGCTGTTTTTGGTGTTGTCTGCGCGTTTTTCGTGTCGAAAATTCTGTCGAAATATTTCAAGTCGGAAGCGTATCTTGAAAAAAAGAAAAAGCGCCCCACAACGCAAAAAGATTTTAACGAAGTTTCCTCTGCATGCCGGCTCGAAAAAGACGAGAAAGACGTTCTTTCGGACTTTTGCAGACGGAACAAGACTCCGAACATTCTTTATCTTGTGAAAGATTTCAACGTCTTTGATTCTCTTCTTAAAAAACTTTTCAAGGAATACGATTCAGCCTCAAACGAGAACGGAAAAGCGTACGTTTTCTCGCTAAGAAAGAAAATTTTCAATGTCTACAACCAAAAATACGTTATAAAAAACACAAAGCTGCTTGATGTGGGAACTGGATTTGTCTACACAAAGGCAAAAGGTTTCCACTACAGGTTTGTTCTTGCGGAAAATCTTGCTGATGGAATGGTGATTGACATTCCAAACGAGCTGAATGTTGAAACCGACCTTCCAAAGCCGCTTGAAAAAATATCGCTTGTCTTTGAGGCAAAAGACGGTTCTCCGTACACAATCGAGTCTCGCCTTGTGCGCTTTCAGAAGGGAAAAGACGGCAGCCAGCAGATAATCGCCGCCCACACGGACAAGATTGCGAATCTGCAAAAACGCGAGCAGCAGCGCGCCGACATCGATTTTCCATGCAAATTCAACTCGGTAAAAATCGAAATCGCAAAAAAAGGAAAGAAAGAGCGCGAAGTCTTTAAAATCTCCGAAAAAGACTATGACGGAAAACTCGAGGACATTTCATCAGGAGGCTGCAAGCTTTCAACAAGCCTTCCGATAAAAGCCGGGCAGAACATAAACATAAAAGGGCCGTTCAACAAGAAACGTTTGGATTCCGCAGTCGGAGTCATAGTCAGGACAACAAAAAGAAGCGAGGACGTTTTTGTTCTTCATATAAAGTTCATAAAAATAGAACAGGCTGTCGCAAACAGAATCAATGCTATGGTAATCCATTATGATGACTGAAATGGTTTTTACTGAAATTTAAAAGCAAATATAGGTTTTAACATATGCAAGTTTTAGGACTTTCAAGAATTTCGACTGATGACACATACATTTACTACAGAAGAAATTATACGGCTTACGCGTCTTTGCAGATGCTTTCAAAAACAACAGAAATAAAAATCTCGTTCACAATTGAAGTCGGTCCTTTGGGAGACAAAAATATATACGTTGACATTGACCCTGCGACCGATATTGATTATCCTTTGATTCCAGTAAAATCAGCCTTGAAGGCTTATATTCTAAAAATGGATAACGAAGGCAAATTACCGTGCGCTTGAATTTTCAAACAAATTCCGCTGAGGAGACAATCGAGCTTGGGAAAAAAATCGGATCGTTCCTTAAAGGCGGAGAAATTTTCGCGATGCAAGGAACTCTTGCAGCTGGAAAAACGACAATCACAAAAGGAATCGCTCAGGCTTTGAACGTCAAAGACGAAATCACAAGCCCAACTTTCTGTCTTATTTCTGAATATGAAGGAAAAATTCCGCTTTACCACATGGACGTTTACAGGCTCAACGGCGGCGAGGACTTTATAAATCTCGGCGCGGAAGACCTGATTTATGGAAAAGGCGTGAGCATTATCGAATGGAGCGAGAAAATCATGGAAGAGCTTCCAAAATCGACGATAATTCTGAAAATCGAGCCGGTTGAAGGAACAACTCAAAGAAAAATCGAAATCGAAAACTGGCCTTATGGGGAAATAAAATAAAAATGAAAGCACTTGCAATTGATTCCGCGGCAGCAAATATGACTATCGCGGCAAAAAATGAGAATATGACGGCGACAGTTTCTTTGGATTTGGGACAAAAACAGTCGCAGAAAATTCTTCCGGCGATTGACTATGTTCTAAAGGAAGCCGGAATTGAGGCGAAAGAGCTTGACTACACTGCCCTCTGCTCAGGACCGGGAACTTTTACAGGACTGCGCCTTGCATTTTCCGCGCTAAAGGCGATTGAGCTTGCGCACAATGTTCCGATTTACGGAATTCCAAGCCTTGAAGTGTACGCTTTTCCGTTCAGAAATTTTCCGAATCAGATTGTCTCTGTGATTGACGCGAAAAAAGACCAGTTTTTCGCCGCAGTTTACCGTGGAGACGAGACTTTGATGGAATCCGAGGACACAACCGCGGAAAAAGTTCTCTCAAAAATCATAAAAGATGAGGCTGTCATTGTTGCAGGACCTGACGCAAAAATCTTCGGTGAAATCTTAAAAAATCTCGAGCCGAATCTAAAAATCTGCTGGACAGAATCTGAACCGCTTTCGACAGATTCGCTTTTTAAAATCGCCGAGAAAATGATTGAGCAAAAAAAAGAGCCGCTTGCGGATTACAGCGGCCCGGTTTACATCAGAAAATCAGAAGCGGAGCTTGCGCTCGAGAGCAAAAAATAAGCAGAACACAGCAAAAAAACTACTTTTTTTCAAGAAGATTCGCCAAAGCCTCAAGCGTTACGCTTCCTGCGGCGGCTTCCTTGTTCTGCCTCTGAATGTCGTCAAAAACTTCCTGACGAAAAACTTTCACATTTTTCGGAGCGTCAACGCCGATTTTCACCTGGTCGCCTGAGACGCTTATCACCTGAATCAGAATATCGTTTCCAATCCGAATTTTCTCATCAACTTTTCTCGACAAAATCAGCATTATTTCGCTCCTTTAGCTTTCAGAGCCTTAACGATATTGAATTTCGTCGTCCATCTTGTGTCTGAAAGAATAACCTGCATCGCCTTGTTGTTCACCTTGTTAATTACAACTGGTCCCTGAAGATTCGCCGTAACAGGATTTCCGTCTGACGGAACCGTTACAATCGCAAAAACAATCACGTCAGAAGCAGACTCAACCTCAATCTCGCACAAAGTCTTGTCGTCAACGTCAAGCTCGTAGTCCTCGGCGATTATAAACGGGTCGATAATCAAAAAAGCTAGATTCTGCTCATCGACAGACTGCATCCAGTAAAAAGGCTTGTACTCTGCCTCAACCAAGGCGAATTTATGATAATCCTCAAATCCTAAAAGTCCATATGGAAAATAGATGATTTTGTCATCTGAGACATCAACTTTTCCCATCGTCTTTGTTTTAACTTCCATGTCAAAATATCCTTATAAATTTTTATCTCATGTAATTCAGAAGGCTCGAAGAATACATTTTTCCGGCAGTGCTTAAAGTCGCCTGCTGCGTGTACTCGAGCATTTTTTCGTCCGTTATTGCCTTTGTTATATCAAGGTCGCCCTCGCGGCTAATCTGGCTGTTCACATTCAAGGCGACTGCGGAATTCCGCGTGATGTCGTTCTGAAGCCTTGCGTACTCCGCGCCTGACTTTGCGATTCTGCCGGTCAAAGTGTTGATTCCGCGGTCAAGGCTCATCAGGACTTTTCCGCCGATTGCCTCATTGTCGCCAGAAAGCATCGCATCGCGCAAAGCGATAACTGAGTCGAAAAGGCTTCCGCCTGTAACGCGCACGGAATTCCCGATATTGTAAGGCGGCCGCTGGCTTGAATCTTTTATGATTCCCAAGTCGTTAAGCGCGTTTCCGCTCAAATCCTCAAGCCAAAGCTGCCTTGCGTCTGTGGTCATAAGATTGAGAGCGTTTGTGACCGGATCAAGCGAAGCCTTTACAGCAGCCCCGCTCGCGTTGATTTTCGAGATAAGCGAATAGACATTGTCGCCTGTCTCAAGAACGATTTTCTGGCCGTCCACGCTGATTACAGAATCCTCTTTTGTCTGCCATGAAGAAGCGTCACGTCCGCCGAAAAGCATCTGGTTTTCAGCCCAGAAAACGCGGTTTCCAGCATTGTCAACAGAAATATATTTGTTCTCGTCAACCTCGATTTTGTTCAAGTCTATAGAACCTTTATACTCGACTTTTTCAATCAAAGGAACATCAGAGCCTGAAACTGCCCCGAGACTCACGTCAAAAGCGCGCGCGTCGGTGTTTGTTCCGGCAAAAATCGCATTTCCGTCAGGGCCAACCGCATTAGCGTTCTGCACAAGCTCCTTTAAAAGCTCGTCAACCTCGCTTGCCATGTTCTGCAAGTCCTCATGCGTGTTAATTCCGTTCGCGCCTGTAACGGCAAGCTCGCGCACACGCTGCATAACGTCAAGCGAATTAGACATATAGCTCTCGCGGTAGACAAACTGGTCGCTCAAAGTCGCCGCGTTTTTCTCGAAATTGTTCACGCGGGTCAGATAAGACTGATATTTCACAAGATGTCCGGCCGCAATCGGGTCGTCGCGCAGGCTTTGAATTCTCGACTGTGTTCCAATCTGATTGTCAATTTTCGCCTTTTTGACTTCCTGTCTGCGCAAATTGTACTGAGTCCTGTTATTGTTCAGCTGGCTTGATATTCTTGTCGGCATTTAAAACTCCTTATTCAAAATTCGGGCGTTTTTCTTAAGCTTCGTCTCTGCACTTTTCGTGCCAGCACTTTTCGTGCAGACACTCGCTTCTGTCCGGGTGTTTCAGGATTTCGCCCTGCTCGGCTTCATTGCTCCGTTCGCTTCGCCGTCCGGCAGGCTAAATAGCACGCGCACTTCGCAACGCTACGCGCCCAAGCATGGCTTTGCATGCAGCCTCATAACGCGCGTTAAACTCCAAGCCTGTTTATTACAGTGTCGAGCATATTGTCAATCACGCTGACGAACTTTGCCGCCGCATTGTAGCCGTGCTGGAATTTTATTAGCTCGGCAAGCTCTTCGTCCACGTTCACTCCGCTGATTGAGTCTCGCAAGTCGCGAAGGTCGTTCATAATCGCGTTCTGGCTCAGAAGATTCGTTTCCGCCTGTTCGCCTTCCAATCCTACATTTGTCACTGAATTCGCAAAGTAGTCATCAAAAGTCCGGTCTTTTCCAATCATCACCTGAGTGTTTCTGATTGAGGCGATTTCAACAGCCGCCCGTCCGTCTCCAATCATAGATTTTCCCTGATTGTTCGGATAAGCCGCCGCAACGCTCAAAACATCAGACTTTATCGCAGGATTCACTTCAATGTAGCCGGCAGGATTTAAGACTGGCGCAACCGCAAAATCTCCTGAAAGAGCGTTCACCGCGTCTGCCCGTGCAAAGTCGTAAGCTCCGGCCGCTCCAGACGCGTTCAAGATTCCTGAGTATCCGGCAAGGAAAAGCCCTGAGTCCTCAACGTGGCGGATTACAAAGTCAGGATTTTCCATTGCAAGAGAAGTTGTCGCTTTTAGAACAAGACGGCTGTCGCGGTCAAGATAAGCCTTAACCTCGCCGTCAGAATCGTTTATTCTTGCCACAACTTCCTCGATTGTGTCAGTCGGATGATAAGGAACTGTGATATTTCCGTTTTTTCCAGAGAATGTCATAACGCCTTCAAGCCCGACTTTGTCCTGCGGATTAAGGGAATTTGTTCCTGTGAATCTGAAAATGTATGAAGAATCGTCAGTTCCGTCTCCGTTCCTGTCGAAATTTCCGTTTGTGCTTGTCACGAAAGGCCGCTGAACAAAAAAATCAAGCCCTGTAACGTTGTTCATTCCGATTCCGTTTCTGTGGACATCGTTCACAAGGTCAGCGAAATTCATCGTCATCGTGTTGAGGTTCTGCACTTCCGAGCGGATGTCAACATCGCGAAGCTCGACGAGCGCGCCCAAAGTTCCGCCTGAAACCTGCGCCTTGTTTCCGCTGTCGCTCCATACAACTGTGCTGTAGCCGTTGTTGTCTGTGCTCGCCTCAACATCGAATCCGCGCGCAATTCCGCCCTGAACGAGAATCTGGCCGTCCATATGAACCATAAACTCGTCGCTGTCGCGGTTGTCGCTTGTGATATTGATTAAATTTGAAAGTTTTTCCACGAGAAGGTCGCGGCGGTCAAGCAAGTCGTTAGGATTGTCGCCCATTGCTTTTGACTTCACGATTTCCTTGTTGATGCCGGCAATCTGCTTTGTGTAGTTGTTCACCTGACGAACTGTCGCCTCGATATCTCCGTTAATCAAAGTTCCGATTCCGGAAAGAGCCTTGTAACGCTGCTGAATGCTTTCAGCCAAAGTCTCGCCACGTGTCGCGACCGCCTGACGCGCCGCCTGGCTTTCAGGATAAACGGAAAGTTCCTGCCAAGACTGCCAGTATTTGTCCATATTTGTGCGCACTGAAATATCGTCAGGCTCGTTGTAGACATCTTCTATCATCGTGTAGTATTTTTCGCGCGTTGCCCAGTAAGATTCCGTGTTTGACTGCGCAGTGATTCTCTGGTCAAGAAGCTCGTCACGAAGCCGGTTAATGCTTTCTACAGTTGTTCCCTGCCCAATCTGGCCTGCTGTTTCCGCCCGCTCAAGGTCAGGTCGGTAAATCGGGTCAAAGACTTTTACCTGGACACGCTGCCGGCTGTATCCTTCCGTGTCTGCGTTTGAAATATTGTGTCCGGCAGTCTGAACCTGCTGCGAATGAACCATCAAGCTCCGTTTTCCGATTTCGATTCCTGCAAATGAATTAGCCATATTCTTCTCCTATTTTTTACAATCAAAAAAAATCTGCCGAAAGGCAAAAGCGATTTTCTACATCAGCTGGTTTATAACCACGCTGCTAAGCTCCGGCTTTTTGATTTCGCCTTTTTTCGTATAGACTTTGTTTCTCCGCTGCGGAACGACAGAATCAAAAACACCCTGAAGAAATTTTCTCGTGGTCGCGATGTATTCGTTCAAAGCCTTGTTCTCGATTTTTGAACGCTGGAGTTTTCCTCTCACCTCGCTCAAAACCGGCCTCACCTCGGCGTCATTTTTATCCGCAGAATCGGCAAGCGCAGCGCGTTTTTCCTCAAGCTCAACGAATTTGTCGCTAAGCTCCTGAAGATTTTCAATATTCACATTGAGTTTTTCCCAGTTTTTTTCCTTTACGCAAGAATGAAGAACAGCCTGCTGATTCAAGATTGAGTCCAGAAGCTTGCTTTCCTCCTGCATCACAAGAATCAGATTCTGCTTTTGTCTTATAATTTCCTGGTCACCCATAAAATTCCCTTAATCAAATTTTTTATCTTCTTTCTAATTATCGGCGTTCAGGATTTTTATATTAGGAGTTTTAAATATGATTTATTTTCCAAGGTCTTCTGCTGCTGTTGACTTGGCCTTTTAGAGCTTTATTTACCGCAATGCCTACGAATGTTTCTATACCGTCTTTCCTCAAGTCTTAGAAGCCTTGTCTAAGAGGCGAAATCAACAGTGTTTTTCACAGGACTCAGCCTGACTGTCCAATACAGCAATCCTGTATTTATTTAAGACTGAACACAACATTGTGGAAAACTCAAATTGGCTTAAATTTTAATCCAATTTAAGTTTAAAGTGAAATCAATTTGGATTAAAAGCGTATTCAATTTGATTTTAATATGAAGTCAATTTGGATTAAAGTTGCATTCAAATTGATTTTAAAGTGAAATCAATTTAAGTTTAAATTGAACTAAATTTAGAATACATTTTATTCCAACTTGATTCATCAGTAATTCCAATTTAAAATTGCACTCAACTTCCCTAGCCCAGGATCATAGACCAGCATTGCATAAGTCTATTGCCGGCATAAAAAGAACACTGAGAAAGCATATATTAACATAAGCTAAAACAAGCAGGATTCGCTGCGTTATGCTTATCCATGTCTGTAATTTCTTATGTGATAAATTTTTGTGTGATGATAAAAACTATTACAGACTATAAAAGCGCTTATTTTTTGGACAGCAGTGAAGCAATTTTTATTTTTAAGCGATTTCAAGACGAGAAATCAAAAATAATGATTCAGATTTCTAAAGCCTGCTAAAAAACAAGATGGAAAGCCGCCCTGACTTAAAAAAAACGAAAAAATTTCAAAAAATTTTAAATTCAGCTGTTGACACTTTTTAGCGATTTCTGATAATATATTTCTCGTCAGTTACACGGTGCCTGTAGTTCAGGGGTAGAGCGCCAGATTGTGGATCTGGTTGTCGTGGGTTCAAATCCCACCAGGCACCCGCTTCTTTTGAAGTTTGTAACCTAGACTTGCGTTCGTAGCTCAACTGGATAGAGTAACGGACTTCGAATCCGTAGGTTGCACGTTCGACCCGTGTCGGACGCAATGTAAATGATAAAATCGGGCGACTAGCTCAGTTGGTAGAGCAACAGACTCTTAATCTGTGGGTCCGGGGTTCGAGCCCCCGGTCGCTCAT
>CAKUTI010000015.1 GCA_934691925.1 uncultured Treponema sp. | reverse complement strand
TGAACACTGGAAAAGTTGACTCGGCAGAAAACGACTACACAAATATGTCTTTGAAAGACCACCACAAGGCAAGAAACGGAAAATACATCTGCGAGACCGAACACGACTTTACAACTCGTCTTATGCTTGTGAACGGAGACTTCTACAACAAGCTCACTCAGGAGCAGAAAAAATGGATTGAGCAGGCTGTAGCTTACTCAACACAGATTGAACGCCAGAAGACATTCGAGCAGGCTTCAACTTCAAAAGCTAAGACTGTAGCGGAAGGCGCAATCATCGTTGAGAACAAGGATATCGATATTGCGGCGTTCAAGGCTATCGCGCTCCCGATTCAGGACGAATTTGCAAAGCAGAACGGAATGGAAAGATTCCTTAAAATGGCTAGATAAAGCAAACAATTTTCCAATTTTCTCTAATTAAATCAAGTTGATTATAAATAAAAAGAGGTGCTTCAAATGGCTAAAAAAGAGCTTGACAGGTTTGATACAAAAGCCAAGCGCAATATGAAGATTTCAACGAAACTTATGCTTTTAATCGGCGCGAGCGTGATTGTAAGCTCAGTGGGCGTGAGCATTCTTTCGCTTGGAATTTTCAACAGCAAGATGATAGACAACACCATCGACGACCTTAACCACACAGCAGACGGCGTTGAAATTTATATATCATCAAGAGGAAACGAGCTTTCGCACTACTCCAAGCTGATTGCCCAGAATCCAGACCTTGTAAGCGCAATCGAGTACGACTCGTCATTTGCAGTTCAGCACGCAGTTGAATCTTACACACAGAATTCTGAAATCGATTTTATGTTTGTTACAGACGCGCGCGGAAGAGTCATCAAAGGCGGCGGCGTGAACGTTACAGACGGAGTTGATGTCTCATATATCGGAACTGTCGCAAGCGCGCTCGCAGGCGACTCGTCAACAGGAATCGAGGGCGTGGCAAATTTCAACTACGCGATTATCGCCTCAGAGCCAATTATGGTGAACGGCTCGGTCGCAGGAACAGTCGTAACAGGCTACGACCTTTCAACAACATCTTTAATCGACTATATTGCGGCAAGCTACAACGTAGAATGCACAGTTCTCAAAGACGATGTAAGAACCGCTTCAACCCTCCACGACGCAAGCGGAAATTCGGTTGTCGGAACAAAGCTCGACGACAGCGTTGTTGAGGAGGCAGTTCTTCACGACGGAAACGCGTTCGCAGGTCCTGTCTCAATCGGCGGGCTTTCATATTACGGATATTATTTTCCAATCACATCGGGCGACGGCAGAATCACCGGAATGTTCTTCCTTGCAAAAAGCATTGAGTCAATCGAAGCTGTAAGAACTCAGACAGTCGCAATCGTTATTCCTGCAGTCATCGTTCTCTGCGCGCTTTTGATTATCGCAGGCGGAATTTTCGTGCGCTGGCTAATGTGGCGAATATACAACGTTACAAACACGCTCAAGGATATGGCGAGCGGAGACGCAGACCTTACAAAGCGCGTAAAACTTCTTATCAGAGACGAAATCGGAGACCTTGTAATCCAGTTCGACTTCTTCTGCGACCGTCTCCAAAAAATCATCAGCGAGATAAAAGGCTCGAAAGATATGCTTTCAAACGCCGGACACGAGATGTCAGAAAGCACAAGCAAGACTTCCGACTCAATTTCAGGAATTATCCAGAGCATTTCAGACATACGAGACCAGATTTCTCATCAGACAAACAGCGTTCATCAGACGGCGGACTCTGTATCTGAAATCTCGACATCAATCACAAATCTTAACTCGATGATTGAAATGCAGGCGAACGGAGTTGACGACGCGACTGCGGCTGTCGAGGAGATGGTCGGAAACATCGCAAGCGTGAACAGCTCGGTTGA
Source organism: uncultured Treponema sp. (assembly GCA_934691925.1). Taxonomy (GTDB): domain Bacteria; phylum Spirochaetota; class Spirochaetia; order Treponematales; family Treponemataceae; genus Treponema_D. The sequence continues at coordinate 38,350 of CAKUTI010000015.1, read as the reverse complement.
CAAGATGGCGGCTTCTTTCGAGGAGCTTGCGGCGAATGCTCAGGCAGGATTTTCAAAGCAGCAGGATGTGAACGACCAGATTAAGTCAATCGAAGGCCAGTCAAAAATGCTTCAGGAGGCAAACGCTGTAATCGCTTCTATCGCGGAGCAGACAAACCTTCTCGCAATGAACGCGGCAATCGAGGCGGCGCACGCGGGCGAGGCCGGAAAAGGCTTCTCAGTTGTCGCGGATGAAATCAGAAAGCTTTCCGAAACTTCTTCTTCTCAGTCAAAGACAATCGGAGACCAGCTCAACAAAATCCGCGACTCAATCACAACGGTTGTTTCTTCGGCGACAGAATCAGGCGACGCGCTCGCGCTTGTCTCGAACAAGATTCAGGACACAGACCAGCTCGTAATGCAGATTAAAGGCGCGATGAACGAGCAGCAGATTGGCTCTGAGCAGATTGTAAATTCACTCAAAGACATGAACGAAAGCACAAACAATGTGCGCTCTTCTTCAAAAGAAATGTCTGACCGCAACGCGAAAATCATGAAAGAGATTGAATCTCTCAAAGACATCACAAGAAAGATGAGCGACAGCATGACAAGCATGAGCAACGGAGCGGAAAGAATCAGCGGCGCGGAAGAGGCTTTGTCCGACATTTCGCACAAGGTAAAAGATTCTATAGACAAAATCGGCTCTGAAATCGACTTGTTCAAAGTATAAAAAATCTGAAATCTAAAAATTAAAAAAGATTTTCAAGCAGATTTTTTAACGCAGGCAGCCTGAAAAACGTCAATCGGCAAAAAAAGCTGATTTCTCTTTTTTCAGGCTGTTTTTTTTGCATTTTCGGCTTTGCTTTGCGCGTTTTCTGAAAAATTATCAGTTATGTCAAAAAAAATATCTTATAAAACAATGGCATTTATGGAATTTTTCCGATAATCTAAGAAAAAAGGAATAATTATGAAGAAAATTTTATTTACAACAATCGCAGCATCATTGCTGTCGGCAGCCGCTTTTTCGCAGGATTATGACGATTACGCATATGACACTCCATCGTCTCCGGCGGTAACAGTAAACGGCGAGGCTGGAGTAAAAGGCCGCGCATGGCTTGGACATTATGACAAAGACGACGAATGGAACTCAAGCGTTTCAGGTCAGGACAATATCAAAAATATGCTTATGGAAGGAAGCGCGTACGGACTTTTAGACGTGAACTACACTGGAGACGTTTCCGATGTGAACGTAAAGCTAAAAGCCGACACTTCAACAATCAAGGATTATCCGGAAGACATTCTTGAAGAGGCGACAGTCCGCGGATATTTTGGGAACTGGGTTGTCTCCGGCGGAAAAATTAAGATTGTCTGGGGAAAAGGCGACAAGCTCCACGTTCTCGACAACTTCAACGCGAACGACTACACAGATTTTATCTTCCCTGAATACATTGACAGACGGCTTGCAGAGCCGATGTTCTCGCTCGCATACAGCGCGCCGAACGCCTCAAACATTCGGCTTGAGCTTGTCGCAACCCCGATGATGACAGCCGACAGGTTCGCGACAAGCGGAGCGCTCGTGCCGAACGCGCAGAAAGAGCTTACAAGCACAGTTGAAAGCATTGTAAAAAATAATACTGTCTATAATGTAAACTCAGACTTAGGAAGCGGAGCAATCACAATTGATGGCTTCAACGCGATTGCAGACGCTTCATCTTTCTCATCAGATGACTTGTTTGAAAACAACATCAAATCACTTAAATATGCACAGGGCGGCGCAAGGCTCACAGGAACTTTTAGCTCGATTGACTGGGGATTTAGCTACTATTACGGACATTACAAGCAGCCAAGCGCAAATCTTGGGAAATATATAACCACTCTCTCAGAAAATGTTTCAAAATATGCAGCTACAACAGAAGGCCAAACATACATTTCTAAAACATACAATTCTGAAATCACAACAAAAGCAGCTGAAATTCTGACTTCAGGAATAACTTCTGATGCTTCAACAGCAGCAACATTGGCTTATCAGGCTATTGTAAAAGAATATGCTTCCGATTTGGCAAAACAAGGACTTTTTAAAGTTGAGCTTCCATCTCTTGATTACGACCGCTTGCAGACATTCGGATTCGAGCTTGCAACAGTCATCTGGAAATTCAACACGCGCGCGGAGCTTGCATACAATCTCACAGAAGATGTCGCGGGAGACAATCCGTGGGTAAAAAACAACAGCATTGCATGGGTGGGCGGATTTGACATGGACTTGCCGATTCACAACCTGAACGTGAACATTCAGGAGACAGGAACATTCGTCTTGAACAGCGACAAAATCAAGGACGGAGACTATGCAGTTTACGATGTTGACTACAACTCAGATGACAACTACTGCATCAACAAGCTCGTCGTGAATGTGAGCGACAAATGGCTTCACGAAAAGCTCACAACAGAATGTACAGCAATCTACGGAATCGAAAACAAGGAATGGTGCGTTCAGCCGAAAATCGAATACAATCCGTCGGAAGGACTTTTCCTGACTTTGAGCGGAGCGTATCTTTTCAGCAACAACGAGAACGGCGAATTCTACAACTTCACAGCCGACAGCACAAAGTCGCACAGAAAAATGTTCGGCCAGATTGCAGTAAAATACACCTTCTAAAAAATAATAACGCGTCATTTTCGAATTCAAAGAGAGTTGAAAAACGTTCAATTTGAATTCGAAATCTGGTGAAACACAGATGCTGAATCTAAGCGAACGTAAACACGTTCGAGTTCAGCATGACGCGCTTTTCAGACAGTTCACTTGACCTTTTCTCTCCCACGTCTTTTCTCCCATTTTTCCCCAATTCCTAATCCTAAAAATATTCATTATAATCAAAATATGAATTACGGTTTTATAAAAACGGCGGCTTGCTCTCCTGCCCTTAGCGTTGCGGACCCTGATTTTAACGCGGATGAAATAATCAAGAATGCAAAAGAGGCAGCAAAAAACGGAGCGAAAATCATTGTTTTCCCGGAGCTTTGCATAACGGGCTACACTTGCTCAGACCTTTTTTTGCAGGACACGCTTCTTCGCTCCTGCGTGAAATCGCTTAAAAAAATCGCGGAGCAGACTTCGGGTTTAGACTCATTGATTGCAGTCGGGCTGCCTTTGACCGACGGAAAAGCCCTTTATAATATTGCGGCGGTTCTTTTCAAAGGAAAAGTTATCTCTCTCATTCCAAAATCTTACATTCCAAACTACGCAGAATTCTACGAGCGGCGGCATTTTGCGCCGTTCTCATCTTCGTTGAACGATGAAAAAGAAAACAAAATCGCTTTTGAAGATTTCGGAAACGCTGGAATTTTCGACGAGGCAAAAATCGGAACAAAAATCTTGATTCAGGACGATAAAAATCCATCGCTAAAAATCGGATTTGAAATTTGCGAGGACTTGTGGGTTCCGCTCGCGCCTTCAACGAACGCCTCTCTTCTCGGAGCGACAATAATAGCGAATTTAAGCGCGTCAAACGAGATTGTCGGGAAAGCATCTTACAGGCGGACTTTGGTGAGCGCGCAAAGCGCGAAAAATATTTCCGGCTACATTTACGCGAACGCCGGAAATTGTGAGAGCACGACCGACCTTGTTTTTTCAGGACACTCGATTATCGCGGAAAACGGAACGATTCTCGCGGAAAAAAAGCCGTTTGAAGACAAAATCTTGTACGCGGAAATCGACTTTGAAAGGCTTTCGCACGAAAGAATCAAGACAACGACATTTGCAAATTGCGCTCTTGAAAACCAGAAAAACAGCTCAGCAAGAATCATAAAGATAAATCTTTTGAAAGACGAAACGGAAAATCAAAAAGAAAATCAGACAGACGATAAAAATGGAAAAAACTTTGGCAAAAACGAAAGCAACGCAAATAAAACTGATTTCTCCAATAAAAGCAATTTTGATTCCATAAGACTCGAAAGAAAAATCTCGCCTTACCCTTTTGTTCCGCAAGATGAAAATTCAAGACGCGAACGCTGCATGGAAGTTGTGGAGCTTCAGGCGCAAGGGCTTGCAAAAAGGCTACGGCACGTTCACGCAAACTCGGCTGTAATCGGACTTAGCGGCGGACTCGACTCAACGCTCGCGCTTCTAGTAACCTGCCACGCTTTTGACTTGTGCAAAATCAGCCGCAAGCAGATTCTTTCAATCACAATGCCGGGATTCGGAACAACCGGCAGAACCTACAAAAACGCCTGCCTTCTCGCCGAGAAAACAGGCTCGTCTTTAAGCGAAATAAACATTTCAAAAGCTGTTCTCCAGCACTTCAAGGACATCGGACAGAACGAAAATATCCACGATGTTACGTACGAAAACTGCCAGGCACGCGAGCGCACGCAGATTCTAATGGACATTGCGAACAAGAACGGCGGACTTGTGATTGGAACAGGCGACTTGAGCGAGCAGGCTTTGGGCTGGGCGACTTACAACGGCGACCATATGTCTATGTACGGCGTGAACGGCTCGATTCCAAAAACTCTCGTGCGATATCTAGTCCAGTATTTTGCAGACGAGGCGTTGAAAAACGGAGAAAAGCCACTTTCAGACTGCCTCAACGACATTCTTGCGACTCCAGTAAGCCCGGAGCTTTTGCCGCCGGACGGAAAAGACATCGCGCAAAAAACAGAGGAGCTTGTCGGTCCTTACACTCTCCACGATTTTTTCATCTATTATGTTCTGAGATTTGGATTCTCCCCAAAAAAGATTTTCTTCCTTGCGCGCCAGGCTTTCATAGTCCAGCCAGAATCGGAGAAGAAACAAAAAATGTACGCGGAAGATGAAATCAAAAAATGGCTGAAATCGTTCTACAGAAGATTTTTTGCCCAGCAGTTCAAGCGGAGCTGCATGCCAGACGGAGCAAAAGTCGGAACTGTAAACCTTTCCCCGCGCGGCGACTGGAGAATGCCAAGCGACGCAAGCGCGGCAATCTGGCTAAAAGAATGTGAGGAACTTTAATGCTTAGCTATATTCATTCGTACCACGCAGGAAACCACGCTGACATTCTAAAGCACCTCACGATAACGCTGATTCTCGAGTCTCTTTGCAAAAAAGAAAAGCCTTTTACGGTTTTTGACACGCACTCAGGGAGCGGAATTTATGACCTTGACGACTCACGGCTTTTAAAGACAGGCGAATCTGCAAGCGGAATTGAAAAGCTGATTTTTTTCATCAAAAAAAATAAAGATGCCGAAAATGAAAATCTAAAAAATCTTCTTGAAACCGGCAAAAAATATCTTGAAACCGCAGAAAAATATTACGATGAGGGAAAATATCCCGGCTCGCCTTTGATTGAAAACGAAATGCTAAGGACAGGCGACGAGCAAATTCTTTCAGAGCTTCATCCGACAGCGTTTGAGGAGCTTGACTTCTGTTTTTTCAGCCGAAAAAAGGCGCAAAATCTAAAAGTTCAGCCGAAAGTCCACAAGCGCGACGGATACGAAATGCTAAAAGCCCTGACTCCGCCAAAAATCAAGCGCGGGCTTGCTGTAATCGACCCGAGTTTTGAAGACGCAAGCGACTATCTAAAATGCTCAAAAACAATTTCGGAAGTCCACAAGAAATGGCCGGCAGGAATAATCGCGCTTTGGTATCCGATTTTGACAAGAAAAACTTTCGAGCTTGAAAATATGAAAGAAACAATTTCCGCAAACGTTGAATCCACCGCGAGCGAGCCGAAAATTCTTGATATTCAGCTTGAAGTGAAGTCTCCAGAAGAAACAGAAGGGCTTTCGTCTATGTACGGAAGCGGAATGTTCGTCGTGAATTTTCCGTACGAGCTGGACAAAAAAATGGAAGCGGCACTTCCTGAGCTTTCAGAAATTTTAGGCGGAAACAAGGGAAGCTGGAGCGTCAATAAAATCTAGCGGAGTGTGTTTTAGGGGCGTCATACTGAACTTGCGGTTTTAACCACGTAATTTGATTCAGCATCTGCACTAGAATACAGATTCCGAAACAAGTTCGGAATGACGATTTGTTTATCTGAACAATGAGCTTTTTAAAACAAAAAAGCGGCTTCAAAAACGAAGCCGCTTTCTCATCACAATCTCCTGTTTTTCTATTTCAGAACGATTCTGCAGAATTTTTTCTTTCCGGCTTTCAAGACAAGCTCGCCGTCTTTATCGAGATTTGCCGCCGTGACTTTCATTGTCGGATCGGAAATTTTCTCTCCGTTGAGGCTCGCGCCGTTTCCCTGAATCAGCTTTCGCGCCTCGCCATTTGAAGCGCAGAGCTTCGCCTGAACAAAAAGATTCAAGATTCCGAAGCCGCTTTCAATTTCAGCCTTTGAAACTTCGATTGTCGGCATCTGGGTCTTGTCGCCCTCGCCTGAGAATGCAGCCTTGGCTCCTGCAAGAGCCGATTCCGCCTTTTCTTTTCCGTGGATAATCGAAGTCACCTCGTAGGCAAGACGCTCTTTCGCCTTGTTGATGTCGCCTTTGCAGATTTCAGAAATCTCGTCCAGCTCAAGGAAAGTGAACAGCTTAAAGAATTTTTCAACATCAGGGTCGGCAACATTTCTCCAATACTGGAAAAAGTCATAAACGCTTGTGAGGCTCTCGTCAAGGAAGATTGCGCCTTTCTCGGTTTTTCCCATCTTTTTTCCGTCAGAACGCGTAATAAGCGGGAATGTGAGCCCGAAAACCTGATTTTTCGCGTTGAGCTCCTCAGTTCCGCCGCATTTTCTTCTGATTAAGTCAACTCCGGCAGTGATGTTGCCCCACTGGTCGTCTCCTCCAATCTGAAGAATGCAGTTGTGCCTTTTGTAAAGCATATAAAAATCGTAAGCCTGAAGAAGCTGGTAGTTGAACTCAATAAACGAAAGTCCGCGCTCAAGACGCTGCTTGTAGGCCTCGAAAGTAAGCATTTTGTTCACAGAAAAGCACGAGCCGATGTCGCGCAAGAAATCAATGTAGTTCAAGTCAGCAAGCCAGTTCTTGTTGTTGTCGCTCAAAGCCGTTGTTCCGTCAAAGCCGATGAATTTATCAAGCTGGGCTTTAATGCGCTCAACGTTCGAGTCAATCTGCTCGTAAGTAATCATCTTTCGCATTTCTGTCTTTCCAGACGGGTCGCCGATTCTCGCAGTTCCGCCGCCAATCAGCGCGATTCCATGATGTCCGAAATTCCGCAGGTGGCGGAGCGCGAAAAACGGAACCATATGGCCGATGTGGAGCGAAGGTCCTGTAGGATCGCAGCCGACGTAAAAAGTAACAGGGCCTTTGTCCATCATGTCAGAAAGTCCCTGCTCGTCTGTGCACTGCGCAAAAAATCCGCGTGCTTTCAATGTCTCAAGTGCTTTATTCATTTTATTTTCCTTGCATTTTTTATTTTTCGTTTTGAAGATTTAGTTTCGGTTTTGGATTCAATCTTTGAAATTATATATTTTCCTGTAAAAAATCTGATAAATCACGTTTTTCATGCTCTCTATAATATCTAATTTTTAGACGCTATGCAATTTATCAGAAACAAAACGCTTTTTTCAAAAAAACGCGTAATTCCGTATTATCCGTGCCTTCCGTGTTATTTTCTAATTTTCTCCATAGATTTCTTTTTTCATATTTTTGGCTATAATTCAAGAATGATTTCGATAATTTTTCTTGTTCTCGCGCTCTTGTCGAACGCATATTTTGTCGCGCTTCACCTCGCGTCTCCGGGAACTTTTCTTGGAACGTTCTTCAGTTTTTCATCAGTCTGGTTCTGGCTTTCAGTTTTTTTCGCGGTTCTCTTCGTTCTTGAAAGACGGAAGATTCTAAAAAAGATTTTAGGGAAAATCTCAAAAAAAGCGAAAATAACTTTCGTCTCCTTGATTTGCGTTTTCGCTTTTTTCTCCGGACTTAGCCTGTTTTTTATCTTAACGCCTCGAAAAGAAAGCGGAAGCGAAAAAGCGCGCTACGTTATTGTTCTAGGCGGCGGAATCACGAAAGACGGCGAGCTTACAGATTCTGTCAAAAGCCGAGTGAAAACAGCCGCTGAATATATAAAAGAAAACAAAGACGCCCTCGCTGTTGTGTCTGGCGGAAAAGGAAGATTTGTTCCGTGCGCGGAAGCGGAAGCCTTGAAGCCCGAGCTTGCCTCGTTCGGAATCGACGAGAGCAAAATCCTAAAGGAAGACAAGGCGAAAGACACGATTCAGAATCTTATTTTCAGCGCGGAGATGATTGCAGGACACGAAAATATTTCGCTAGACGAAGTTCTTTCATCTCCGGTCGCAATATGCACAAGCGATTTTCATCTTGCGCGGGCTGAGAGGATTGCAAGAAGGCTTGGTTTCACAAACGTTTACGGAGTCGCGGCAAAAACTCCGCCGATTTTTATTTTGAACACTTACTGCCGCGAAATTTGCAGCTATATAAAACTGAATTTGAGAATTCTGCTGACTGGAAAGCCTGAAAAACTTGAATAAAATGCGGCTGAACACGAGATTGACAGCGCGCAGCGGAAAACAGGAAGCGATGGATTTCCGCCATTATGCTGACGTGATGCACGCTATTACGCTGGCGCGATCCGCGTCATTAAAGTGACGTGAGCACTCGCCTTATGCCGCAAAATGCGCTCCAACAAAAAAAATCAAACAGTCTCTTTCACAGTTTCAATTTCAACCGCGCGCTTGCTCTTCATAGGCTTTACGGTAAGGCTTTCGCCGTCGAAGCTCACTTTCACGTTTCCGCTCTCGTCTATTTTTCCGCCTAGAATCAGGTTCGCAAGCTTGTCCTCAATCTCGTTCTGAATCAGCCGGCGCATAGGCCTGGCTCCCATGCTCGGCTCGTATCCGTGGTCAAGAAGATAGTTCCGCGCTTTCTCGTCGATTTTCAGATGTATATTCTTCTCAGCGATTCTTTTTTCAAGCTCGGCAATCTGAATGTCGAGAATTTTTGAAATCTCCTCTCGCTTTAGCGGATTGAAAACGATTATGTCGTCAATTCTGTTCAAAAGCTCTGGCGCCATGATTTTCTTCAGTTCTTCCATCGCGTTCGCCTTGATTTCCTCAGCCGGCAAAAATCCGTCGTCAAGGCTTGCAAATCCGAGCTTCTTGTCAGCAGTTATCGAACGCGCGCCCGCGTTTGAAGTCATTATAATCACGGTGTTCCTGAAATTCACAGTGTGCCCTAGATTGTCCTGCAGCTCACCCTCCTCGAGAATCTGAAGAAGAAGATTGAAGACCTCGCTGTTCGCCTTTTCAATCTCGTCGAAAAGAACGACCGAATAAGGCTTCTGGATTATCTTGTTCGTCAAAAGTCCGCCTTCCTCATAGCCAACATAGCCCGGTGCAGAGCCTACAAGCCGGCTTGAAGTGTGCTTTTCCATGAAGTCTGACATATCGATTCTGACAAGAGACTCTTCCGAGCCGAAAAGGAACTTTGCCATCGTCTTTGCAAGCTGCGTTTTTCCGACTCCAGTCGGGCCAAGAAAAATGAACGAGCCTAAAGGCCTGTCAGGAGACGAGACGCCGGCGCGGCTTCTTCGGATTGCGCTGCTCAGATATTTTACAGCCTCATCCTGCCCCACAACGTCCTTGTGGATTTCCTTTTCCATATCCAAAAGGCGCGCGGACTCGTTGGAGTCAAGCTGAGAGGCGGGAATTCCCGTCATCTCGGAGATGATTTTCGCGACATCTTTCACAGAGACGTGCTTTTTTGTCGAGACAGCGTTGTTTTTCCAATACTCGTTGAATTCGTCGAGACGCTGTTTTAGCTCGTGGACTTTGTCGCGGATCATTGCCGCGTTCTCATAGTCCTGATTTCTCACGAGATTTTCTTTTTCTTCGTTAAGGCTTTCAATCGATTTTTCAAGCTCGGCAAGCTCGCTCGGGCGGTTTTCCGCGGCGATTTTTTTCGCGCTTCCAACCTCGTCAAGAATATCAATCGCCTTGTCCGGCAAGAAACGCTCCGGCACATAACGCTTGCTAAGCTTCACAATCGCTTCCGCAACTCCGTCGTCATAGACAACGTTGTGGAATTCCTCGTATTTCGGCTTTAAGCCGTTTAGAATCTGAATTGCATCCTCAACATTCGGCTCGTCAACTTTCACAAGCTGAAATCTTCTTGCCAAAGCCGAGTCCTTTTCGATTTTTCTGTATTCCTTGAAAGTCGTAGCCCCGACAAGCTGAATCTCGCCCCGGCTAAGCGCAGGCTTTAAAATATTGCTTGCGTCCATGTTTCCGTCAGGGCTTCCGGCTCCGATTATCATATGAAGCTCGTCGATAAAAAGAATTATGTCTTTCGAATCCTTGACTTCCTTTATCATGCGCTTCATTCGCTCTTCAAAGTCGCCCCGGTATTTTGTGCCTGCGACCATCGCTGTCAAGTCAAGGAGAAGAACTCGCTTTTTCAAGAGATTAAACGGCACCTGGCCGCTTGCGATATGCTCAGCTAAGCCTTCCGCAATCGAAGTTTTCCCGACTCCAGGCTCGCCCACGAGAATCGGATTGTTTTTTGTGCGGCGGCTTAGAATCTGGATTACACGGTCGACTTCCTTTTGCCGGCCGACAACCGGGTCAAGCTTTCCTTCCTTTGCAAGGCTGGTCAAGTCACGGCTGAATTCAGAAAGAAATGATTTTTTTTGCTTCTGCGCTCCGTCAGTGTTCCGGTTCGCGTATTCAAGCTCACGCTGCGGCTGTGAGTTCTGGATTTCCGCCTGCTTTTCAATCTGCGCCTGAATGCTTTTCGCAGCTCCTCTAACATCGTCAATAAGGATTCCGCTCCGCTCAAAAAAACGGTAGGCGACGCTGCTTTCCTCCCTGATTGCCGCAAGCAAAAGATGCTCAGTTCCCACATATTCGCTTCTTAGAGAACGCGACTCGACAACGGCGACATCAAGAAGAGTGCGGAGTCTGCGCGACGGCGGAAGCTCGCTGAACTCAGAAGAAAGATTCTCGTGCGGGCTTAAGCTCTGCTCAAGAACAAGCTGGAACGACAAAACATTTATATTCAAAGCCTTCAAGACTTCGTATCCGACTCCGTCCGCGCTTTTTAGCAAAGCGAGAAGAACATGCTCTGGCAAAAGCTCCGTCGAGCCGCTTTTTCTTCCCTCTTCCTGCGCAAGAGCCGTCAAAAGCCTTTGGGCACGGCTTGAAAGTCCTTTCATTTATTTTCCTCTTTAATTCACCTTTAGATTTTCAAACGCTTCCTGCAGGATAAGAGCGCGCAAATTCGCCGCCTTAAGCTCCGCGTTCTCCGCAATATCCTTAGGAAAATTGAATTTTTTGCTTTTCAAAACAAACTGAAGATGTCCGTTTTGAACTCTGTAAAGAAGAGCGCACAAATCCGTGTCAGTAACATTGGAAAAAAAGCCTAGATTCTTGCCCCACTTTATGTCCGAAATTATCTCAATCGCCTCGCGCATTGTCACCAGCGAAGCGAATTTCACTTTCGCATAAGCGCGGTAGATTCTGTCGCGAAGCTCCGTCTGCCTCGTGCGCAAGACAAAATCACGCTCGCGCCTTTCATTCTCAGCGAGATATTTCACGTAGGAAACAACATTCGCAAGCTGGTCAAGCTCGTTTCCGTTTCCACAATTTCTCGAAGAAATCTGATAATAAAATCCGAGCGAAGAGCCTGAAACTCCGCCGACTCCGAAGCAGTCTCGCACAGAAATATTCTTCTCGGAAGAAAAGCTGATTACATCTTTGAATTTCTGGGAAAACGAAAGAGACGGCAGATGAACGCGGCAGCTTATTTTCATTCCGCTTCCAGTGTCGGAAACCGAAGAATTCAAAAATCCCAAATCGTAGTTCGCCGCAAACTGAATCGTGTTCTGAAGCTCGTCATCGACTTTCCGGCAAAGCTCGAATGCGCAACTTCCGTCAAGCCCCGGCACAAACGCCGCGATTCGCACATGGTCAACATCGTTCACAGTGCAGGAGATTTTTCCGTCCGTCCTGATTATGATTCCGGTTCCTTTTCCTTTTGAAGCCGTGTTTTCAAGAACTCCGCGCTCGTCCAAAATCTCAGAGCCGAGGCTGTCAAGCTCCGAAGCGACAACTCCCGTGTACTGGTCAGGATTCTCACAATGCGAAAAAGCGTCAAAGACAAGAGTCCTGATTCTTTCCGCGTCATCATCCTTGAACTTTTTGGGGAAAGGAAAGCTCGCAAGGTTTCTCGCAAGCCTCACTCTCGTGGAAAGCACAACATCATTTTCAGGTCCGGAATAGGAATACCAAGCGTCAGAAGCGACATTTGCGTCAGAAGATTTCACAGCGTCCGCATAATCACTCATTTGCGCCTCCCGAGACAGGAGATTTTTCAAGAGCTTTAAGATAATCCCTATAAATCGCCGCTTTTTCGTAGTCTTCATTTTTTATTGACTCTTCAAGTTTTGATTTCAGCACGATTCTGTCGTTCAAAACCGAATGGAAATTTTTAAGCCGCTTCGGCATTGTTCCTGTGTAACGTCCTGTAACGCCGATTTTTTTGAAGATTTCTGAAATCTCGTTCTTGAAGATTGAGTAACATTCAGGGCAGCCGACTCGCCGCGTAAGCTTTATCTCTGCAAGGCTTGTTCCGCAGACCGGGCAAAGTTTCTGCTCGTCCGGATTCAAGTCCTTTTTTTTCAAAAGAGACTCAAAAAGAACCGCAAGCGAGCGTCCGATTGTCTTTGAGTCCGGCGAAACTCCGTAGGCGCGCGCGCACTCATAGCACAAGTTAAGTTTCCGTTTTGTATTTTCATTCGCCTGTTCAATAAAAAGAATGGCTTCGCGTTCTCCGCACAAATCACAAATCATTTCTGTATCCTATTTTCCAAAAGATTCTATCATAATCTCAGATTTTTTTCAGCGTCTCGATTGGTTTTTCTTTTCCGGCTTTCAACGCAGGAATTGCGCTCACGAATAAAGATAATATCAAAGTGCCGCTTGCGACAATAAAAAGCTGGCCGAGCGGAATTGAAAGCGGCACATTCTGAAGATAAAATGCCGGGTCAAGAAGATGAACAGAGTTTTCCGCAGAACTTCCGTCAGAAAAAATCATATTCCAAAAATGGACAAGAAGATTCACAGCCTTCTCAACAGCGCTCATCAAAGGATTGAAATTCACAGCGCACAAAAGCCCGGCTGGAATTCCGGCAAGAACGCCTGCAAGTCCTGTAAAAAATCCCGTCAGAATAAAGGAAAAAGCGATTCCGTCAGAAGTTCCTCCAAGACTTTTTATGATTGCAATCTCCTTTTTCCGCTCAATCACGAGCATTACAAGCGCACTCGAAATATTCACCGAAGCCACAAGCACAATCAGCATCATTATGAAGACAAGCATAATCTGTGTTGAAGCGTAGTTTTCAAACTGCGAAGTGTTCAGCTGGTTCCACTTGTAGATTTTTCCCGAATCTCTGAACGACGAAAGATTTCGGTAAGTTTTTTCAAGCTCCGCGCCAAAAGCGTTCTCAGTCTCAATTCCAAGAATCACCTGGCTTGAAGAAGACGACATCACATCGATTCCAGTTTCAAGCGAAACAAAAAGCCAAAGCGCGTCAAGCTCCTGATAGCCGCTCGACACAACAGCCGAGACTTTCAGCGGCGTGATTTTCGGCACAGTTTTTCCGCCTGAAATTTTCTTTGTTGTGATAAGACGTATTGTTTTTCCAACGTCCGCGCCCAAGTCAGAAGCGAGCTTTTTGCACAAGACAACGGAATTTTTTGATGACAAGTCCGGAACGCCAAAAACAACGTCAAAATATTTCTTGAACGCAGGATTTTTCTCAAAGGAATCTTTTTTGACCGCCCGGATTGAAGCTCCTGTTCTTCCTTTTAACGACGAGGCAAGCCCGATTCCCTGAATTTCAGGATAGACGTTTTTAACGCCGTCAACGCAAGACGCGATTTGTGAAACTTCAGAAAAATATTCCGGGTCAGAAATAAGCTCGCCTGAGTCATAAAAATCAATCTGAATGTGCGAAGTCGAAAGCCCGATTATCCGCTCTGTGATTCCTTGAATCATTCCGTTTGAAACCGTCATCACAACAACGAGAGGAACAAGGCTGATTCCAATGCACAAGCACGCGCCGATAAGGCTTTTCCGCGCATTAGATTTTTTGCCAGTGCGAGGGAACAAAAGCCTTGAAGCGAACAAGAACGACGAAGCAAGTTTCATTTTGCCACCTGACTTTCGAAGATTTTTGTCTCGACGAGCTTTCCATTTTGAATCGAATAGCAAATGTCGGCGTTTTTCGCGATTTTCATATCATGAGTGACAAGCAAAAGCGTCTTATGATATTTGTCAACCATCGAGAACAAAAGCTCGCCAATCATTTTTGAATTCGCCGGATCAAGATTTCCAGTCGGCTCGTCCGCGAGAATCAGCTCTGGATCGTTTATAAGGCTTCTCGCAACCGCAACCCGCTGCCTTTCTCCGCCTGAAAGCTGCGACGGAAGATGATTCATTCTTTCTGAAAGCCCCACATCACGCAAAAGCTGCTCCGCCTTTTCCTTTGCCGCGCTTTTTTTTGCTCCGGCCATATAAGCAGGCAAAAAAACATTTTCAAGAGCCGTAAAATCCTTCAAAAGATAGTGAAACTGAAAAATCAGCCCCAAAAATGACGAGCGGTAGCTTGCAAGCGATTTTTCATCAAGATTTGAAAGAACATAATTTCCGCATTTCACAGTTCCAGAAGTCGCCGAGTCCAAGCCGCCGACAATGTTCAAGAAAGTGCTTTTTCCGCTTCCGCTCTGCCCGACAATCGAAACCTTCGTTCCAGCCTGCACGTGAAGACTCAAATTTTTTAGGATTGTGAGAGTCTCGCTTTCGGTCCTGTAAGTTTTCTCAAGATTCTCAATCGTTATGATTTCGCTACTCATCGCGCATAACCTCCGCAACAGAAAGTTTCAAGACACTTCTGCTAGCGGCAAGGCTTGCAAGAAGCGAAGAAAAAATTCCAAAAACAGTTATCAAAAGCACTTCGCCCAAAAAGATTCTTGGAGGAATATTCGAATAGACGCGGAACATCGTGTTCTCGCGCACAAAATCGGCAGTCTCAGGAGAAAAAAGCATCGCAAAAAAGAGATTGAAAACATAAGTGATTTTTGAAAGAGCCGTAAAAATATTTTTCATGTTCACTGAAAGGAAAAGCCCCAGAACAAGACCGGGAACAGCTCCGTAAACGCCAGTCAAAAATCCCTGCATCACAAAAATCGACTGGATTTTAGAAGGCTTCGCGCCAAACGCGTTCAAAACGCTGATTTCCTCTTTTCTCTCGTAGACCATCCGCCTCATTCCGTTGAAAATATTTATTGCCACAACCACAAAAATCAAAAAGACGAGCAGCATAAGCATATTTTTCTCAACGCGGAGCGCGCCAAAAAACGAGCTGTTGTAGTCGCGCCACGGCTGGACTTCAAGCTCCGGAAAATTCTTCTTGATTTTCGCTGCGATTCGCACGCTGCTGTCGGGATTTTCAATTTTGATTCCGTAAGTCAAAGCCGCGTTTTTTCCAAAATATTTTTCACCGCTTTCAAGGCTCACAAAAGCGTAAGCCGCATTGATTTCAGCGTAGCCAGTGTGGAAAATTCCTGTCACGGTGAAAATTCTGTCAGACGAGAACAAGTCAACATCGTTTCCGCCGGAAAGTGCATAAAGATTTATCTTGCTTCCAAGGCGCGTGCCGAGTTTTCTCGCCATTTCCGAGCCGACAACAATTGAGTCAGGGGAAGAAAGGTCAAAATTTCCGCCTAAAATTTCAAGTTCCTTTTTAAATCCAGAATCCGTTTCGTAGATTTCAGGAGAAACTGCGCGGATTAAAGCCGCCGTCTCGTTTCCGTTCCGCCCGAGAACAAGAGACTCAGCCTCGTAAAACGGGAAAAAATTCACAACGGATTTTTCATTTTTTAGAAAGGAATTCAGTCTTGCAAGATTTTCGTTCTCCGATTTTTTTTCATTCTCAGAATTTTTGCCGATTTCTGATTTTTTTTCGTTTTCAGGAAGATTTCCGTTTTCAATATTATTCAGATTTGAGATTCTGACGTGATACGAGCTTACTTCCAAAATCGCGTCGATAAAGCTCCGCTGAAAACCGTTCATCACACTGATTACAGTGATTAAAGTCATAACGCCGAAGCAGATTCCGAGAGAAGCGAGCCGCGTTGTAACCGCCGAGCTTCCTTTTCTGTCAACGCGCGAAAATCTTCTTGAAACAAAGTGAACCCAGCCAAAGCCCTTGAAAAAATCTTTCGCCTTGAAAAACTTACTCAAACTCGCGTCTCCTTGATTCTTTGCCGTTAGCATATATTATTTCGCGTTTTTTTACACCGTCTTTGTAAAAAGTTTCAACGTAAAGCCCGCTTGAAAAAACGAGCTTCTCAGAATAATCGTCAGGAGCTGAATAAACTCGCTCCATGCGAAGCTCGCCGTTCTCAAAATATTTGTAGTCCGCAGGAATCAAGCCCTCGCCGCCGTCTTCCGCCGAATCATGATAAGAATATTCATATTTTGTATTCAAAGAATCAACAACAGTCCGCCCCAAAAGATTTTTCCGGTAACTCCAAGTTGTAAGCTCATACTCACAGACTCTGTTTTTTTCATCGTAAAGATAAATTTCAAGCTTGTCGTCAAAAAATTTCTTTCCATTTTTTTCGGAATTCACATTTTCGCCTTGTTTTTCATTGGCGATTTCATTTCCAAGATTTTTTGATTCAGATTTCAGATTTTTGGTTTTCGAAAAAGTTCCGTTTCCTTTGCTTTTTTCCCCGCTTCCCGCTCCGCTCGTCCCGCGTTCCGCGACTGCTGTAGCCTGCTCCTCTTCCCAATATCTCGTCTTCACTTTTTCAGCAAGCCCCGCCGCATTGTATTGAGTCTCAATTTCGATATTTTTGTCAAACTGCGTTTCCGTCATCGAAATTGGAACAGAAGAATCTTCTATATAATCGTAGCTTTTTATAGCAAGAAGTTTCGTGTTTTTTAGATTCGAGCCAAAACTAAATTTTTCCTCTCGGAAAAGCCGATATTTTGAATCAAAACATTTTCTGAATGTCTCGTTTCCATAAGTTCTTGTAATATAAAGATTTCCGTCTAAAACATTCGCGCTCATTCCTTCGCCGTCATAAAAAAATCTCCGCAAAGTTCCGTCTTTTCTAGCATAAGAAAAAGATGGCTTTTCATTTTCAGAGATGTTTTCCTCATCAGGATTCTCTTTTTCGTTCTGATTTTCAGTTCCGCTGATTTTCAGACCGCGGCTGTCGCCTTGCTCAAGCAACTCAAGAAGATTTTTTCCGCTGTTTTCATTTTTTTCATTCGGATTTTCTGATTTTGAAGGCATTTTTGAAAGAGCAATCGCCTGCTCAATCCAGTCGCCAGAATTTTTTTTCAAGATTTCAGATTTTTCATCAGCAAAAGTTTCGGTCTCAAAAAAAGTGTAAGAATCATTTTCGTCATAAAGACAATCGGTTTCGCCGAGCCGCTCTCGATTCAAGAATTCGGCAACATTCATCGAAACGAGACTGAGATTTTTGTCAAAAGCAGCGATTTTTCGCAAATAAAAGAATTTCACGTTTTTTTCATTCGCTTTCACAAGATTTTTTATCAGTTTTTCCGTGCCGGACTTTGAAGGAATTTCTTTTATAGAAAATTTCACCGCGTCAAAAAAAAGATTCTGAAGCGGCGTCTGCTCCGCAAAACAAAAAAAAGAGAAAAATAAAAATGCGGCAAAGAAAAATTTTTTTTTCAATTTTTAAATTTTAGTCAACAAAGTCGTCAACATATTTTTTTGCGTCAAACGGCTGAATATTTTCGTAATGCTCGCCAGTGCAGACATAAGCGACAGGAATTCCGAGCGTTTTTCCAATCGTAAAAATCATTCCGCCTTTCGCAGTCGAGTCGTATTTTGTGATTACAATCGCGTCCACGCCCACCGCCTCGTTGAAAACTTCCGCCTGCCGAACCGCGTTCTGGCCAGTTGTTCCGTCAATCACGAGAATTTTTTTGTAGCACCCTTCATCTGACTTTTCCCGCGCGATTCTGTCGATTTTTTGAAGCTCGCGCACGAGATTTTCCTTGTTGTGAAGACGGCCCGCAGTGTCGGCAATCACAAGTCCGCCGCCGTCAGCCTTGCACGCCTCAGTCGCGTCAAAAACAACCGAGCTTGGGTCGCTTCCGTGCTGATGCGCCACAACCCGAATTCCAAGCCGCGTTCCATGCATTTCAAGCTGCTCCTCAGCCGCAGCCCGGAAAGTGTCGCTTGCGGCAAGAATCACTTTTTCGCCAGAGTTTTTGTAAAGATTCGCAATTTTCGCCGCCGTCGTCGTTTTTCCGACTCCGTTCACGCCCAAAAGCATAAAAAGATTCAACTTGCCTTTTTCAACAGGAAGTGAAATTTCTTTCGCGTACTGCAAAAGCCGCTCTTTCAGGAGATTTTTCACCTCATCTTCCGACGAGATTTTATTTTTTCTGCAATATTCCTCAAGCTCGTCGGTGATTTCAAAAGCCATTTTTGCCCCGATGTCGCCTTCAACAAGAATATCAGTGAGATTTTCAAAGAATTCAGAGCCGATTTTGCTCGACTTAAAAAGATTTTTCAGTTTTTCCGCAAAAGAAATTTTCGCCATTGCAATTCTCCATTTTTATTTTTATCGCGTTTTTATCGTTTTCGGTTATGATTTCCGGCTAATTGGAATTTTTTTTCTGATTGTAAATCAATTTTCAGACAAAACTCCGTTTTCATTTTCTTTTTCGATTTTATTTTCATCTCCAAGATTTTCAGGATTTTGATTCCCATCGGATTCTGATTTTTCTGATTCAAAAGATTCAGATGAGCCAGAAAATTCAAGAGGCTCGAGCGTTTCAATCACAGGACTCAGAAGCGAATTTTCGAGCGTTTCATTTTCTTCAATTTGCCGAAGGATTTTCGATGATTTCTTGTCGATTTTCGCCTTTACAGGAAGAACTTTGTCAGCCGCGTAAAGATAGCGCACAAGCTCAAAAACCGTCCATACGCCAAAAGCCGCTGTAACTCCAAGCGAGATATAGCTTTTTTTCTGCCAGTCATGCACGTTGCTGTAAGAAGTCCGCGAGTCGCCCTGAGAATAAGCGTTGTTTTCCGCCGTAAAATTTCCAAGATTGTAGAAAGTCCAGGGAAGCGAGCAGATTAAGCCTGTGTAGGCCAAGTACATAACGCGCCGGCGATGGTCGATATTTTTCTCGCGGTCGTAAGGCTTCGCATTCGCAACAAGATAAACTCCGTCAAACGCGGAATTTGCAGGAATCTGGATAAAAGCCACGCCGTCCTCATTCTTTTGATTTTTTGAAGTTTTCGCAGATGAAACTGATTTTGAATCGAAATCATTTGAATCTTCAAGATTTCCGTCAAGAACTTGCGGCTCAAAATCCGAAACCGCCTTGAACATTGCAAGAGAGGGCTTTCCGTTCACAGAAAGAGTTCCGTAAGGATTATTTTTTGAGACTTTAGCCGAATCAAGTCCGTTCGCGTAGAAAATTCCGTCCTTGTATTTTTTCAGCCTGATATCGATTTTGTTCTCGACTTTTGGCGCAAGCTCGGCTTTCACCGTGAAAATGCTTCCGTTTGAAAAACTGTACGAAAGAGACATTGTCTCGTAATTTTTGCTTTCAATCACAATCCGGTGGATTCCGGCATTCACAAGAACGCTGTTCTCAAAATCGTGTCCTCCTCTCGCCTTTGAAAGAAGCGTCTGCACAACTCCATCAATCGTGATTACTGAATCGTCCGCGGCTTCTCTTGGAACAATGTCGAATTCAATTCTGACAGGAAGAGTGTTTGAAATTTTCGCCGACATTCCGGCAGCAATTCTGTTTGCAAGCGGAACAAGCTCGCTAAACATTCCGACTTCGGTGACAGTTCCCATGACTTTCGCGCCTGGATAAGTTCGAAGCTCCGCCGTAACTGAGCAATATTCGCCGTAAGAAGTGATTTTCCCGCTTAAAAGCCCGTTTATTTTCTGCGCGGAAACTTCCGACTCAAAAGCCCAGCTTGAAAATCCGTCTTCCAAAGCCTTATCAGACGGCTTAAAAAGCGCGCTAGCGTCAGACTTGTACAAAACAACGCTTTCCTGAACGATTTTGCCGTTCTCATTTTTTCTGAAAAAAGGCAGCTCAAAAGGATGTAAAAATCCGCCAAAAAATCCTTTTCC
Source organism: uncultured Treponema sp. (assembly GCA_934691925.1). Taxonomy (GTDB): domain Bacteria; phylum Spirochaetota; class Spirochaetia; order Treponematales; family Treponemataceae; genus Treponema_D. The sequence continues at coordinate 18,266 of CAKUTI010000015.1, read as the reverse complement.
ATTTTTTTCGCCAGCTGTTCCAGCGTTTTCATTATATTCAGAAGTTTCGGATTCGCCAGGAAGTCCGCCGCCAGAAAGATTTTCAGATTCCACAGATTCATCAGAAGAAACTGCACCAACCGAATTTTCATTTTTTCCCGGAAATTTTGCCGATTCAGCATTTTTTTCAGATTCAGCTATTTCTTTTTCAGCGTTTTCAAGATTCTCTTTTATCTGCTTTTCAATTTCCGCGATTTTCTCGTCCTCGGCCTTTATCAGCTTCCGAAGTTTTTTGTTGTCAGCCGTTGTGAGAACAAGCGCGTCGCGCGCCTGATTTTCTTTTGAAAGCTGCAGAAAAAGCGCAAGACGCTCGGTCTGCAAATCCTTCAATTTTCTGTCTAAAATTTCAGATTCGGGAACTTGCCTTATCGCTCCTGACGAAATTCGCTCGAGAATCAGCTGGGGAAGAACTTTCGCCGCTTCTGACGAGCTTTCCGTGCGGTTTTTTGTCTGGCTAAAATTGAATTCAACAGCCGCAAGTGTCCATCCGCTTGAACTTGAAGATGAGCTGGAGCTTGTGGCCGCTTCGCCGGCGCAAAATGAGACAGCGCAGAAAAAAATCAAAATCAGAAAAGCAAGCCGGATTTTTTTCAATTCTCAATTACACTTCTTCTTCGTCGCTTCCGCTGTCCAAAGGCAAGCCTTTCCACTGGGCCTGCAAGTAAGAATCGATGAACTGGTCAATATCTCCGTCCATTACAGACTGAATATCTCCTGCCGAATACTTTGTGCGGTTGTCCTTGACCATCGTGTAAGGCTGGAAAACATACGAGCGAATCTGGTTTCCCCATGAGATGTCTTTTTTCTCGCCCGCGAATTTCTCGTTTTCCTTTTTCTTTTTCTCTTCGTAATAAGCGTAAAGTTTCGCGCGGAGAAGATTCATACAAGTCTGGCGGTTCATAATCTGCGAGCGTTCAGAGTCGCACTGAACGACAATTCCAGTAGGAATATGAGTAAAGCGAACAGCAGAATCCGTCTTGTTCACGTGCTGGCCGCCCTTTCCGCCCGAGCGGTAAGTGTCAACACGCAAGTCTTCCGGACGGATATTGACTTCAATCGTGTCGTCAAGAATCGGAAAAACAAAGACAGAAGAGAATGAAGTGTGGCGTCTCGCATTCGCGTCAAAAGGACTTATTCTGACCAAGCGGTGAACGCCCGCCTCGCCTTTCAAATGCCCGTAGACATAATCGCCTTCAATCTGAATCGTCGTTGACTTGATTCCGCCCTCGTCTTCCTGCAAATCAACTGTCTGAAGCTTAAATCCGTGCCGCTCTGCCCATCTGATATACATTCTCGAAAGCATATAAGCCCAGTCGCAAGCCTCAGTTCCGCCGGCTCCAGCGTGAATCGTCAAAAAAGCGCCGTTTTTGTCAGCCTCGCCCGAAAGAAGATTCAAAATGCTCTGCTCTTCAAATTTTTTCTGGCAAGAAGCAAGCTCCTCTCTGATTTCACTTTCAAGAGAATCGTCTCCGCCCTCAAGAGCCAAATCGTAAAGAGTCTCAATGTCGTCGATTTTAGCGACTAGTTCTCGCCACGGCTCAACGCGGTTTTTCAGCGATTTTATGTCGTTCATCGTTTTCTGGGCTTTTTCAGTGTCGTCCCAAAATCCCGGAGCCGCCGTCAAAGCCTCAGCCTCGGCAATTTTCTTGTCAATTGCAGGCGCGTCCAGCTTGTCCCAAACATCGTGTATATCTTTTTTAAGCGTGTTAATCGGTTCTTTAAGTTCTTCCAGCATTTTATGCTCCGTATTTTTTAATTTGATTATTCGGGCGTTCGCGAAAAAAACGCAAAAAAATTATTTTTCGCTAAAACCGCTTTTTCCGGCTTTCGCCGTCATTTTTCAAAATCATTAAACAAAAATCCGCTTTTGTTTTTTCGCGCCGGGCTATTCGCCGTTCCGCCTTTCGGCTACATTTTTCCGCTCCACTTCGTTTCGCTTCAAAACGCCTGCGGCGCAGCTACTATCCCTAACGCGTTTGTATTATTTATTCTTTTCGGCAGTTCCCAAAACCGCTCTCTGCCATTTCTTATGTCTTAGCTCTGTTATTGCAAAATTGCTGTTTACAGGAAACTGATAAATTCTCAGCGTGTCGTAGTAATCTGTAACCGAATCGATTTCGCGCTTCAATGCGCCAAGCTGAGCCTCATTCAAAGACATACATTCCCACAAGGCTCTTTGAACTTTCTTAAAACTGTACCGGGAAAGAATTGCGGCGATCTCTTTTGCGCTGTCAATTCCGCCTGGATCCAAGGCAACAGAAACAAACATTATATAAGAATAAAAGAATCGATTTATATTGTCAAATGACGTTTTTTAATTCAAAATAATTGTGTGAAAAAGTTTATTTTTTCTTTCGCCGCAGTTTTTGCTCTTCAGTTTTTTTCGCAAAATCTTAATGCGCAATCCGCTTTTCAGGCAAAGCCTATTGTAAATTCAATTTCAGCAAAAAAAACAGCCGTCAACAAAATTCAGCTCACTTGGTCGATTCCAGAAAATTTCAGCGCGGCGAGCATCGCCGTTTTCAGAAGCAACGGGCAAATTGTTGAAAATTCCGCAATTCTTTCGATGAAGCCGGTCGCGGAAATTCCTGCAAAATCGACTTCATACACAGACACTCTGAAATTTTTCGGAGAATACTACTACGCCTTAATTGCCCGCGACAAAAGCGGAAATCTTTTTGACATTGTTATTCCGTCCGCAAACGCCACAATCAGCGCGGTAAAGCTTGAAAACCCAAAAAAAGACGAAATTGAAAAAACACAGATTGGGCAGGCTGACAAAATCGGACAGAACAAACAATCGGAAGAAAAATACCAGCCGTCATTTCTGCGAAACTTGCCGCTTCCTTATCTGAACTTAATTTCAGACATCGGAAGAAAGCCGACAGAATTTGGCGAAAAGGCGAAAACTGCTGGAAAAGAGCTTTCAGGAAAGTTTTTCGCACAAAAGCCAAAACTCCGGGAGACTTATATTTTTGAAGAGGATTTAGTCTGCGCGCCTAGCGGAGACGACTATTATCTTTTTCAGTCGCTAAAAAACTATTTCATAAAAAAAGACTACAGGGCTTCCGCCGCCGACCTGAAAAATTTTCTTAGCGTGAACAGAGAGCCTTATACAGCGGCGAGAGCCTCGTTTTATCTTGCAGAATCGCAGTATTATTGCAGAAATTACAAGTCCGCGATGCAAATTTTTCTTTTTCTTGAAGATGTTTTTCCGTCGCTTTCAAAGCTTTGGGCTGACTCAAGCCTTGACCAGTACACGATTCCGCCTCAGACAAACAATTAACGAATTTCCGCAAAATTCCACGGAAAAAGATTGCCGGCAACGCAAATATCTTGCAAATATTTCGCCAGGCAAAAATGACGAAATTAAAAATCCGAAAGTTTCTTTAGAAGCTTTAGTTTTTTATTGCGCGGATTAAGTCGATTATGACAGGTGTTCTGACAAGCCCAAGCTCTTCCGCGCTGAGTTTTCTTTGATTTTCATCTTCCGGGAGGATCCGCTCGCCGTTTTCGCCCGCCGCCGGAGTATTTTCTGAAATCTGGCTGTCCGAGCCACTTTTTTCGCCCGGGACTGACAGAAGAAGCACCTCGTCGCCCACATTCACGCGGTCATAAAATCCGTTCTGCTCGAGCGTTCCCTGAGAAATCTCCTCGCCTGCTTCCGACAATGTGATTTTTCCAAGATAATCTTTCCTGTCAAAAGTGATTCCAGTTCCTTTGTCAGCAGTGCGCACTTTTCCGGCTTTCACAACGTCAAGAACAACGTCCTTTTTCATTCCCTCGACAGTTCCCAAGTCAACAAGAATTTCATTCACAGTCTTGTCGATGATTTTTCCTTTTACAGGCAGAATGTCGAGAATATCGCGCCGGAACGCGCGCAAGACAGAAGAGAAGCGGTCGTTTCCAGTCCTGAACGAGCTGAATTTTGCGGTCTCTGTGCCGGTTCTTCCAGAATAGACGGTTGAGTCGAGTGAAAATTCGCGGTCGGTCTCGTTGATTGAAAGCATCACGAAATAGTCCATCTTGTTTGCGCGGGCAAGAGAAAAAGCCTCGCCGTAGCCTGAAACAGCCTTGTTTTCAACAGCGACAGAAGCGGACGAAATTCCAGAGAAAATATCCGCAGCCATTGCAGCCGCAATCTCCTCAGCGTCAGAATGAACAAGCTGAACTGGCGACTTTGTGAAGTAAATTCCAATTCGCCATCTTGTCTTGTCTAGATAGAACGGGTCAACATTCCATTTCGCGCTCAAAGAATATTTCAAAAGAGCCTCGTAAGCCTCGATTGTGTCGTTCACGCGCGTGTTTTTCAGACGAGTTTCATCAGATTCCGCATTTTGGCTCTGATTTGCGCCGTTTCCATTTCCAGAAGATGAAGATTTTTCAGCCGAATTCTGATTTTCTTTCGCATGCTTTATAAATTTTAGCTGGTTAAGATAATTCTCGTTCAAGCCGGTGCGCGTCAAAAGCTCCGCGTACTCGCTCCGGGCAACTGTGTCATAAGGATTAAGCTTCAGCGCGCGCTGATATTCGTAGCGTGCTTCCTCGCCCATAAAGGTTTTCGCATACTCGCGGCCTTTTTTTACGTGATATTCCGCCCATGAAGCGCGTTTTGCGTCCTCAACAGGAAGATTTTTCATTACGGAAAGCTCAAGCGCACTTCTCATAATCTCGTCTCTCGGATTCACCGCAAGTCCTTCAGACCAAGTTTCAAGAGCCGCGTTGATGTCATTTTTTCTGTACTGGGAAAGTCCTTTTATATACCAGCTTTGAGAATTGTTTCTGTCTCTTGAAATAAGATAGTCGGAAATATCGATAACTTCGTCGTAACGTTTTTGGGCATATAAAATAGAAGAAAGAAGCTCGTAAGACTTCACAGAATCAACGTTAATCTGGATTGCGGAGCGAATCTGCCGTTCAGACTCCTTCAAATTCCCAGATTTCGCCGCAAGATAAGATGCAAGATAATGAACCTCGCCGTCGCCTGAATGAAATTTCAAAGCCTGAGAAATATATTTTTCAGCCGCGTCGTTGTTTCCAGTCTCAGCGGAAATCAGAGCGAGCGAAAGGAGGGCTTTTCTGTTGTTCAGCTGCCTTTTTAGCGCGTCCTGATACTGGTTCTGTGCGCCAAGATAGCTTCCTGTGTACAAGTCAAGCTCGGCAAGCCCGAATCGCGCGTTTATATCGTTCGGAGATTTTTTCAAGACCAAGCTGAAAACTTTTCCAGCCTCGTCAAACCTGCCAAGACTTATAAGACAAAGCCCGCGAAGATTCTGAATGTCGGTTCTGTTTTTCGCGTACTTGTCTGCAGAGTCAAGATATGTGAGCGCGAGATTGAAGTCGCCTGCCGAATACGTAACTTCCGCAAGATGAAGCCACGCCTCGCCGAACGCAGGATTTTGCTGCAAAGCAAGCTGAAAATCCTCGGAAGCTCCGTAAAAATCTTCTTTTTCCTGTTTTTGGATTCCGCTTTCATAAAAACGCAGCGGATTAGAGTTTTGTGAAGAGAAATTCTGCGCAAAAACCGCCGCCGAAAGTGAAACAGAAACAAAAAACGCGCTCAATAACTTTTTCATATATCTAATATCGGCAGATTTTTATTTATCTTTTTCTTTTGAAGATGAATCGGAAGAAGAATCAGTCTTTTTGATGACTTTTATAAGATTCACGCGGTGGCCTTCCATGTCCTGAACGATAAATTCAAAATTTTCGTACTCGATTTTCTCATATTTGACAGGAATTCTTCCGAACAAGTCGAGAACAAAGCCGCCGAGCGTGTCAAAATCATCTGTCGGAAATGAAGTCTGGAGAGTCTCGTTCAAGTCGTCAAGGTCAACGCGCGCGTCGCAAAGCCAACAGTTCGTTCCAAGCGACACGATGTCTTCCCTCTCGTTGTCAAATTCGTCCTGAATGTCGCCTACAATCTCCTCGATGATGTCTTCCATGCAGACAATTCCCGAAACTCCACCGTACTCGTCGATTGCGACCGCAATGTGCTGATGCCGACGCTTGAATTCACGCAAAAGGCCGTCGATTTTCTTTGTCTCAGGAACAAAATAAGCTTTTCTGATGATTTTCTGCAGGTCAATCGCTTCTTTGTTTGAAAAGGCTTTTAAAATATCTTTAACATAGAGGATTCCGACAACATTGTCGATTGACTCGCTGTAAACCGGAAATCTCGCATGCCCGCTTTCAGCAATTTTTGAAAGCAGCTCGCCTTCCGGCGTGTCGATTGAGATAAAGTCAACATCGATTCTCGGAATCATAACTTCCTTAACAGAAGTCTCGGACAAATCCTCGATGCCCTTAATCATGTCGTTTTTTTCTTCAATAAAACTTTCTTCCGCCGCCGAGTCTAAATCAGAGCCTTTATCCGATTTAGCGGCGTTACTGGAGTGATAGTCCTCGTCTTTTTTCTTTGCGAATTTGAATAATCCCATTTCTGTTTCCTTTTCTTTATATTTCAGCCCGATTTTTTTGTTTTTTCGAACCGTTTTTCTATTTTTTAGATTCTTTTAGAACCAAATTTCCAATTTTTCGGTCAAGATTTTCCCGAATTTCTGAAAACAAGATTCCGCAGCATTTTTCTCGCCGATTCAGATTTTACATCAGATTTACTGACGAGAATTTTTTCAGCGCATTCTCCTGAATGCAGAGCATTTCGTCTTTCGGCTCAACTCCGCTCTCAATATGCTCCTCGCCGTGGTCGTAGCCGTTAAGATGAAGGCAGCCGTGAATCAAAAGCCGTTTGAGCTCCTCGTTCTCGCTAACCTTGAAATATTCGGCGTTTTTCGGAAGCGTCTCAAAGCTGATTGCGATGTCGCCCGCTTCAAGCCACTTTCCGTCCTCGTCCTCGTATTCTGAGCCGTTCTCAAATGAAAGAATGTCAGTCGGGCTGTCGATATTTCGGTACGATTTATTAAGATTTTGGATTTCAGCGTCGTCGCAAAACAGAATCGAAATCTCCTCGCCGTCAAATTTCAGCTCTTCAAGAACTTTTTCAACGTAATTTTTGATTTTTTCCTCGCTGAACCATTCAGGAACCAAAATATCCTCCTGAACCGAAATCAAAATTCTGTTTGCCATTTACTCACCTTTTTTTGCCTTTTCAGAAGAATCCGATTTTTCATTTTCTGACTCTGCCTCAGTTTTTTCAGAATTTGCGTCCGAATCGCTTTCCTTTTGATTTTGATACTTGATTCGGCCGTGGTAATAAGCCGCCAAAATCTGGACGAAAGTGTCCTTGATTTTTGTAAGCTCGCCGAAAGTAAGCGCGGAATTGTCAAGCTGATTTGACTCGATTTTTCCGTTTATAAGCTCGCCGATGAATTTTTCAAGACGCTGCGGAGTCGGCTTGTCGAGAGACTTGCAGGCAGCCTCGCAAACATCCGCTAGCATTACAACGCCGCTTTCTTTTGTTGTCGGCGGATTTCCAGGATAAGAATAATCCTCGGGGCTTACATTCGGGTCTTTTTCCTTTGCCTTGTTGTAGAAATACGCGATAAGGCTGTTTCCGTGATGCTCGGCGATTATGTCGAGAATCGGCTTTGGAAGATGAAGCTGCCGCGCCTTTTCAAGCCCGATCTTTATGTGGCTTTTTATGATTGACACTGAAAGAGACGGGTTCAAGTCAGTGTGCTTGTTCGCCGTGTCGATGTTGTTTTCAGTGAAATATTCAGGATGCTCCATTTTTCCGATGTCGTGGTAATAAGCTCCAACGCGCGCCAGAAGCGCGTTCGCTCCGATTGCCTTGCACGCGTTCTCAGCAAGCTGCGCCACCATCATCGAGTGCTGGTAAGTTCCGCTGGCTGTAAGAAGAAGCTTTCGCAAAACTGGCGTGTTCTGGTCGCTCAAGTCCATCAGGCGGAAAACAGAAGCCGTGTTCATAAGAGACTCAAGCGGAGTCAAAAATCCGAGGACGAGAATTCCTGAAAGAAAGCCGTTGAAAGCGACTGCAGGAATCACAAAAATGCTGTCGCCGAAGTTTCCGTTGAAAACAACCTTCAGAAAGATAATGAATACAATGTTCAGGACAGCCTGCATTATCGAGGCAAAAACCATATCGATTCTGCGCTCGATTCTAAGAACAATGCGTGACGCAGAAACAGCAGTTGCAAGCGTGAAAACGGCAGGCACAAGCTGAAAATTCTCAGCGCACAAGACTCCAAGCGAAAGCAGCATTGAGAAAAAAAGCGCAGAAGTCTGCCCGAACAGAATTGCGACTAAAAACGCGCTGAAAGAAGCTGGAATCAGCGCGGCAAGCGCGAACGGAGTCTGGAACAAAGGCGATTTTCCGCCGAAAGCCGCCACAAAAAACACAAGCACAAAAAGAACACATTCAAGAATAAGCTCCTTGAATTCGACATTCTTTTTGAGCAGGACAGGATTGAAAAGGATAATCCAGAACGCTGAAACCAGCAAAAGAAAAAGCACGCTGTTGCAAAAAGCCCGGTAGTCAACGTAGACAGGCGACTCCGCGATTTTCTTCAGCTTGTAGAATTCTTCCTCGGTGATTGGAAAGCCTTTCCTTATTACTTTCTCGCCTTTTTCAACTTCAATCGGATACAAGTCGTCGGCAGGAAGCGACTTTGTCGCATATATTGTCTTGTCGGCAACCTGCCCGATTTCATACTCGTCAACCGCAAATGAAGCGATTGTCTCGGTTGTGTTCGCGTCAAAATAAACAATCGCAGAAGAAGCGAAAAACGTGATGAACGCGAGAGCGATAACACCCCAGTTCTTCACGACAAATTTCCCGATTGACTTGAACAGACTCTCCGAATTTTCACTTTTGTCTTTGTCTTTCATTTTTAACCCTTTTTATAATTTTGGAAGAAAAAAAGTTTGAAAGAAAAAAGGAAACCTTTTTTGAAAAGGTGGCCTTTTGTCTTTTTAAATTTTCTCCTCACGTTCGTATGCCGCAACAATTTTCCTGACCAGAGGCGAGCGCACAACGTCATCTCCTGAAAGATGTACAATGCTGATTTCGTCAACATCTTTCAGAATTCTAAGCGCGCTTGAAAGCCCCGACTGCGTTTTTTTTGGCAAGTCAACCTGGCTCGTGTCCCCCGTGACGAAAACCTTTGAATTCTCGCCCATTCTCGTCAAGAACATTTTCATCTGCTCGAAAGTCGTGTTCTGAGCCTCGTCCAGAATCACAGCGCAGTTGTTCAGCGTGCGTCCGCGCATATATGCAAGCGGAGCTGTCTCGATGATACCATTTTCAGTGAGCTTATGCACTATTTCGCGCGGAAGGCAGGCGTTTATCGAGTCGTAAAGAGGCCGAAGATACGGATTTATCTTGTCGTCCAAGTCTCCGGGAAGAAAACCGAGATTCTCGCCAGCCTCAACGACTGGCCGAGTCAAAATCACAGAAGAGACTTTTTTTGAAAGCACAAGCCGAAGAGCTTCCGCAACGGCAAGAAAAGTTTTTCCGCTTCCGGCAGGACCTTCCGCAAAAACAAGGTCGCTTTCTCTAAAAGCCTTTACAAGCTCCGCCTGATTTTTTGTCTTAGGATAGATTTTTCTTGAAGCGCCGGGAATTGAAACCGCGTATCGTCCAGCGTTGAAGTCAGAACTGAAACCGTCCGAGCAAAATCCTGTGTTCAAGACGGAATTTATCATATCGGAAGAGCTTTCGCCTGAATCTGAAATCTCGTCGGTTATTCTGTCTATTATGAATTTGAATTCCTGCTGAAGAGCCTCGTCCGCGCTGTCAATTGAAATCTCGTTTCCGCGCGTAAAGACCGGCACTCCCAAATGATTCTCGATGAGTTTTAAGTTGCTGTCATTTGTTCCGCAGACTTTTGAAAGAATATCGCCGTCTTGCAAAACAATCGTATACTGAGTATTCACTATTTTTATTGTAATAGAAGATTTAAGAACGTGCAACTTTTTGATATTTTTGGCAGCAACGTAAAAATCCGCGATTTTATTTTCCGACTTTGTACTGAACATACATCGGAAGCGACCATTCCCATTTCCAGAAATCTTTTTCGTATTCCTTGTGGAGAATGTCTGCGCCTGCCGAAACTGTGATTTTTCCTGCCGTAATCCACGCGCGAGGATAAAATTCAAATGTCGAGCGGCTTTTTTCGCTATCGCTTGAATCAAGAGCCGCATAATAATAAAAACGCGGCTTGAACCAGACGAGTTTTTTATAAAGCGGAATTAAAGCTTGAGTTCCGGCGTAAAGCGGAATCATACCGCCTGAAATCGAGTGTCCTGCCTCACCCTCTGCAATCATCTGAACAGACCCGAAATTTCCCCTGAAATTAAGCGAGGCAAACTGCGACTTTTTCATATCAGAATCCGAATAATTTGAGACATTCTTGAAAACAGAACTTGAAACGTAAGGCTCGGCGTTGTGCGAATATGTCAAGGTCAAGGCAGGATTCTTGAAAAATCCGCTGATTTTCGGCGTAAAGTAAAGCGAGAAAGATTTTCCAAAGTCGTAGTCGGCATCGCCTGTCTTCGCGTCTGTTTTTGAAGAATAAACCGCTCCAGTCCGCGTGTAATTTATGTCCGCGCCGATTTTTACTGGAAGCAAAGCTGTTAAAAAAGAAAAATCATAGCAAGCCGCCGCGTTCAACCCGAAAGAATCCTTGAATGCAGTTTTTGTCTCTTTTAATGGAAGAGCAAGCCCCAGCGTAAATCCTTTGTATTCAAGTTTTGCGCCCGCGCCAGTTTTTCCCCAGCGTGTCGCGCCTGTGTAAATCTCTGAAAGCTGAAAATAATTTCCCGGAAGATAATATGAATAAAGTTTTCCGAGCGAAAATTCAAGAAGATTTGAGGCGAAAGGCCGGTAACGGATAAAAGCGCGCTTGATGTCAAGCTGCTGAGCTTCCTCATCGCGCGACTCTGCGGCCTTCAAGCGGTAATAAATTTTTCCTGCCGCCGTGATTTTTTCATTTGAAAGCGCGAAATCTCCAAGAAAATACGCGCCGCCGAACTGATTATTCTGCTCAAAACTTTTCTCGTCTGTGATTTTTTCAATGGGCGTGATTCCAAAAGTAACGTTAGATTTTGACTCGAAAGTTACGGAAAAGCCGCCTGCAAAGCAAAAAACGAAAAGAGAAGCTGCAAAAAGCGATTTTTTTCCAAAGATTTTTTTTGAAGATGATTCAAAAATATTTTCTGAGAACGATTTTAGTTTCAAGGACATTTTTCTCCACAATTTGATTATATTTTCAGATTTTTTTGCTGCGATTTCAAACGATTCAGTCCAAAGATTCCAAAACGAGTTCAGAATGGCTAAGAAGCCAAACGATTCTGAATCAAGCTCAGAAGGACGAAAAAGCAAGAAAAACTAGTTCAATGCTTTTGAGTTTTCCCGGATTTTTTCTGAAATGTTTTCAAGCTCTTTCGCCTTTTTTATTTCAGATTCTGTCGGCTCGCCTTTCAAGAGGATTTTAGAGTAAGCAAGATAATCCAAAGCAAGCGCGAGAGAATTTTCAGCATCGCGGTCGTATTTAAGCGCGTTTTCAATCGCGTTCACAGCCCCGTTTTTGTCTCCGCCGAGTGAACAGGCACGAGCCACGCCGTACCAGTCAAGCGCAATTTCGTAAAGATAGCGGTTCTTCGTGTGGATTTGCACGGCTTCCAAGTAAGATTTTTCCGCGCTCTTAAAATCCGAAAGCGAAACGTAGACATCGCCTCTCGTCCGGCTCAAAAAACCGCCATAATAAGGCTCTTTTGAAACCGATTTTTCGCATTGTGACAAGATTTCAAGCAGATTTTTCTTTTCTGCTTCAGAAAGATTTTTTTCATTTGAAAGCCGCCACCGGGTAAGCATTACCCGAACTTCATAAAGCGCGCACAAGTCCAAAAGCGCGTCTTTTTCGCTCGAGCGGCGCGCAAAAGATTTCGCCTCGCCTAAAACAGAATCCATGTCTCCGTCAAGAAAAGATTTCTTTTCTGACTGAATTGAAGGCGATTTTTCGGAAACCAAATTTGAAGAAACATTTCCGCCGGATTTCAACTTTTCGGAAGAGATTTCAGATTTTTCGGATTCCAATTTTGAAACAGTGAAATCAGCTTCCAATTTTTTTGATTTTTCGGAATCAGAATTGTCTCCGAGCTGTTTTTCAAGAATTTTATACGAGACACCCGAAAGACAGATTTTCGTGAGAAGAGCCGCGCTGTCAACAGAAACTGCGAGCGAATAGCTTTCAGAAAGGCTTCTTTTCGCGGCGGAAAGTTTTCCAGACAAAAGCTCGTTGTTCGCGTTTTCAAGCCGTGAATGCGCGAGCGTATAAGTGTCGGTCACGAGCATCGGGCGCTTTGGCGCGGAAGAGCAGCCGAAAAACGGAAGAAAAGCAAGCGCGAAAAGCAAGCGTATAAAAAAAGAAAGCATATCAGATTTTTTTTTCAGCATTCTATTATTTTTCCTTTAGAAATCGACATCGCGGAGCTGCGCCGTTGAAGAGTCGCCCTGGCTTCTGTCAGGAACTCCGCCGCGTATCAGAGGATTGTTTTTCACGCCGGTCAAGACATCGTTCACCTGAACAAGCGCGGAATTAAGATTTGTCAAAGCCGCGTCAATTTCAGGCGTAATCTCGCCCACAAGACCGCTCACGCTGCCTGAAATTCCCTGCAAGTCTTTTGTCACGACCGAAAGATTTTCCATAAGGCCGTTTATGTTCCCTGAAAGCTCGCCGCCCAAAAGCCCCGGAACAAGACCTTTCTCAGAAGAAGAAAATTCCGAGAGATTTTTTGCGACTCCAGAAATATTTCCGCTCAAATCTATGAGATTTTTCGTGACAGCGTCCACATTTCCGACAATCTGCTTTATCGGAGTGTCGCCGTTTCCGCGAAGCGCGTCATTCAAGACGGAAACAAGGCGGTTCACATTGTCCATAATCGCCGAGACTTTGTTCATAAGAACGCCGATTGAGTCAGACTGAGATTCTATATGAACAAGATTTTTCTCGATTAGCTCGCGTCCGTAGCCAGAATCAAGGCGGTAAATCTCCGAGTCGGAATCAAGAAGATTCTTGCTGTTTCCCGGATGAAGAACGAAAGACGAGCCGAGTCCAATCGGGCTTGTTATAAGCTCCACAAGCGAATTCTCGTGGACGTATGAAGCGTAGTCGTCAAGAACGTAATAATCCACGCGGACCATTCCGTTTTTGAGCGTGATTGACTTCACTTTTCCGATTGAAAATCCTTTGTAGGTCAAATCCATTCCGGCTGAAAATCCCGAGCCTGAGTCAAAAATCGTGTAGTAATTGTTTTTCTTGACAAACCAGTTTTGAGCCGCGCCAATCGCAAAAATAAAAATTATCAGGGCTGCAATCGCCGCAAGAGAAAAAATTCCGACAATCTGGTCTGCGTAACGAATCTTAAATTTCATTTTTCTGTATTCTATTCGCTTAGCTTGCCTTCATCAACTGCAAAAAGATTTCCGCCAATCTCCGAGATAAAAGAAGAGCTGTGACTCACGTAAATCACAGTGTTTCCGTTTTTTATGAATTCCTTCAAGATTCCCATAATCACGCTGCCGCCGCGCCTGTCAAGCGACTCCGTGCACTCGTCAAGGAAAAGACATTCCGGCTTGTTGATTAAAGCCCGCGCGAACGCGACTTTTTTCTGCTCGCCCATCGAAAGGTCAACTGGCCTTAAATTAAGCGGGCGGTCAAAATTCACAAGCGAGCAGACTTCCTTAATCCGCTCGAGCCGCTCGTTCTGCCTCATTTTCGGAAAATGTGTTGTGAGCGGAAGGCTCAAATTCTGCAGAATATCCTGGTTTGCAAGCAGAGCCGAGTCCTGAAAGACAAACGAGCATTTTCTTCTGAAATCAAGATTCTGTGCGTTTGTCATCGACTGAATATCAGTTCCGCCATAAAGGACTTTTCCGCCAGTCGGAACATAAATGCCTGCAATCAGCTTTAAAAGCGTGGATTTTCCGCTTCCGGAACGTCCTGTAAAGCCTGCGACTGTTCCTTTTTCGATTGAGAGCGAAATTCCTTTTATAATCTGCGTCGTGCGCAAGCGAAATTCAACATTTTGAGCTTCAAAAAGCATTTTGTCTTCCTTAATTTTTATGCAAAGCCAGTTTCAAAATTCCAAGAAATTGTCATTCTGAAACAAAAGCACGTCAAAAGCATAAGTTCAAAACAACATTTCAAAATCAAATCAGATTCATTTTTCTAACTTCTAGCGCAACGCCCCGAGAATTATTATCACAACATCTGCAATAATAATTCCCACAAACGACTTTGAAACCGCCTGAATTCCGGCAACCGGCACTTCCGTTGAGGCTCGCTCGACATTGAAGCCGTAATAAGTCGCCGTAATTGAAATCACCATTCCGAAAATCAGGCTTTTTATTACGGAAGTTATCACAGTAAAGACCGAAACGCTCCTCAAAAGATTCGGAAGATAGCCGTAAGACGCGACAGAGCTTACAAACTGCGAAATCAGATAAGGCCCCAAAAGCCCGCAGAACGAAAAATAAAGATTTAAGAAAAAGACCGAAAGCGTAACGCCCAAAAAGCGCGGAACTGCAAGATAGTCAATCGGGTCAACTCCAATCGAGACGAGATTCTCAATCTGATGCGAAGTGACCATTCCGCCAAGCTCCGTTGCAATCGCCGTGGCTGAGCGCGCCGTAACAATAAAAGCGACGAGAATCGGTCCAAGCTCCCTCATAATCACAAGCGTGAGCAAGTCATAAATCAGATTTCCATGCCCTATTGAAAGCAGAAACGAATATCCGAAAATATACAGCGCAGAGCCGAGAGCTGCCGAAAAAACAACCACAATCGGCAAAGCCTCAATAAAAGTGAAAAGAAGCTGCATAATCAGGATTTTTCTCGCCGCCTTCTGCCGCTTTATAAAAGAAAGCAAAGCGTAAAAAATCCGCCCGATATATCCAAAAATATAAGGAAGCGAAGAGAAATAAGAGATTACACGGTTTCCAAGCTGCTGAATCATAATTTCAATTTTTCAAGATTGTAGCACTTGCGAGATTTTTTTTCTATTTGCGGAAAAGATGAAGATATTTACGGGGCAGAAAATACGCTTCAAAAAATCGCAACTTTTTCTTTTTCGTGATTTTTGCAAAACTTGACGTTCTTGCGCTCGCCGTCGGTCCAGCGTTCAAAGCGCAGAAGTCCAACTTTATTTTTTAGTTTTTTTCATTTATAATTTTCTTATGCGGAGCCAGATTCACGGCAACTTTTCTGAAAAATCTCTTGAATCAAAATTCAAAACAAAAAAATTCGTTTTCTCTCAAAATTCCAGCGTGCATTTTATAAATTCTTTCTTCCGATTTTTTCTAAATCCGATTTTTTTCGCTCTTGTATTCGCTTTTGCTTCCTGCACTTCAAATTCAAATCTTCCAGAAAATTCTGACTTCAACAAAAACGAAACCGAAAAAACAAAAGGAAATCAGGAAAATTCTGAGAATCAAATTCCAAAAGACGAAGAAAAAACGCTCACGATGACTTTCGCAGGCGACATAATGGCGCACAGCGTGAACTACAAAATGGGAAATTTCAGCAAAATCTGGCGGGACGTTGCGCCGATTCTTTCTGAAGGCGACTTGAACTTTGCGAACATCGAAGCCCCGGTCGCAGACAATCTTGAATGGAGCACTTACCCGGCGTTCAATATGCATTCAAGCTACGTGGAGGCGGCAATAAAAGCCGGCTTCAACATTTTCTCGCTTGCGAACAACCACACGAACGACCAATATCTTGAAGGAATCAAGGCGACGAGAAATTATTTTTCTTCAAGAAAAGAAATATGGTCGGCAGGGCTCCGAGAAAAGTCTTTCGGAGATATGACTTACAGCCTGATTGAAAAAAACGGATGGAAAGTGCTTTTTGTCGCGGTCACAGAGATTTTGAACCGGCCGGACTACGCTTCCTACATAGACTATTATCCGTCGAGCGAGAAAAAGCGCAATGAGCTTAAAGAGAATCTGAAAAAACTACGCGCGCAAAACGATGCTGATTTGCTCGTGGTTTCAGTCCACACGGACGAGCCTGAATATGTCAGAAAAGTTACCGAAAGCCACAAGATTTTTTTCCGCGAGCTTATAAGCGAGTGCGGAGCGGACATCATCTGGGCGAATCATCCTCATCTCGTGAAAATCTGGGAGACGGTTGACTTGGCGGAAGAAAGGCAGAACGGCTTGAAAAAAGCGTTCATAATGTACGCGAACGGCAACACGATTTCTGGTCAGCGAACTTCTCCGTCGTTCTCAAAATCTCCGACAGAGCGTGACGACACCGGCGAAGGCGTTTTTATCAAGGTCAAAGTCAAAAAATCCGGCGGAAAATTGACATTTGAAGAGATTAAGCCGCATTTTATCACGACTTACATAAATCCTTCGTGGCAGTTTGTGGTAAAATCGCTTGACGACGGCCTGATTCGCTCGCTTGACCGAAGCGACCTTGAAAAGTGGGCAAATTATCTTCAAAATAGGAAAGAGATTTTAGAGCAGATTTCAAAGGAATCCAAAATCAGCTTGAACGAAGAAAAATAAAAAAGCTAGGAAAAAACGCAAACAGAATAATCTAAACGCGTTTTTAAGATTTCCGAATTCTTCGAATTCGGATTTGAAAATTGAAATTTCAGATTCTGCGATTTATGATTTTCAAATTTCGATTTTCTAAGAATCAAATCTTTTAGACAACGATTTTTGGAAAAACGAGAATCTCTAGAAACTAGATTATCCAAAACAAAATGAAAAACTACAAAATAGGAAAATAAAATGATTGACTACAAAAAGCTCCCAGTTTACGAGCAGAAAGAAAAAATCCTTGAGTGCCTGAAAACAAATCAGGTGATTGTTGTGCAAAGTCCGACCGGCTCCGGAAAAACAACGCAGATTCCTGTGATTCTGCACGAGGCCGGATATTCACAAACAGGCGCAATCGCTGTGACCCAGCCAAGAAGAATCGCCGCATTAAGCGTTTCAGAATTTATCGCAAAGCAGCTTCACACAAGCTATCCAGGGCTTGTCGGCTACAAAATGCGCTTCGAGGACAAAACAGACACAACCACAAAAATCAAGATTATGACTGACGGAATCTTGCTTCAGGAGATGAAGCTCGACCCGTGGATGACAAAATACTCGGTTGTGATGGTTGACGAGGCGCACGAGCGTTCGCTCAACATTGACTTTGTTCTAGGCCTTTTAAAGCGCGTTCTTGCCGCACGCCCTGACTTCAAGGTGATTGTCTCTTCCGCGACTATGAACGCTGAGGCTTTCTCAAAATATTTCAACAATTGCCCGATTGTCTCGATTGACACTGTAACTTTTCCGGTCGCTATGGTTTACGACCCGCCGATTGGAAAGACAACGACGGCGACGGCAGCTGGCTCTGAATATCTTCTTGCAAAAATCGAGAAAGTTGTGGAAAGAGCGCTCGACAATGACGACAAAGGCGACATCCTGATTTTTCTTCCTGGAGAAAAAATCATCAAGGACTGCATAAAACGACTTTCATACGCAAGTTTCCGCTCGAAAATTCATCTTGTGCCGCTTTACGGCCGGCTTTCAAAGGAAGAGCAGGAAAAAGTTTTTGACAACGCACCTTTCGGACGCAAAAAAGTCGTGGTCTCAACGAACATCGCCGAAACTTCCGTCACAATCAACGGAATCACGACTGTAATCGACTCAGGGCTTGCAAAGCTCAATTTCTACAATCCAAAAACGTTCACATCAAGCCTAAACGAGACGCCTGTAAGCAAGGCAAGCTCCAATCAAAGGCGAGGAAGAGCCGGAAGAACGCAGCCGGGAATCTGCTACAGGCTTTTCAGCCGCAAAGATTTTGACTCGCGCCCGGAATACACAACGGAAGAAATCTACAGGACAGACTTGTCGGAAGTCGTTCTGCGAATGAGCGAGCTTGGAATCACCGACTTTGAGAATTTCGACTTTATCTCCGCGCCTCAAAAAGAGGACATTCAGGGAGCGGTCGAGACTCTTAACATGCTCGGCGCGCTTAACGCCGACAGAACGCTTTCTTCAATCGGAAAAATGATGGTCGAATTTCCTCTTGAGCCGAGAATTTCAAGAATCATCGTTGAAAGCATAATGAAATATCCTTCGGTTCTTGAAGAGACGATAATCTGCGCCGCGTTCATGAGCACTCACTCGCCTTTCATTTTGCCGCCGGGAGAGGAGACAGACGCAAGAAAAGCCCACCACGCGTTCAGGGACGTTCAGGGCGACTTTGTAACTTACGTGAAGCTTTTCAGGACTTACCAGT
>CAKUTI010000014.1 GCA_934691925.1 uncultured Treponema sp. | reverse complement strand
TTCATTATTTATCTCCAGATTCTGTTTTAAAACTTGATTTCGACATTTATGTCGCCAGTGTCGTCATCTTCAGAAGTATTTTCTGTTACAGTAATATTACAAGTTGCTGTTTTTCCGCCGTCTTCTGTTGTTACAGTGATAACAGCGCTTCCAGCAGCCACAGCAGTAACAGAGCCGTCTTTGACAGTTGCAACTTCTTCTTTATCAGACTTCCAGCTTACGTTTTTATTTGCCGCATCATCTGGAGCAACAGTTGCCTTAAGTGTAAGAGTACCGCCAACTTCAAGCTCAGCGCTCTCTTTGTCCAGGCTAACTCCCGCAACCGAAACATCGTCGTCATCGTTATCTGACTGGCATGCGGCGAATGTGAATCCAAGCATTGCAACGGCGGCAAGAGTCGCCAGTGCTTTCCACATTTTTTTCATAAAATCCTCCACTTTTTTGAATAAAAGCTAATTCTTTAGTTAGATTAAACCTCCGGTTAAATTTCACAAACTCAAAATGTTATGTATTTTTTATTAAAAAATCATAGTTTTTTGATTTATTCCGACTTAAAACAAAACGGCGTTTATCTTGTATCTAAATTCAAACTCAATTTTTATAAAATATTCTTGTTGTTTAGCAAATAATCATAAGAAACACAGAAAAATAAAATCTGCTAATCTGTTTTTATAAAATAAGAGCATTATGACTTTTTATTACTAGCCCGAATTTCGAGCTCCAATTAAAATTTACAAAAAAAAACGCAAAGCCTTATTTGTCCTGACGGCAAGAAAGCTTAAAGGATTGCCATGAAATGAGCGTTTTTTGCTCTTTGGCTATCAAGCATAATCTTTATCTACGCTCAGCATTTTGTTGCTGGACGCTCAGCAAAATCTTTATCTACGCTCAATATTTTGCTATTGGACGCTCAGCAAAATCTTTATCTACGCGCAGCATTTTACTATTGGGCGGTCAGCATAATCTTTTTGCACGCTCAATATTTTGCTATTGTACGGTCAGCATAATCTTTTTGCACGAAAGGGAAAATCAACAAAAGGAGATTATCCTCCGCAAGGCTCCGAACCTTCCAGTTAACGTTGGAAAACAATTTTCAGCTTGAATGACACAAGGCTGGAAGTATCCACCATTATAGTCGCCCGGCCTGGCCTTCTATCAAAACTTCTTCAGCCCCCGGCTTATTTAAAACTCGAATTTCAGGCTATTTATATAATTTATCTCAAATATATAAAATATAATCTTTCTGCAAATTTCTGACACATCAAAAAAATCCATGACGGATTTCTTCCATAAAATTAGGCATTTTAACCGGAGGTTTAATCTTACGATAAGTTCAAATTTTTCATTTAAGAAAATGGAGGAAATATGAAAAAAAGTAAGATTGGCAAGATTGCCGCGCTTCTTGCTGCCGGCGCGCTGCTTTTCAACGGATTTTTTATGTCGTGCTCGTCAGATGATGACGGCGGAGACAATAACGGAAATACGGGGGGTACATCAAGCGATGAAGAGTCTACTGTCTCTTCAATTTCAGCATTTGAAGCGCCTTCTATTACTGGAAATTATTTCCCTGCTAAAGACGCAACTGACGCTTATGCTGACACTGACTTGATTATCGCCTTTGATTCAGCACCAACTGTTTCTGACAGCGCTGCTGTAACTATAAAATCTGGCGACACAGTCATTGACACGATAAAAGCGGCCGATGAGACTTTGTTTTCCGGAAACGGCAATGGAACAATCGGCGAGATTGGAGTTAGAAAGCAGCTGATGCGAGTTGTTGATAATTATCTCATCATAAAAACACACAATGATTCTTCCGCTTATGGGCTTCTGGCGGATTCAACTTCATACACGGTTTCTGTGAGCGGAGTTACGGGAACTATAAACAAAGCTTCTGTAAGCGATATAAGCTGGTCGTTTACAACAAAATCCGCTCCGTCAATTTCTGGAACAGAAATTTCAGCTGGGCACAACGGAACAGAAGATTTTTATTCTGTTCAGGGGGCTTTGAACTATGTCCGCAAAAACGGCGCCGCTGAAGATTCTTATAAAATCAATGTAAGCGAGGGCTGCTATTACGAGCGTCTGTTCTACGACGGCGCGGCGGATATAACAATCTCAGGAGATGCAGCTGACGCAGACAATGCGAGAGGCGCAAAAACAAGATTCTACTGGAACAACTTTGAAGGCTTGGTTTCAGGCCAGAGCGGAGCTAGGGCAAGGGCGGCCTTCTTCTTTAACGGCAGCGCAAATGTGAATCTCCGTTATCTTACAATGCAGAATGTGGCTGACCGCAGCACAGACATAAAAAGCGGAAATGCTCAGGCTGAGGCTCTTAGCGCGGACATTTCAGGCAATTTGACCGCTTATCAGTGCTCATTTGCGAGCCATCAGGACACTCTTTATATCGGAGCGAAAGAAAACCGCTCTTGGTTCTATGACTGTTATATTGAAGGCGACACAGACTATATCTGGGGATACGGCGACGTTGTCCTTGTTGAAAATTGCGATTTGCGCTGTATTCGTGACAGTTATGTTTCAAGCCAGAAATCCTATATATTCGCGGCAAGAACTTATGACACTCAGAAAGTCAACAAGGGATTTGTCCTCCTGAATTCAAAAGTGACAATCGACAGCGGCGTAACAGCTTACTACGGACGCAATTCCGGCTCGGACACACAGGCGACAGTTATGAACAACGTGTTCACAGGCTCTGGAACTTTGGCATCTAATCTTTGGGGAAGCTCTGCCGGAACGACTCTTGATGTCGCTGGAGACCCTGCGATTGCCTACAAAGACTATTTGAATTACCGCGATTCAACTCTCGTAGATGTTTCAAGCCGGCAGTCAAACACTTTTGACTTGGGCGAGCGTGTTGCAAAGCGCGAGTACAACGGACGCTACGCAATCTTGAACCGCGGATATGACAAGACAAACGAGGTTTATGCGACATCTTCTAATATTTGGGATGTTTCTGCTTATGAAGATGAATTCAGTGCTTCGGAAGACACTTCTGCAAGCAATGTTTATGTGAACCCTGTCTATTCAAAAAACATTGTAGGCGGAACCACTGTTCAGCTTACAGCATCTTCTGATGCAAGCGGTATCACATACACTTATTCTTCTGATGATGAGTCTCTTGCGACTGTTGACGATAGCGGTCTCGTTACAACTGTTGCTAAAGCAAGCGGAACTGCAACAATCACAGTTACAGGCTCTAACGGCTCTACAGACACGGCAAGCATAAAAGTTATTCCAGAAGACATTCCTGCAACTGCGGTAAGTGTTCCCCTTGCAGATTCCACCGTTGCAAAGTACGGACTCACAACTGCGACTGTAACTTTCGAGCCTTCCGACACAACAGACAAGACTTACACATTGACAAGCGACAATGCCAATGTTCTTTTCTATGACACTTCTTCACTGGGACTTGCAAAATCTGTTACGACAACAGACGAGACTGTGAGAATTTGGGTAGGAGCAGATGTTTCAAATGCGAGAATAACAGCATCGTCAGTGTCTTATACAGACGCGGAAAGCGGAACTGCTGTAATCTCTTCTTCTGACACCGTTGCTGAATGGACAGCCGAGGCAGGCTCTTATCGTTTGGGAACTGATATTCAAGGCGGCAAAGCTGGACTTTGGGACGGTCTTGTGATTGCCTCTGAATCTAGTGGAAAGATGAGCCTTAAATCAAACGACAAAATGCAGACACGAAACGTTGTGCTTTACATTCCTGTTGAAGGCGCTTCTGCAATCTCTATTTCAACAACTGCAGAGCCAAAATGCACATATTCTGTTGGAGACGGAACATCTCAAGTCTTTGATGTAAGCGATACAACACAGACTTATACATACGACGGAAGCAAGACGGGAATTGTTCTCGGTTCTAGCATAAGCTCCCTTTCATTCTCTAAATCTGTTGGCGATTCTGTTTCTGCAAACGGCAAATACCTGAAAGTAAACGTGATAAAAACTTCAAGCGATGATTACATCACTTCAATCACAGTCACAAAGACAGGCGACTTCACGGCGACCTGGGACGAGCAGGAAGAGGATGCTGGCGCAAGCGGAACATACAGTTTCTCTGGAGTTACAGTTGCTGATAATGTCTATACATCTTCTGATGGATTTGTTGTAGCAACAGGTCTTGAGCAGGACGGAAAAGATCACGGACTTGCGGCTTCTGCTAATGACACAATCGCAATTTTTGTAAGCGGAATGTCAAAAATCACGCTTTTGGGTTGTCAATATGGAGGCGGTGCGCCTTGTATTGTATCTGACGGAACAAACACTCTTGCAACTTATTCTTCAACAAAAGTTGCAGCAGACGGCGGCGAAGTTTCTCCATCTGCTTACTATTTAACAGAATCTGCTGGAACAGTTACTGTAACATTTACAGGGGGGGGCTGGATTCACGGTGTAAAAGTTGAATCTCTTGAAAGTTTTACATCTGTAGCTTCAATTTCTGTAACGGATTCTGACGGTGCAGTAAGCAGCACTATCAGCGTTGGAGATTCCGTCTCGCTTACTGCGGATGTAAGTCCTTCTGATGCGACAGAAACAAGTGTTTCATGGTCTTCTAGCAATGAAAGCGTTGCAAGTGTTTCTAGCGGAACTGTAACAGGCGTGAGCGCAGGAACTGCGGCAATTACCGCAACTGCTCTTGATGGAAGCGGTGCTGTTGGAACTTATGAAATTACAGTTGAGGCTAGAACTGAAACTGCTTATGCTGAGGGCGAATATAATTTTGCAAGTGACTACACAACGCTTGCTGCTTATACTCTTGCAGGAAAAGGCTTTGAGATGAGTGGCGGAAGTCTTCATGGTTCAACTTACGGTTGGAATATGAAAGCTGGCTCTACGTTGACACTTGTAGTTTCTGGAAATTGCAAAGTGCTCTTTGTTGGTTCCGTGCATTCTAGCTTGTCTATGGTGGCAACAGCTTCCACTGGAAGCATAACTCCAGAACATCAGACATCAAAGGTTACAAACGATTGTTCTGACACGTATAGTTTTACTTATGCAGGTGATGAAGCAACGTTGGTATTTACAGCTTCACAAAATTCTGATGATGGAACAGATTCTGGGAAAGATATTTATCTTCCAGCTGTAACCGTTACTTACACAGAGTAAATTCCCTATTTGTTAAAATAAACTTTTATTAAACTGACTTTTTCCCCCGAGGCAAGCGCAAAAACTTGCTTCGGGGGATTTTTTTTACAATTCCTTCTACCTGCTGTATAATCATAATGTGGACGATTTTTTTTCTAGGGCGGGAATAAAGCTGGACGAGCTTACCCGGGTTTATTCCAAGACTGATATTTTTGATTACGCGCAGTTTCTTGTTGCGGAGAATGTTCCGTTTTCGTTTCTTGTTGTTGACATCGACAATTTCAAGTATATAAACGACACTTACGGCTTTGAGAACGGCGACAAGATTCTTTACAAGGTGGCGCATCTTCTTTTTGTGAAGTCGAGCGGAAAGGGCGTTGTTGGGCATATCGACGGCGACCACTTCGCTTTGGTCATGAAAGGCAAGTTTTCCTATGACGAGACATGGACTTTCTGCCACGAGCTTCTTTCCGATATAAACGAGTTTTCGCTTTCGGAGATGAACATAAAGGGAATAAGCTTGACCGCGACGGTCGGGCTTGCGCGGTTTCCTGAGAATGCGCCCAGCTTTGAAAAACTGAACGAGGCTTGCCGGAAGGCTCTTTACCGGGGAAAAACGAAAGGACGCAACTGCTTTGTGATTTACGTTCCTGAAAAGCACGCGAATATCGCGGTAAAGTCGTCAAAGGAAAGGGCGATGAGCTCTTCAAACCTGATTGCGTCGGTTTTCAAGTATCTTGAGAATGAGAATCTTTCTGACGGAATCGAGAATCTCCTTGATTTTTTAAGCTCTTATTTTGAGATTGACCATATATGCATTCAGGCGAACGAGAGAATCGTCTTTGAGAAGATTCATCAGATGTCGCGGACGAAGAATTTTCTTCCGATTCCAAGCGGAATTATCAGAAATGAGATTAACCGCGGCTCGAAGATGTACTGCGTGAACGATGTTAAGTCTCTTCTTCAGATTCGCCACGTTGACCTTTTTGACGTGCTTGCAAAGCAGAACATAACTTCCACCTGCGTTTTTGAAATTTCATACAATGATGAATTCTACGGGCTTTTGCGCGCCGACATGACCGGATGCGGAAACGACATTAGAATCTGGCAGTATTCTGACCTTGATGTTATGCTCACAGTCGCCCGCGCGCTTGGGTTCGTGATTCATTTTACAGGAGCGGAGCTTTCGGGGCTGCAGGCTTTCTAAGGCTGTAATTTTGCGCCGTGTTTTTTAATTGCCCACGGCTTTTATTTTCATTAAAATATTCCGATATGGAATTTACACAAGAATCTATCGACGCACTCGTTGTCAACGAAGTGGAAATCATGAAAAAAATCGCCGCCGAGCTTAATATCCGTGTGGATCAGGTGAGCGCGGTAATCAGCCTTGTTGACGAGGGCTGCACAATCCCTTTTATTTCACGTTACCGAAAGGAAAAGCACGGCAACTTGAACGAGGTTCAGGTTACAGACTGCGACCATTTGTTCAAATCATATAAAAATCTTGAGGAACGCCGCCTTGAAATCATAAAAGGCATTTTCTCTCAGGGAAAACTTACGGAAAGCCTTTACAACGCCGCAATGGGCGCGAAAACTTTGACCGAGCTTGAGGATTTGTGGGCTCCGTTCAAGAAAAAGAAGAAGACCCGCGGAATGGTTGCAGCCGAGAAAGGACTTGAGCCGCTTGCGGACTTTATCGCCGGAGAAAACGGCGACGCTGCGGTTGAGGCCGAGGCTGAGAAATTCATCAAGACTGACAATGCTGACGAGAAGCTCAACGTTCCGGCAGCGAAAGACGCGATTGAAGGCGCAAAAGATATTATCGCCGAGCGCACTTCTCAGGACACGACAAACCGTTCTGACGTGCACGACCTTTACATGGCAGAGGGAACAATCGTGACAAAAGGCGTTGTGCCGGAAGGTCAGGACGCTGAGACTGCCGAGAAGACTTCAACTTACAAGATGTACTGGGATTATTCAGAGCCGCTAAATCAGGTTAAGCCGCATAGAATTCTTGCGATAAACCGCGGAGAGCGCGAGGGAGCCTTGAGCGTTACAATCGATGTTCCTGTTGACGACGCTGTCGCTCTCCTGCAGAAAAAAGTTAAAATCTCGAACAAATATCATAAAGACGCGATTGAGGATGGGCTTGTGCGCCTTCTTTCTCCTGCTGTCGTTCGCGAAATCAGAAGCGACGAGACAGACGAGGCAGACGGGCACGGAATCGAGCTTTTCAGCGAAAATTTGAAGAATCTTCTTATGACTCAGCCAATCAAGGGAAGCCGCGTTCTTGGAATCGACCCTGGAATTAGAACGGGAACAAAATGCGCCGCTTTGGACGAGACTGGAAAATATCTCGGATATTTCAAGATTTATCAGGTGCAGAAAGCGGATGAGGCTTACAATCTTTTGAACGAGGCGATTGACAAGTACGACATTCAGGTTGTTGCCGTTGGAAACGGAACTGGCTCTCCTGAAGTTCAGGCTTTGGTCTCAAAAGTAATCAGCGAGAACTATGCCGACGCAGATGTGAAATACACTGTCGTTGATGAAAGCGGAGCTTCTGTCTATTCTGCAAGCCCTGTGGCGACAGAGGAATTCCCGGAGCTTGACCTTACAATCCGCGGCGCAATCTCGATGGGAAGACGCCTGCAGGATCCTCTCGCGGAGCTTGTTAAAATCGACCCGAAATCAATCGGCGTTGGACTTTACCAGCACGATGTGAACCAGAAAAAGCTCGCAGAGCAGCTTGACGAGGTTGTCGGCTCTGTTGTGAACAATGTCGGCGTGAACTTGAACACTGCTTCCTATATGCTTTTGAAGTATGTTTCTGGAATCAATATGTCAACCGCGAAAAAAATCGTGAAATACCGCGACGAGAACGGAAAAATCAAGAGCCGCGAGGAGCTTAAGAAAGTTCCGGGGCTTGGTCCAAAGGCGTTTGAGCAGTGCGCGGGCTTCCTGAAGATTGCGGAAAGCTCCGACCCGCTCGACAACACTTGGGTTCATCCTGAAAATTACGATGTCGCGCGCGAAGTTCTTTCTTACGTTCAGCAGAAAAAGGAAGTTCCTGCGGATTTGAAGAAGTCTCTCTGCGAGAAGTACAACGTTGGCGAGACAACTTTGAACGACATTATCGACGAGCTTCAGAAACCGAACCGCGACCCTCGCGATGGCTATCCGGCTCCGATTATGCAGAAAGGCGTTGTGAACTTTGAGGATTTGGCAGTCGGAATGAAAGTCACTGGAAAAATCAAGAACGTTGTTGACTTTGGCGCGTTCGTTGACATCGGACTTCACGAGACTGCGCTGATTCACGTTTCAGAGCTTAGCGACAACTTCGTTTCAGACCCGATGGACATTGTGAAAGTCGGCGACGTGAAAGAATTCACGATTATCGCTTTGGACAAGGACAGAAAACGCATTTCGCTTTCGTTGAAATCAGACGCCAGCACACGGCTTGGACAGACAAACGAGGGCAAAAAGCCTGTTTCAAAAACTGGAGCGGACGGCAGAAAACGAGTTGTAATTGTTAAGAAAGGCGGAAACGGCGAGAAAAAAGCTGAATTTGCGCATGGCGACAGACCGCGCCGCGAAAACAGAGGCGACCGCAGATTTGAGCGCGGAAGCGACGACGGAATGTCTTACAATCCGTTTGCGGCGCTTTTGAAGAAATAATTTTCAGGCAAAAAAAGGAGATAATACAATGAAAAAATCAATTTTGGCTGCTTTTGCGGCAGTCCTTGCTTTTGCATTGGCTGGCTGCGCAACAACTTCCGGCGCGTCTTCTTCAAATTCAAGCGGCTCAGGCTCGACTGTAAAGCAGGCTGCTATCAACGCTCTTACAGGAGCTGGAAAAAACGTGTGGTACAAGACAGTGAATGGAAACTACGTTTATTACATTCTTTATTCTGACCATGCGGTAACTTCCGGCGTTAGAAGCGATGTTGCAATCAACAAGGGACTCACAATCCTTGTGACAACTTCTTCTGCAAATCCTGTGAACGGGCTTGCAAGTAACACTTTCGCGGTGAAATCTTTCGGGCAGACTTCAACTGAGTCTTCAAACGGCTCTGCACAGACTTTCACTTTGAACGACGGAACATGGAGCTATTTCTATGCGAAAAATTCCGCTTTGATGACTGCTGTCTCAGGGCTTCCTGCCCAGCTTCGCTCTGCAAACGCTGCAAGATACACTAACGTTACATCCTTGACTGCGAGCAGCTTTGACTGGAAGCAGATTCTCTTGAATTATCTTGAGGGAAGCCTCTAAAAAAGTAAAAATCTATTGGAATCACAAGATTTTTTGCCGGCTATGTCTTATAATATAAGTTATGGTAAGACTTAACCGGCTATTTTTTTCGGCACTTGCCACAGCTGCGGCTTTTTCTTTTTTCTCATGCGATGATTTGCGGAATTTTGAAATTCCTGAGAAAGTTTCGGCGACGGCAAATGCAACATACAAATTTCCTCTTGGAGACGGCGAGATTCTTGTGAAAGACAAGATAAGCGCGGCGGAGCTTAGAAAAACTTTCAACGAGAATCTTGACGAGGACGCGGCGGAAGTAAAAGTTTACGACTACAATCCTGATGGACATGAAGACGACGTTCTCCAGTATCTCATAAAATATCCGATTCAGGAGATTCCTCTGGGAATTTCAGCTGACGGCTCTAACAAGATTGAATTCTCGTCAAAAATTCCTGTCTCGAGCCTGAACAGCAAGATTTCAGACGTTCTATCTATTAGAGAAAAAAATTACACGATTGCGGAGCTTGGAGAATCTGCGGAAATTCCAGACAACGGCGGAATCGGCTTTGACATTACAAGCCCGGACTTCAAGACGATGCAGGTTTATTCAGGCGAGTTTGCGATTTATGTGAAAGCTCCTGAAAATGTCTCTTCTGATTTTGTTCTGAACGCGAAAGTTGTTCTTTGCGGCGCGGACGGCAGCGTGATTTCTTCAAGCGGCATGCGCGACATTTCCCATGACAACGGAGTGTCTCCGCTTTATCTTGACCTTAGCGGAAAATCTCTTGTTCCGAATATGCGCCTTAAGATTGCAGGCTCGATGAGCGGCGGAACTTTTGGAAAACAACTCGAATACACAATCTCTATGAAAACGCAGAATCTTAAAATCTCAAAAGTCACGGGGCTTAATATGACTTCGGACGAGATTGGAGACTTGGACAACGACAGCTCGACTCCGGACGGAACACTCGGATTTTCTGACGAGTTTGAATTTACAGGAATGAACGACAGCCTTGTTTCCGCGAGCGTTGAAAAAGGCGAGCTTGGAATAAAAAGCAAGATTCCTGACGGCTGGAGCGGAATAAACGCTGCTGTGAGCTGCATAAACGTTTCACAGTCCGGCGCGGACGGATTCAACATAGGCGAGGACGAGTTCAATGACGTTTCCTCGGCCGACGCGAACTATCTTTTCAACAAGAGCGCGGATATTTCTGGAAAAACTGTAAAGCCAAGCTCCAGTGCAGACAAGATTTCTTTCAGCGGGCAAGTTTCAATTAGCTTTGCGGACGCGACGGTTATTTTTGATGACGGAGATTCCGGACCGGAAATTGAGGTTTTTGGAAGCTGTGAAATCGAAAAAATGGGAACGATGGTTCTTGACATTTCGGCTTTGGATTCAAGCGCAGGCACGAGCGGCTCGGTTGACACCGGCCTGAGCTTTTCAACATTGCTCAGCGATTCTCTTGGCGAGGCAAGCAATCTGATAAAAAACGTGGAGTTTTCGGGAGTTGAGGGCTACGTTTTCGCGCTTATGCCTGAAATTTCGGCTCTAAAAGATGTTTCATATTCAACATGCAAAATTAAGGCTGTTTACGACGGCGGAAGCGCGGTTCTTCTTGACAGCGCGGACGGAATAAAATTGAAGGAAAGCTCTGTTGACCTTGATTCTCTTTCGGACAACGATACTTTCACAATCACAGATTCATCATTTTTGAAGAATGAAGAATATTCCGCGAAGACTGACGACGGCTCGGTTTGCGCGCTTTTGAACGCGATGCCTGACAATCTTAAAATCGAGTACGAGATGAGCGGATTAAAAAACGCGACCGACACAATCACTTTGACCGGCGACGATTTGGAAAAGCTTCAGGGCTTGAAGTCAATCCAGATTTTCCTTTTGGTTCAAATTCCCCTCGAGTTCACCTTGAACGACAAATACGATTTTCCTGAAAACGAAAGCAAAAAAGATGACAAAATAACGGTAAAAGATGTGCGCGAGCTTGTCAGAATCATAAACGAGGAGGACGAGCCTGAGAATAAAGACCTTTTTGACCGTGACAGCGCGGACGACTGGTCAGACGATGACAAGCGTAAATATCTTGACTTGATAAAATCCGTCTCGATTTACTACAAGACGGAAAATTCCACGAATCTTGAGATTTCTGCAAGCCTTGATGATTACGCGAGCAATATTGAAAAACCGATTTCGTTTGAAAACAACAGCGGCGATTTCAAGGCAATCAGTCTTTCAGGCGAGGAAATCCAGAATATTTTTGACAGCTATCCTTTTAATCCTGTTGTGCCTGTGGAAATTGTGGCGGACGGCGAGCAGAAGAAAATTTCAAGGAATTCAAAATTCGGTCTCAGCGGCTATGTGGAAGTTGTTACTGACGGAACTGTGGAAATATGGAGCAAGTCTGACAAATGAAAAAGATAATCCTCAATATATTGGCTTTTGTTTTCGTGTTTCTAAGTTTTTCAGGTGCGGAGCTTTACAAGCCTCACAGAATTTTCGAGATTGGCTCTGATACGGAATTTGCGCTTGCGAACAGCCATTTCAAGCTCGGCGATTTTATGGTCAAGGACTTGGTGATTGACATCCGCGAGTGGTACGAGTCAATGCCGGACTCGGGGCTTTCGTTTGCGGCGCATATAAAGGAAAAGTCTTTCATCAACATAAACGCGAGCAGCCATTTTCGGCTTGGCTTTTTTGCAGGCGCGGAAGTGAACGGATTTTCAAATCTCGACAAGGAATTTTTCAGGATTCTTGCAAAAGGAACGGAGCTTGACGAGAACGAGACTTTTGAGCTTAACGTCTACGGAGACGCTTTTTTTGACGCGGGATTTTCTTTCCAGACTTTAATCCGCAGCATCGGGCTTACGGTTTCTCCAAGCATTTACGTTCCGCTCGCTTATCTTGAGCCGACAACGGCAAAGGCGCACTTTGAGACTTCCTCAGACGGAAAAATTTCTATTGAGGCGAAAGCTCCGCTCAATGTTTACACGGCTTTTGATATGGAAAAATTTATCGGAGATGACGATTCTGACGACGAGAATTCCGAAGATTCCAAAAGCGATATTGAAGCCGCGAAACTTCTTCAGAACGCTGGATTTGACGTGTCTTTCGAGATTGAGAAAAATATTCTTCACGGACTTAACGCTTCGTTTTTTGGAAGAATTCCTATTTTGCCAGGAAAACTGAAATATAAAATGTCAACGAGCTTGAACGCCTATTTTTATGAGGACAACGCGCTTGGAATTCTTAATGACTTGGAGGCGCATGACTGGGATTTCAACAAGGACGACCTTGAATATTCAGACGCTGACAAAAAAGTTTTCCGTCCGTTGAAACTGGGCTTGCAGGCTTCTTATAGGCCGTTCGGCAGCTTGATTACGCTCCGTCCGAAAGCGAATATTGTTGTGCGCGACCCTTACTCGTCAGACAGAATTTTCTGGCCGGAATACGATTTGACTGCTGAGCTGTCGCTTTTCAATATTTTGGGGCTAAGCGTTGGAACAGACTATGAATACAGAATTTTCACGCAGCATTTGGGCTTTATGCTGAATCTTCGACTGGCCGAGATTCTTGCAAAAGTCTCCCTTGCAAGCACAGATTTTGCGTCGAGCTTTAGATATGCCGGCGTGGGCGGATTTGTCGGCGTGAGAATCGGGCTTTAGATTTTAGCTTCTGCATCGATTTTCTTTGTGAAAACGCAAGAACTTCGGACTGTGAACTTTCAACGTTGCCTGAGTCTTCAGCTTATAAAGCCTTTTCTGTACGCTTTTAAAAGCTCCTCAAGCTCTTCAATCTGCTCTTTAAGCTCGTTTCCCCGGTCGGTGTCGGCAACGTATTTCCTTGTCGGAAAACGCTCAACTTGGATTGTGTCGCTTACGATGTCTGAATCTGTCGCGATAACCTGCTCGCAGCTCGTGAATTTTTCATGCACAACGAGCCTAAGCCCGTACGAGTTGCAGACAAGCGTATAGCCAGCGATTCCTGTTTTTTCGTGGTAAGCCGCTGCAAATCCGCCGTCAATAATAAGAAGCTTTCCGCCGCATTTTATCGGAGAATCGCCTTTTTTGACTTCCTGCGGAACGTGTCCGTTTATGATGTGCCCGGTTTTCGGATTCAAGCCGAATTCTTTAAGGACTGACTCGACAGTTTCCGCGTCCTCGACCTCATCGTAATAATGGTTTTTATGCTCCTTGCTCGCAGCCTTGTCATCGATGAACATATTCTCGAAGCTCGCCATCTTGTCCTTGCCGAAAAGCGGAGATTTCGGGCCTGTCCACAAATACCAGAGAATATTCTCGCCTTTCTCTTTTTCCTTTGAGCCGGGCTTTGCAAAATATCCGCGCCTTGCCCAAACTTCAAGCTCGTCATAAAGCGCTTTTCCGCAGAGTTCTTTTCCGAAAATCTTGACTTTAAGGAATTTTCCGTTTGAGTCTAAAGGCAGGCAGCCGTGATAAAGAAGATTTCCGTTGAAGACTTTGTAGAGATTTCCTTTTCGGTAGAGAAATTCAACGTGGTTTTTGAGCTTCTCGCAGTGAGTGAACGAATAGCAGAGCCGGTTCATCACGATGATTTCGTCCTCGTTTAGCTGATTCGGATGCTCCGGGTCGATTGTCGGGCAGTCGGTCTCGGAATTTTTTATGTTCAGATTCCAGATTTTTCCGTCGATTTCTGCGGTCTTGTTCTGCCAGTCAATCTTGTCGAGAATCAGTCGGTTTTCCATCTCGAATTCGGGATTTTTTCTGATGATTTGGTCTTCGAGCTTGAACTGGATTATCGAGATTGCCTTGTGAACAGCCTGCCTGTCCATGTGGCCGTAGTATTTCATGCAGAACGTGACGAGCGGAGTGAGGTTGATTCCGTAGCCTTCCTCAAGAACGTCAAGATTGTTGTACCGCGCGCAGAGACGCACAACATTCGCGATGCACTCCTTGCTTCCTGCCGCCGCTCCCATCCAGACAACATCGTGGTTTCCCCATTGAATATCAACGGAATGGTAATTTAAAAGCGTGTCGAGAATTAAGTGCGGTCCCGGTCCTCTGTCAAAAATATCTCCGATTATATGAAGATGGTCGATTACAAGCCTCTGGATTGTGTTGCAGAGAGCTTCAATTAAAGGCTCAGCCGCCCCGATTCTGATTACAGTCTGCAAAATCTCGTTGTAGTAAGCCTGCTTGTCGTTCACTTCCTCTTTTTCGGTGATAAGCTCTTCAATCAGATATGAGAAATCCTGCGGCATCGCCTTGCGCACTTTTGAGCGTGTGTATTTTGACGAAACACGGCGCAGCATAAGCACAAGGCGGTGAAGAGTAACGTTGTACCAGTCGCTGATGTCTTTTTCGCTCTGGCGGACAATTTCGAGTTTTTCTTTCGGATAGTAAATCAAAGTCGCAAGCGCGCGCTTGTTTGCCTGAGTCTCCGTATTTCCGAAAACTTCCTCGATTTTTGTCTTGATTGAGCCTGAGCCGTTTCTTAGAACGTGGCTGAATTGCTGGTATTCGCCGTGAATGTCGCTTAAGAAATGCTCCGTTCCTTTTGGAAGAGCCATAATCGACTGCAAATTCACGATTTCGGTGATTACGGCGCGCTCGTTCGGATATTGGCGCGCAAGAATTTTCAGGAATTTTTCGTTCTGCATTTGTTACCGTCCGAATACGAGCTTTCCGCTGAAAAATGTAGCGCGGACTTTTCCAGTGAGTTTCTGCCCTTCAAGCGGAGTCGATTTTCCTTTGCTGTAGAAGCTTTTTGGATTTACGACCCATTCCTCGTTCGCGTCAACGAGAACAAAGTCCGCGTTGTAGCCCGCGAGAAATCTTCCGGATTCAATTTTTAGAAGTTTTGCGGGATTGTCGCTCATAAGCTCTGAAAGCCGGTTCAAGGAGAATCCTTCTTTTTTTACGAGAACTGTGTTGCAGGTTGCGAATGCGGTTTCAAGGCCTGTGAACCCGGGGCTTCCTGCAGCCTTGTCTTCCTGCGTGTGCGGAGCGTGGTCTGTGGCGATGCAGTCCGCAGTTCCGTCTCGGAGAGCCTCAATCAAGGTCCGGCGGTCTTCGTCGCTTCTTAGCGGAGGATTCACCAAAGCCCTTGTATATGGAAAATCAGTTCCAGCCATTGAAAGATGATGAGTCGTTACTTCAACCGTGCAGTCGAATCCTTCCGGCGTGGCTCCTGCCTTTATGTCGGCTTTCGCGCGTCTTACCGCGTCCATGCTGATTTTTGTTGAGCAGTGGCAGATGTGAACGTGTGCTTTCGCGTGCTTTGCAATTTCAATGTTTCGCTCTGTCGCCGCGTCTTCTGCCAATGCGAGAAGCTGGTTCGCGGTGGAGAAATTTCCGTCGATTTCAAAATTGACTGATGACGGAACGTCCGGCGTTTTTGCCCAGATTTTTCCGGCAGGAATATTGTACTGCTTCATAAAGCTGAGCGCGCGCTGGCGGTAAGGCTTTGCGGCCTCGGCAAGGTCAACGTCCTCGCAGTGGCAGCTTACGATTATTCCCTTTTCGCCCGCCTTCCTCATTCCCTGAAGCATTGTGAAGCTGGAAGCTACGTCGTGTCCGTCCTCGGAGATTACTGGAAAATTTTCCGCTGAAATCTCGTCGATTTCGGAAGTGTCCTTTCCGTCGAAATTTTTTGTTATGCTGATTGTCTGGAAAATTCGCGCGAGATTTTTCTCCTTCGCTTCGTTCATCACGCTTTCGCCCGCCTGCCTTGTGGAAATCACCGGCTTTGTGTTCGGCATAAGGACGAGAGTTCCAAATCCTCCTGCAACCGCCGCGTGAAGTCCTGAGTCCAAGTCCTCTTTTTCAGTCTGGCCTGGATAGCGGAAATGAGCGTGCATATCGACAAACGACGGCATTAAAACGAGCTTTTTCGCGTCATAGAACGTGATTTCAGAATTTTGAGACATGCCTGCGCTTTCGCTTTTCAGGATTTTTTCCGCATCGTCTCTTGTCGAGAAATTTCCAAGCCAGACAGAACGGATTTTTCCGTTTGCAACGAGAACAGCTCCCGGCGAGTCGATTTTCGAGTCGATGAGCTGCGCATTGTAGATTACGAGGATTTGCGATGAATTCATTTTTTCTCCATTTTTAATCGTCTAACTTTCAGTTTTTTTTGTTTTGAATTGGATTTTTATCCGTTTTTTATTCCGAAAAAAAACGCTTGAACAAAAATCGCTTAAAGCTCAATCGAGCCTGCCTGAAACGGAGCGTCGCAGTACATGCAGCGGTACTGGGCTTTTTCGCGGTTCGCGAGCGTAAAGACCGACGGAACATAATGCTCCGTGATTGTTATGCAGCGCGGATTTTTGCACTTGATTACGTTCTCAACGCGGTCAGGAAGCTCCATCTTGATTTTCCGCACGATTTTCTCGTCTTTTATGACTGCAATAGAGATGTTCGGGTCGATGAATCCCAAAACCGAATAGTCGATGTCGATAATGTTGTCGATTTTAATGATGTCTTTTCTGCCGTTCTTTTTTGACGGAACGTTCATTATCAGCGCGCAGCTGAAATTTGCCTTGTCCAGCCCGAGATAATGGAAAATCTGAGGACCGAAGCCCGCTTTTATATGGTCAATAACAAGTCCGTTCTTAATTGTGTCTACGTTCAGCATTTTTTTCTCCTGTTAGAAATCGCCTTTGTTAAAGCGCGCCTGTGAGCTTTGCCATCAAAGCCATTCTGACGTACATTCCGTATTTTACCTGCTTGAAGTAGGCAGCCCGCGGGTCAGAGTCAACTTCCGGGCTGATTTCGTTCACGCGCGGAAGCGGATGCAGGACAATCATATCCTTTTTGGCGAGCGCCATTTTCGATTTGTCGAGAATGTAGCTGTCCTTTAGCCTGATGTAATCCTGCTCGTTGAAAAATCTTTCCTTCTGGACTCGTGTCATATAGAGAATGTCGAGGTCGCCGATTACATTTTCAAGACGCTCTGCAGTTGTGTATTCGATTCCTGCAGCCTCAAGATTTTGCGTCACATATTCAGGAACTTGAAGCTCTTTCGGGCTGATGAAGATAAATTTATTGTTCTTGTATCTCGACATAGCCTCTGCGAGCGAGTGGACTGTTCTTCCGAATTTGAGGTCTCCGCAGAATCCGATTGTGTGTCCTTCAAAGCCGCCTTGAAGCGCGCGGATTGTGAGCAGGTCGGTCAAAGTCTGGGTCGGATGGTAATGTCCGCCGTCGCCAGCGTTGATTACAGGGCAGTTTGAGTATTGGCTTGCAAGAAGAGCCGCGCCTTCCTTTGGCGAGCGCATTGCAATCACGTCAACATAGGAAGAGACAACGCGGATTGTGTCTGACAGAGTTTCTCCCTTTACTGTTGATGAATTCGACGCGTCGGAAAAGCCTTCCACGCTTCCTCCCAAATGGAGCATCGCAGCCTCAAAGCTGAGCCTCGTTCTTGTGCTTGGCTCAAAAAAAAGTGTCGCAAGAATTTTCCCGCGACACACATCTTGAAAAGAAACAGGATCAACAATAATCTGCTCGGCCAATGAGCAAATCTCGTCAATTTCAGAAACTGTCAAATCGTTTGGTTTTATTAAATTTCGTCCCTTTAGCATATGACATGATTTTAACACATAATCGCCTTTATGGTAATAGAAATCGGAATCACGAATGAAGTCAGAACTGCGGAAAAAATCGAAATCGCAAGGAAAAATGAAAATTATGTAAAAATCTCAAAATTCCGCCGCAAACATAACTTTTGAAAATTTGATAGAATAGCGTGATGAAATTTCCTGTTTTTTTTGCTGGCTTGAAAAATAAATCAAGCCTTTTGCTTTCCAATATCTGCTCGTTTTTTTCTTCAAATAAAAATATTATCCTAAAATACGTTCTTCATCTTGTGCCGGCGGCTTTTCTCGCTGTTCTTTTCGCGCTTCCGGTCGGAATGGATTCCTTGAATCTTTTTGATTCTGAATCGGCTCCTGACTTTCTTTATCCGATTTTTCTTCCTTTTGAGGACGGAATCGCCTCTGTCCGCGAGACGATTTTTTACTGGCCGCTTTTTCTGATTTATTTTCTTCCATTGAATTCTCTTTTCCTGATTCTTTCGCTTTTCATAAAGGATAATTTAAAGAAAATCCTTTATATTCTCACTTTTGCGAGCCTTACGATTTATCTTTACTGCGCGGTTGTTCTTCTTGTTGCGAACGCGAACGCCGCAAGATGGTTTTCGCTTTTGCCGTGGCGAGTTTACGCGGCGTTTTTTTCATGCTTCGCTCTTCACGCGTTCATGGCATTTTACGCTCTTCACTACGAGCGCAATTCTGACGGGCGATATTCTGAGTACAAGGCGATTCAGGCGGAAAGCAGAAATTCAAAATCTTCAATAAAGACAAAAATCATTTTGACTCTGGTTCTTTCGATTTCGGTGGTTCTCGCGCTTTTTACTTTTACAATTCTGAAAGCGTACAAGACGATGATTACCGAGGCTGTAAGCGACGTTGGAAAAACTCAGGCGGAGCAGACGGCGGCTGTTTACGACTCTGCGGAAGGAAAATACGAGAAAATCTCGGCTTACTTTGACGCGCAGAAAAGCACGAACAGCTATTCCGGAACTCCTTACGAGCGGATTGACATCATAATCACCGGGGAAAATTCAAATGTCTATCTTGAAAAAATAAATTCCCAGACGGAGCTTCCGCATTTTGACGTTTTTGCATACACGACAGGCCAGCCTTCAAAAATCGCAGCCAAGGAAAAGTCTATTTCAGACTCGCAGGCGCGTGAGTACATCAGAATGTACCAGAGCGGAAGCTATAGAAATTCGTTCGTCTACGACAAGGACGGAAAAACCTGCAAATATATTTATCCTGTAACTTTCGCAAGAAAAGATGGACGCAAGCTTGTCGGATTCTCGATTGTGACTTACCGGCAGGAAGTTTTGATGCGGCAGTATTTTAAGACGAAAGTCTTTGTTTTTTCCGCGATTGTGATTTTCATCTATCTTTCTATTGTTGTGTCGTTTTTTGTCTCAGACAAATTGATAAATCCTCTTTTGTATCTCCGCGCGAACGTAAGAAAAACGTCAAGGCAGATTGAGGACTTGCTTTCTAAAGGCGACGGAAAAGACAGGAGCGGCGCGGGCGAGATTGAATTTTGCGACATAATCAGAACAAAGGACGAGATAAAAGGGCTTTCAACTGAAATCGGAAATATGGTGAGCCTGATAAAGGGAATTGTTCCGTATATTTCGATGTCAACGCTCAGGCACGCGGAAAAGGAAAGCAAGCGGAGCACAACTTCACGCGACTTGTGCTTTCTTTTCACGGACATCAGAAATTTCACGTCTCTTTGCGAGGGAATGTCTCCGAGAAAAGTCGTGGAGCTTTTGAATCATTATCTTGACATCGAGACTGAAATTATTTTGAAGAACGGCGGCGACATCGACAAATACGCTGGCGACGAGATGATGGCGTTTTTTTCCGGCGCGAAAAAGGAATACAACGCGTGCAAGGCGGCTATGGAAATCCGCTCGGCGATGAAGGAGCAGCAGGAGCTTTCTGTAGCGGACGGCACAACCTTTGTTTCAATCGGGATCGGAATAAATTCCGGAAAAGTGATTTTCGGCTCGGTCGGCTCAAGGACGCGAAAGGATTTTACTTCAATCGGCGACGCTGTGAATCTTGCGGCGCGGCTTGAAGGCGCGAACAAAGTTTACGGCTCAAAGGCGATTATAACCGAGACGGTCTTTGAAAAGCTAAAGGACACTTTCATCTGCCGCGAGCTTGACTTTATCACTGTTAAAGGAAAAACAAAGCCGGTCAGAATCTACGAGATTTTGCAGGAGGCGAAATTTGCGGCGGAAAAGCTTTCTGAAATCAAGGAGATTTTCGAGAAAGGTCTTTCTTTGTACCGCGAGCAGAAATGGGACGAGAGCGAGAAATGCTTTTCTCTTTGCGCCCAGAAATACAACGATATGCCTTCGGTCGTCTTTATCGACAGAATCAGGCATTTCAAGGAGAATCCGCCTGCGGCCGACTGGGACGGCGTTTTCAAGCTGAAAAGCAAATAAAAGAGAATTTGTCGGACTTCTAAGCGAAAAATTTGTCAAAACGGCGGATATTGAGCGATAAAAACGGCGAAATGGTTAAAAAAGCGAATGTCGATAGATGTCGAACGGCTGGTTTGGCGGAATGTCTAAGAGGCAAAAACAAAATCCGCCTGAATCAAAATCTTTATGGACGAGAAAATGAATCTTGAAGCTGAAATTGAATTCAAAGTTGACTTTAACGACTGCGACCCGATGAAAATCGTCTGGCACGGAAACTACATAAATTATTTTGAGCGCGCAAGATGCGCCTTGCTGGACAAAATCGGCTACAACTACGATGAGATGGAAAAATCGGGCTTTGCTTTTCCTGTTGCGGAAGTGCAGATAAAATACTTGAAGCCGCTCCGATTCGGCGATGTGTGCCGTGCGAAAGCTGCTCTCGTTGAGTACAAAAATATGATAAAAATGAAGTTCGAGCTTTTCAACGCGAAAACCGGCGGGCTTATGACAAAAGGAAGCGTCAGCCAGATGTGCGTGAGCCTCGATTCTGGCAAGGCGCAGTTTTTCTGCCCGAAAATCTTCACGGAAAAAGTTGAGAATCTTCTTAAAGAGGTGTGATTATGCTGAAAGGAAAAACAGTTGTTCTTGGCGTGAGCGGAAGCATTGCTGCATACAAGTCCGCGATGCTCGCGAGCCTTCTTGTGAAAAACCATGCGGACGTTCACGTGATAATGACAAAAAACGCGGTGAATTTCATAAATCCGATAACTTTTGAGACTTTGACATCTCACAAATGCCTTGTTGACACTTTTGACCGCAATTTTGAATTCAATGTTGAGCATGTCTCGCTTGCGAAAGCGGCGGATATTTTTGTTGTCGCGCCTGCGGATGCCAATGTGATTGCAAAAATTGTTCACGGAATTGCGGACGATATGCTTTCAACAACGTTTCTCGCCTGCAAAAGCCCAAAGCTGCTTGCGCCTGCGATGAACACTCAAATGTACGAGAATCCTGTGACACAGGACAATCTTTCGCTCTGCAAAAAATACGGATACAAAATCATCGAGCCTGTGGTTGGCCATCT
Source organism: uncultured Treponema sp. (assembly GCA_934691925.1). GTDB lineage: Bacteria > Spirochaetota > Spirochaetia > Treponematales > Treponemataceae > Treponema_D. The sequence continues at coordinate 18,759 of CAKUTI010000014.1, read as the reverse complement.
TGCGTGCGGAGACAGCGGAAAAGGAAAAATGGCAGAGCCTGAGACGATTCTGAAGCATATAATTTTTGAAATCGGACAGAAAAAAGACCTTTCTGGAAAGAAAATTGTTGTTACCGCCGGCCCGACTCAGGAGGCACTTGACCCGGTGAGATTCATCACAAACCATTCCTCGGGGAAAATGGGCTACGCGATTGCGGAAAGGGCGGCGAACAGAGGCGCACAAGTTGTGCTTGTCTCAGGCCCGACAAATCTTGAGTCTCCTTTGTTCGTGAAAAAAATCGGCGTTGTGAGCGCGAAGGAAATGTTCGAGGCGGTGAAAAGCGAATATGAGAGCGCGGATATCGTGATAAAAGCCGCTGCAGTTGCCGACTACCGGCCGAAAAATGTGAGCAGCGAGAAAATTAAGAAATTTGACGGAGACTCGGCGATTCCGCTTGAGCGCACGGACGACATTTTAAAATACTTGGGCGAGAACAAGAAAAATCAGTTTTTATGCGGATTCAGCATGGAGACGCAAAATATGGTTGAAAACTCGAAGGCGAAGCTCGAAAAAAAGAATCTTGACATGGTTGTTGCGAACAATCTAAAAGTGAAAGGCGCAGGGTTCGGCGGCGACACAAACATTGTGACTTTAATTACAAGAAATTCTGTGGAAGAGCTCCCCGTTATGACAAAAAATCAGGTTGCAGACGTGATTCTGGACGAGATTTTGAAGTCGATTAACGGCAAATCAGATGACTGATTTAAGGTTGTGAAAAGGCGTTTTTGTTGTTGCGGGGCATGATTTTGACGAAGCGATTGCGTTTCTTTTTAATTGATTGCTTCGTTGCTTCGCTTCTCGCAATGACGTTGTATTCAGTTTGTAGATTCCGAATCAAAGCGAGTTCAATAGAACTCGAGTTCGGAATGACAACTTGTTGCACTGCTTTCTACCAGCTGATTTTCCACGTTTTTGTCTCGCTGAGCGTGAGAATGTCTCCGAGCGAGATTGTGTCTTTCAGAGTTTTTTTGCCGTCAGGCGACGAGAGCGAGATTTCAAGCGTGCCTGAGACAACGTCCTTTGCGAAAGTCGGACCGTACATCGAAGAAAGAAGCTGCTCGTACTCGGCCGCAGTCATTTTTTCTCCGATAAGGCCCGGAATCATCATCAAGTCAAAATAAGACCTGAATTCCTCGCTCAAAAGGCTGTAGAAAGCCTGAAACTGCTCCGCACCGAGCGAGAAAGAAAGCGAATTCGCGTTTTTTTCAATAATTTTGCATTTTGAAAGCACGTTCTGTTGCACATTCTTGATTGTTCCGCTTGAAAAAAGCTCGTTCGCAGTCGGAATTGAGACTTTCGCGTCCTGAGTTTCCGCCTGTGAAAGAAGATTTTGAATGTCTGCCTCGGCGAAAATCGGAATTTCGTCTCCCTCGCCTGTCATTTGCCGGAGGGCTTTCGCCGTTGCCTCTGGAAAAGCGGTCGAGAATTTTATTTCGACGGAATCCAAAGATTTTGCCGCGAGCGAGATTTTCGGGCTGCATGAGGCAAAAATAAATATGAAAGCAAATGCGGAGAAAAATGCTGCCAGAATAATTTTAATTTTTTTCACTATTTTATTTACCATGTTTTTGATTATAACAAATTTTTGAGCGGAAGTGTTACGCGGATTCCTGTTGCAAAAACGAGACCTGACGGAATGCTTTTTCTTGGCGAAAGCGCGGAGCTGTCGTTCTTGTTGAAAACCGTGTAGTGAATGTCCTGAACGAACGAGATTTCTGTTTTTCCGGCTTTTATCGAAGGCGTGTTCCAGCAGACTCCGAGAATTCCCGGGAAGAACGAATTCTTGATTTTCTCGTCTGAGTTTCCTGGCAAGTCCGGCTTTCCGATTGAAAATACCGGGCCTGCAAAAGCGCGCACGTAGTCGCTTAGCGTGAGGCTGAAAACAAACGGAATTTGAAGATTTTCCGTGCCTGCGTCGTAGCGGATGTAAGTTCCGACTCCCGGACGGAAATTTTTTCCTTCGTATCGGATATGCGCCATTGCGTCGAGACCGCGCCAAGTGAGCCTGAAATAGTCGGGCGTGAAGAAATTCCAGTCGAGGTTTATGCTCGCGTCGGCGACGAGCTTTTGAAGAAAGCCGTTTCCTGCGAATTTTGAGCCGGAAGATTTTGAAGATGATGAATTCTGCTGGCTAGATGAGCTGGACGTTGACGAAGTTTTTTTTTCAGAATTTTTAAATTCGGAATCTTGCGGTTTCAAATTATTAGATTTTGACGAGTCTGCGAGAAGCTCCGAATTTGACGACGGAAGATAGCGTTTTGTGCAGAAGTATTTTGATTTCCAGTAGGATTCTTTCAATGACGAGACGATAACGCCTGTGTTCGGGCCGTCGCTCACGCAGTGGATAAACTGGCTGTTTCCCATGTAGATTCCCACGTGCGAGACTTCGCCGCTTGAAGTCGTCTTGAAGAAAACAAGGTCGCCTGCTTCGCGCGCGCTGTCGTCAATATCCTTGCAGAATTTGTAGATTGCCTTTGTTGTGCGCGGAAGCTGGACTCCGATTGATTCACGCGAGACTGAGAAAACGAATCCTGAGCAGTCAAAGGATTCAGGTCCTGTCGCGCCGAGAACGTAAGGGCAGCCCACATATTTTTTGCTATAGTCAACCATCTTCTGCCTTGTGATTGCAGCCTCTCCCGCGCTCATCGAAGCTGTTTTCGCAGTCTGTGCATTTTGCGCGCAGACCCGCGGAATCGACATCAAAAAAAACGCGAGAATTATGAAAATTATCACAGATTTGTCTTTTATCATTGCCATAAAAATATTATCGGTATCTAAAAATCAAAAATCCTTAAATAAAACTTCTAAATTAAAATTTCACAACGGAAATGTCGCAATTTTGTCTGTTATACTGAAAAATAGCTGCCGAAAAAGCTGTTTTTTGCCCGTTTGGATTTGAAATCCTCAAAAAACGAGGCATGTCATTCCGAACTCGTTTCGGAATCTGTGGATTGAACGCAACGCGTTTGACTCCAGCATGATGGCATTTTTCAGGCAGCCAGATTTTTTATCGCATAAAAACAAAAAGAATAATATCAAAAATAGAGGAGAGCCGCAAAAGTGAAAAAGAATTTGAATTCAACGCCGTGGAATTTTTTGAGAAGATACAAGGGAATTTATTTCAAGGGCGAATGGCCGACCTTGCCCGAGATGTTTGCGATTTCCGCAAAGAGGTTTTCAGCCCGGCCGTGCCTCACTGATTTTGAGGGCTTCGGAAATTCAAAGAACACGATTATCTACGCGCAGGCGGAACGCAAGATTCTGCAGCTTGCGGCTTGGCTCAACGGAAACGGAATAAAAAAAGGCGACCGCGTGGCTCTCACAGGAAAAAATTCGCCTGAATGGACTGTTGTCTTTTTTGCTTCTCTTTTTGCTGGAGCTGTCGCAGTTCCGATTGACTGGGGGCTTCGCGAGGCGGAAGCTGAAAATCTTTTGAATGTGGCAAAGCCGAAATTCTTCTTTGTTGACGAGGAAAAATACAGTTATTTTAAGGACAGGGAAGACAGACTGGCAAAAGGCGGTTCCATCAATCTAAATCACAGCGAAAACGAAACTGAAAGCTCCGGCAATCAAAATCGCAACGAAAGCGGAATCTGCAAAGTCTATTCTTTGAGTCCGAAATTTTCTGAAAAGTATGTCTACAACCTTTCGTCGCTTGACGCCGGCGCGCTTGAAATGCCCGAGGAAGATGACCTTGCTGTGATTCTTTTCACAAGCGGAACGACCGGAAATCCGAAAGGCGTAATGCTCACACACAAGAATCTCGTTTCTGACTGCTACATTGCGCAGACGAGAATGAAAATCACAGAGAAAGATGTTTTCTACGCGCTTCTTCCGATTCATCACGCGTACACGATGCAGGCTGTTATGATTGAGGCTCTTTCGGTCGGCGCGGAAATTGTCTATGGAAAAAGCATGGCGGTCTCGCGCCTTATGAAAGAGCTGAAAGAAGGAAAAATCACAATGCTGCTTGGAGTTCCGCTCTTGTTCAACAAGCTTCTGGCAGGAATCATGAAAGGAATAAAGGCGAAAGGCTCTCTCGTGAATTTTGTAATTCATCTTATGCTTGCGCTTTCATATATTTCAAAGAAAGTTTTCAAGAAGAATATCGGTAAAAAGCTTTTCAAAAGAGTTCTCGAGCAGGCGAACATTTATTCGCTTAGAATCGCGATTTGCGGTGGCGGTCCTCTTGCAGAAAGCGTGTTCAAAATCTACAACCAGATGGGAATCGACTTTGTGCAGGGCTACGGACTTACAGAGACAAGCCCGATTCTGACATTGAATCCGATTGAGCATTTTAAGATTCAGAGCGTCGGGCAGTATTTTTTCCCGCATATGCAGATGAAAATCCTGAATCCTTCTTCTGACGGAGTGGGCGAGGTTGCTGTGAAAGGCCCGATGGTTTTTAAAGGATATTACAATCTTCCTGACGAGACAAAAAAATCGTTCACTGACGACGGATTTTTCAAGACTGGAGACTTGGGACGGCTGGACAAGGAAGGCTATCTGATTCTTTCAGGACGCGCGAAAAATCTGATTGTTACTGACGGCGGAAAAAACGTCTATCCAGAAGAGATTGAGAACGCGTTCCAGCTTGAAGGCGACATTGCGCAGATTACGGTTCAGGGCTACGTGAAAGAAAAGAATTCAAAGGCGGAAGAAATCGAAGCTTTGATTTATGTTTCAGACGAGCTTTACAAGTCTCTCGGAATTGCACGCGAAGGAAATTCCCAGAATGAGCTTGTGAAGGCGAAAATCGAGGAGAATGTCGCAAAAGTGAACAAGACGCTCCGCCCTTACGAGCGAATCTCGAAAATCACGATTCTTGAAAAGCCGCTCGAGATGACGACAACACAGAAAGTAAAGCGTAACTATGGAAAATAAACGCGCGCGATTTGACGCAAAAAGCAAAGCGTGGTAAATTAAATAAAAGAAAATGCCCAAACATCGGGGTATCTCCACGAGCAGTGAATAGCCGCTCCCTGTGTGTCAAACTTGGGCGGCTATATTTTTAAACTCTACTTATTTTTTAGGTAAGTGAACGCTGCAAGAATCAGAGCGGCGAGACCTTTCAGACTGAAGGCATGCTTCCTAAGAGGCTAAGGTATACTTCCTAAGGACTGAAGGAATACTTACTTCAGCTCTTAGGAAGGCTTCCTTCGGGGCGAAGGTATGCTTCCTTTGATTTTCTGCCCCGGCTTTTCATAAAAACATCATCTTGGCTGCCGTTCCCCGCAGTGAATCCGCCTTTTTATTCATCTGTAAAGAAGTCAGAAAATCTGATAAAATCGTTTCTATGAAACATTATATGGAAACGCTCAAAGAGCTTAGCGAAAAGAACGGCCCGCTTTGTGTCGGGCTTGATACAGATCCGTCTTATATTCCGGAGAATATTCTGAAAGAATTTCCGTCGCCTGCGGCTGCGGTTCTTGCCTACAACAAGGAAATCATAAAGCGCGTGGCTTCTGACAAATCGGCTTGCTGCTGCAAAATCCAGATTGCATATTACGAGGCGATGGGGCTTGAAGGCCTTGCCGCTTACAAGGAGACGATAAAGGCCGTGAAGGCTGCCGGTCTCATTGCGATTTCAGACATCAAGAGAGGCGACATTGCCGACACTGCGAAGGCTTACGCTCGCGCTCATTTTGGAAAGAATTCAGACTTTGAGACAGACATCATAACGATAAATCCTTACATGGGATTCGACACCTTAAAGCCTTTCACCGAATACTGCAAGCCAGCAGAGATGTCAAAAGTTTCGGGGCTTTCAAGCGGCGAAAAGGGAATTTTTGTTCTTCTGAGGACTTCAAACCCTGGAATGGTTGACATTGAGCAGCAGGAATTAAAGGCTGGCGGCCGCGTTCTTGATAGGACTGGAAGCGAGCTTGAGCGCATTTCCGCTGAATTCAAGGCGATTTACCAGAACCAGACTTGCTCTCCTGTTGGAGCTGTTGTCGGCTGCACAGAGGAAAGTGACGCGCGCGCAATCAGAGACGCTTACCCTGACATTTTCTTCTTGATTCCTGGCTACGGAGCACAGGGCGGAGCTGCTAGAATCGCGGCGACTCTTCTTGACAAGGCCGGCGGAACAGTGAATTCAAGCCGCGGAATAATCTGCGCATGGAAAAAGGACGCTTCATTGAAAGAGAAAATCGATTCCGCTTCGCTCACAATGGCGGACATTGCCGACAGCGCGGCGCGCGCGGCTTTGGCCTCAAAAGAAGACTTGCTCAATGCGAAGGCTTCGCTTTAGGGAGTACGTATGTCAGAAATAAAATCATGTTCAGGCGAGACAATTCCGGTTTTTACGGCTGGAAAAGTTTATGAAATAAACGAGGTCAAGGGCGCGGTTCCTGAGGGGAGCGTCTATCGTCTTTCTCTTGAAATTTCGTCTTTCTCGCTTAAAAAATCCAGCGCGCCTAAAGCCGGACAGTTCTATCTTTTGCGCTCGGTGAAGTCAGGTCTTCTGCTTGGCCGCCCGATTTCAATTTATCATTCTGTTCTTGATGAAAAATCTGACTCTCTTTCTCTTGAATTCCTGATTCTGCGGAAAGGAAAGGGTACTGAGGAGCTTTGCAATCTGAACAAAAAAGACGAGGTTGAAGTAATCGGCCCGCTCGGAAACTACTGGCCTCTTCCAAAAGAGAATTCAAAAGTCGCAATTTTTGGCGGCGGTGTCGGAGTCGCTCCTGTTGCGGGCTTTGCTTCGGCATTAAAGCCTAAATCCTATGACTTTTTTGCTGCGTTCAAGTCTGGAAGCTACGGCCTTGAATATGTTGACGCTGCGAATCTGACTGTCACAACTGATGACGGCTCTGTCGGAATAAAAGGAATGATAACGGCTGCAATCGACGCGGAAAGCGTTTCAAAATACGACGCTGTTTATGCTTGCGGTCCGGCTCCCATGCTTTCATACATCAAAAAAGTCGCTGAGGAGGCTGGAGTCCAGTGCTGGCTGAGCCTTGAAAAGCGAATGGCGTGCGGTCTTGGGGCTTGTCTCGGCTGCACGATAAAGACTTCAGAGGGAAACAAGCGTTGCTGCAAGGACGGTCCTGTTTTCGACTCTAAGATTCTAGATTTTTCTCCTTCTTGCTCTGCAGTCACAAAGCCGCTTGTCCGACGTTCTCCGCTTGCAGAAAACGACTCGCCTGACTTGAGCGTGAAAGTCGCTGGCGTTGAGTTCAAGAATCCTGTAATTGCCGCGAGCGGAACTTTTGGCTACGGTTCTGAATACTCGACTGTTTTTGATGTCTCTTCTCTCGGCGGAATCTGCTCAAAAGGCCTGACTTTGGAGGCGAGGGCAGGAAACCCAGGCGAGCGTCTTGTTGAGACTCCTTCAGGGCTGATAAACTCAATCGGTCTTGAAAATCCTGGAATTGAGCATTTTATCGAGAACGAGCTTCCGCAGATGATGAGAATCGGCGCAACTCCAATCGCGAATCTTTCAGGCTCGAGCCTTGAGACTTACGTTAAAGGCGCGGAGCTTCTTGAAAAGACTGAAATCCCGATGATTGAGCTTAACATCAGCTGCCCAAACGTAAAAGCCGGCGGAATGGCGTTCGGAATGAATCCTGATACGGCGGCGAATGTTGTAAAAGCCGTGCGTGAGGTGACAAAAAAGCCGCTTATGGTGAAGCTTAGCCCTAATGCGCCTGACTTGGTTGGAGTCGCGCTTGCAGTGCGCGAGGCAGGAGCCGACGCATTGAGCCTTGTGAACACTTTCCAGGCGACTTCAATAAACATTGAGACTGGTCGGCCTGTTTTTGAAAATATTCACGCTGGATTTTCCGGTCCTGCCGTAAAGCCGATTGCGCTTAGAATGGTCTACGACGTTTGCAAGGCAATAAAAAAGCTTCCTGTTGAGCAGCAAATTCCTGTTGTGGGGCTTGGCGGAATTTCGTGCTGGCAGGACGTTGTCGAGTTCATAATGGCAGGCGTGCAGGCTGTGGAGGTCGGAACGGCTACTTTCGGAAATCCTTTTGCAATGCGCGATATGATTGCGGGGCTTTCTCTCTTTATGATTCGAAAAGGCTACAAGACTCTTGACGACTTTAGAGGCTGTGCCCTGTAAATTTGACGTGTTCCTGGATTGTCCAAAAAAAGTCTCGTTGCGGAGCTGCACTAAAAAATTGCCATGCTGAATTCAAGACGGCAGGAAACTGCCCGATTTTCAGCATCAATATTTTTCAATCTTGGGCGTTGCCGCTCTGCGGCCGGGCTTTTCACGCTTCCGCAAGCGGAAACATTCAAATCCCTAACGCAAAAGGATTTTTAATGAAACTTACAAACATTTTTATAGCCATCTATCTTTCAGGGGCTTTGGTCTCGTTTCTTGTTGACTTTGTTCTTGAAAAAATCGACTTTAGATTCCGGAAAAAGCACGGCCTTGAAATTCCGGAAGTCCTTGAAAACCATGTTGAAAAATCGGTTCTTGAAAAAACTTGCCACTATGAGGACGCGAAATACAAAATCTGGCTTCCTTCGGCAGTTTTCGCGCTCGCGCTGGATATTTATCTCGTGTTTTCCGAGTTTTATCCGGCGGTTTTTTCGACTGTCGCGTATTTTGTTGACAGCGGATTTGCAATCTCGTTTCTTTTTCTGATTATCGTGATGGTTCCCGATGTTCTTCTTTCTGTTCCTTTCGACTTGTACAGCGAATTTGGAATCGAGAAGCAGTTCGGGTTCAGCAAGATGACTTTTGGAATGTGGATTGCCGACGGGCTTAAAGGGCTTTTGCTTTCTCTTGTCGTGTCTGCTCCGCTCGTTTTTGCCGCGAGCCTTCTTTTTAAGTATTGTGCGGGCTTCTGGTGGATTTTGCTCGGCGCGGTCTACATCGCCTTCTCGCTTGGAATTTCGGTTTTGTATCCGCTTTTTATCGCGCCGCTTTTCAACAAGTTCACGCCGCTTGAGGACGGAGAGCTAAAGACAAGGCTTGAGTCGCTTCTGAAAAAATGCGGATTCAAGGCGAGCGGGCTTTTTGTTATGGACGCGAGCCGCCGCTCAGGGCACTCAAACGCGTATTTCACAGGATTCGGAAAGTCAAAGCGCGTTGTCTTGTACGACACTTTGATTGAGCAGCTTACGCCGGAAGAAATCGAGGCGGTTCTTGGCCACGAGCTTGGCCATTACAAGAATCATCATATTGTGAAACGTCTTTTCGTGATGATTCCGCTTGTGTTTGCGGTTTTGTTTGCAATCAGTTTTCTTCTGAAAATGCCTTTCTTCTATGAAAGTTTCGGATTTTTGCTTGGAAACGAGGTTTCCTACAAGATGATGGTCGCGGGGCTTTTCCTTGTTGAGAAAACTTTTGGAAGCTGGGGAAATCTTCTTGAGCCAGTCATGAATTTTTTCAGCAGGAGAGACGAGTTCCAGGCGGATTCTTTCTCAAAGAAAATCTGCGGAACTGCCGAGCCTTTAATCAGCGCGCTCATAAAGCTGAACAAGGAAAACTTGAGCGAGATTCAAGTTCCGAGAATCTACGCCGCTTTCAACTATAACCATCCGCCGCTTCTTGAGCGAATTGAGGCATTGCAGAAATAAAAAAAGGTCAGGGTTGCTAGACACAAGACAACAAATCATAGAGCTGCTCCTTCCGGCCTGACTCGGTTTTGAAATGTGCCTTTGTTAGTTCCTGACCAATAAAGATAATATATCAAAGATAATCCAAAAACTCAATACAGAGAGAAAATTATTAGTTCACGCGTTTTTCAAGATATTCCATCTTTTCTTTCCTAAAAAACGCGTCAATCTGCTGGTCAAAAAAGTCAAGATTCGTGTCGTTTTCAAGCTCATAAAGATTGTAAGAAAAATCGTTCAAGTCGCACTTCTTCTCGTAGTCTGTCGGAGCGTGGTTTTCAAATCTGTAGCATTTTTGGAAAGGATTTCCGTCCTTAAAGTAAACGTAGAGCCTGTAAAAATATTTTGGCTGCACGACGCGGTTGCTCAAAAGATAATTGTTTTTCATGAAGTCTTTTTCAAAGACCGGACCTGAGTAAACGTAGACTGCTCCGACCTGCTCGGCCGTCTGCTCAATCTCCTTTGTGATTCTGTCCCAAATTCCTTCTTTCAAAGATTTTGTCATCGGAAGAATGTTCGATGTGATGTAAGTTGTCTTCTGTGTTTCGGCATACGTCATCGCATGCTCGCGCGGAAACATCTGCGTCTTGTAAAGGTTCAGCGAGTCGAATTCCTTTGCGGTTGTCTTGTTGCGCTTTATTCTTGTGTCTGTAACCCATTCCTCGTCAACGTTGCTCACGCCCATCTTCATAATCGGCGTGTACCTGTACATCGACCAGACTGGAAGCCCGTAGATGTCATCGAATCCGACCGTGTAGCTGTCGTTTTTCAGAATGTATATGTTTTTGTCGTTTGTTTTCGGATATTCAGTTATTGCCTCGGAGAAGCAGATAAACGGCAGAAATGCCAAAGCTAAGCTTAAAAATGTCTTTTTCATAATAAAATCCCCTTTTTTATAATTCTAACTCATAATTTTGAGAATTGAAAATTTTGGCTGAAAGACTTTTCGGAAATATGGAAAATAAAAATAAATGAAGAAAATTTCTTATATTTGGAATTTTTTTTCAGGACTGCGGCTGTGATTGTGAAGATTTTAGATAAGAATTTCGGATTAAAATCAGATTAAAAATTGGGAATGAAATATAAAACAAAAAATAAAAAGCTAGAAGAATAAAGAAAAAGACTTTGGAAATAAAAAAAAGTCCCGTCAAAAATGACAGGACTTAATATTGAGACTGACACGATTCGAACGTGCGACCCCCACCTCCGCAGGGTGGTGCTCTAATCCAGCTGAGCTACAATCTCATAAAACAACACTTGAAGAGTGATTGTTTCTTTTTACGGAGGCGACAGGAGTTGAACCTGCCCAGCCCGAAAAGGAACTGACGGATTAGCAATCCGTTGTATTACCGCTCTACCACACCTCCAGGCGTTATCAAAAAAAAGCGGAGCGATAGGGATTTGAACCCCAGATACCTTGCGGTATGCCGGTTTTCAAGACCGGTGCATTCAGCCACTCTGCCATCGCTCCATGTATTTGATATGTTTAGATATTAAATCTTTTGACGAATTGTGTCAATAACTCAAAATGAAATTTTTCGATTTTTTTTATTTTTTTTCAAAAAAAAGTTTCTGTAGAATTTTTCGCCTTTCTTGCTTATATTTATCGTATGGATAAAAACAGAATATTTCTTGGTTTTGTAACCGTGATTTTAGGGCTTTCACTTTTGATTTCTCCGGGAACGTTTATCTCGATTTTTGTGATAATTCTTGGCATTGCGGCTGTCATTGACGGAATTTTTATCTTGGCGGCTTCGCGTAATCTGATTCTTGACCCGCAGTACAATATGATTGTTACAATCCGCGGAATTTTGAGCATTGTTGTTGGTGCTGTCTCTGTTGTTCTTCCGATGGCTGTCGCGAATATCGCATGGAAAATTATGGCTTACGCTTTGGCGGTCTATCTTTTGGTTTCAAGCGGAATGCAGATTTATACAATAACAAAGCTGCACAGAAACGGAATTATGATTCGCCAGTCGATGATTGAAGTTCTGACTTCGGTTTTGCTCGCTCTCGCGCTTTTTGTGATTCCAAGCCAGGTTGCAGGAAAATTCCTTGTGCGGCTTTTCGGACTCGCGCTTGTGATTTTCGGCGGCGGAACAGCGTTTTTGCAGTGGCGGAACCGGCCGGTTACTGTTGTTCCTGATTCAGTTGAAAATGACGACGAGAACTCAGAAAGCGAAGAAAAAAAATCTGAGTCAAAAACAGAAGAGTAAAGCTCGCTTGAAAATTCGGGCATTTTGTCTCGCTGAAAAATCGGCGGGAGAATCTTTGCTTTGATGAAATAAAAATCAAAATTTGCGGAAAATCCGCGAAAAAATAAAATTTGCCATAAAAAATTTGGAGAAAATATGAAAATCGAGAAATTGAACGAAGTCTTGAAGGAAGATGAATATCCTGGACGCGGAATCGTTGCAGGACTTAGCGCGGACGGAAAATACGCTGTTAGCGCGTACTGGACAATGGGAAGAAGCGCAGGAAGCCGAAACCGCGTTTTTGTTACAGAAGAAGAAAACGGCAGCGAGGTTGTTCGCACAAAGGCTTTTGATCCGAGCCTGATTGCAGGCGACCCGAGCCTGATTATTTACGTGGCTGTCCGCCAGCTTGGAAACAAGACAATCGTGACAAACGGCGACCAGACAGACACGATTTTTGATGGAATGAAAAAAGGCGAGACTTTTGAGCAGTCGCTTCGTGTCAGAAAATACGAGCATGACGCTCCGAACTTTACTCCGAGAATTTCTTCACTCTTGAACGTTGAAAACGGAAAATACGATTATGCGATTTCGATTTTGAAAAGCGACTGCGGAAACGGCGACAACTGTCTTCGCTTTACGTTCACTTACGACAATCCGCAGGCGGGCGAAGGGCATTTTATCCATACCTACATGGGAAACGGAAATCCTCTTCCGAGCTTTGAAGGCGAGCCTGAAAAAGTTGAAATCAAAGGAAATCTTGACGAGTTCACTAATATGATTTGGTCTTCTTTGAACGAGGAAAATAAGGTTTCTCTTTTTGTCAGGTTCATCGACATCCAGACTGGAAAGTACGAAGAGCGGATTATCAATAAGAATAAATAGGGCGTTGCGGCTTCGCCGTTGGGCTTTTCTAAGCCCTAACGCAAAGCGGACAAAGCAAGCGGAAGCTGCGCAGGAAATGCTGCTTCGCTTTTGTCCGCGCTCACTTGAAAAAAAATATGAAAAAACTTATCTGCACGACACTTCTCGTTGAGACTTCGCCGCAGGGAATTCCTCTTGGGGCGGCCTGCATTGCTTCTGCCATAAAAAATTCACAGCTTACAAAAGGAAAATACGACGTGGAGCTTGTGGACTTTTCGCTTGAAGAGCCTGAAATTGTGCTTGCGAGGCAGAACGGCGGAGAACGTGCGGTTTCTTCATTTATTGCGCAGAAAATCGCCGCAGAAAAAATGGATTTCGCGTGCTTCAGCGTTTACGTCTGGAACAGGAATATTTTGACGCAGGCTGCTTTTGAGCTGAAAAAGCTTTTGCCTGAATGTGTCTGCATTGCCGGCGGTCCTGAAGTTACGGCGGCTCCGACCTCATTTGGAAACGCTTTTGATTTTACAACTGCCGGACAGGGCGAGCTTGCGACAGTTCAGCTGCTTTCTGAAATTGAAAAAGGAATTGAGAGAAAAGAAATCTCGAATGATATTTCAGGAATTTATATTCCTGAAAATTCTAGTGAAAATCCTGATTCTGAATCAGAAAATTGCGGAGAAAATTCATATTCTGATGAAAAAAAATCTTCTTTTGGTGGCGAGTCATCAGAATCTTCAAAAATAAAGAGGGCTGTTCCTTGCCCTGTTGAAACTTGCCCGTCTCCTTATCTTGACGGAACAATTGACCCTTCAAAATACGGCGGCGCGCTTTGGGAGCTTGCCCGCGGCTGTCCGTTCAAATGCTCGTACTGCTACGAAAGCAAGGGCGAGAAAAGAATCGCTTATTTTCCGATGGAGCGGCTTGAAAAGGAAATCGAGCTTTTCTCAAGAAAAAATATTCCGCAAGTTTTTGTCCTTGACCCGACTTACAACGCGAGCAAGGAGCGCGCGATAAAAATGCTCCGTTTGATTGAGAAAAAAACTCCCGGGACTTTTTATTATTTTGAGGCGCGCGCGGAGTTCATCGACAGGGAGCTTGCCCGCGCGTTCAGCCGTGTGAGCTGCGCTCTTCAAATCGGCCTGCAGAGCGCGAATCCGAATGTCTTGAAAAACGTCCATAGAACGCTCGATAAGAAACTTTTCGTGAAAAATATCGGATTTTTGAATGAAGAGGGCGTTACTTTCGGTTTTGACTTGATTTACGGGCTTCCTGGCGATGATTTTGAGGGATTTTGTGAAAGTATCGACTTTGCCCTCTCTCTTTATCCGAATAATCTTGAGCTTTTTTGCCTTTCTGTTCTTCCAGGAACTGACCTGCATGATGCGGCTTCTGGCTTTGGTCTTGAATGGGAGAAGAATCCGCCTTACCATGTTTTAAAAACTCCGAAATTTTCTTCTGATGATTTGGAAAAATGCGGAAAACTTTCGGCTGCGGTGAATCTCTTTTATAACGACGGACGCGCTGTTCCATGGCTGAATTCGGTGTTGTATCCGCTGAAGGAAAAACCGAGCCTATTTTTCAAGGATTTTGCTAAATGGCTTGAAAATCTGCCTGAAAATCATAAAAAAGATGTGGAGAAGCTTCATCTGGAATTTGTGCGGAAAAAGTTCCATGAGAATCATCTGGAAAAATTCTATCCTGCTGCTGAAGATTTGATAAAAATGCACGGCGCGCTTGGAAGATGCACTTTTGACGGAAGCGAAAGCTCGTTCACGACAAATTATCATCCTGACGATGTTATGAGCGAGTATGGAACAGACTTGATTTTCTTCACGGAGAATGCGAGCCGGCAAAAATGCCGTGCGAAAGTTTTCCAGAGCGGAAACGGCCCTGACTGGAAAGCCATGGAAAATTAAGAATTTGAAGCCGTAAAGCGTTTTATAGAAAGCGCGCGATGAAAAAAACTGCTGAAAAGTTAGAAAAATTCGGCAAAAAATACAGCGGGATTTTTTGGTTCTGTTTTATATCAAAAAGCATTGCTTGAAAACTAAAAAAAATCCATTTTGCACTTCATATTTTTCATTTTATATCTCGCATTTTTAATATTGTATTGTGAATTGTCTAAATTTTTATTTCAGGTTTTTTATGACTTCAAAAAGGGCTTTTTTTGAATTTTCCTTTAGACTTTCTATTTCCTTGATTATTGGCAAATACATTAAAAAAAGCCTTTCGTTTTGAAAAAGAACAGAATTTTCCTCAAACTCTTCATTTTCTTTCCAGTCGAGAAGCCTTTCCAAAGGGACATTCAGAACTTTTGAAATCTTCAGAGCCAAATCCGCGGCCGGCATTCCATCTCTTCTTATTCCGTTTGAAATCGTGTTTACAGAAAACTTTGCTTTTTGGGCGAGTTCTTTTCTTGTTATTCCCTGAAATTCACACTCATCATCAACATTTTGCCAAAAGCCCATAAATATTATTTATCACAATTGAAATATTTTTAACTTGAAATTATTTAATTTGAGATTTATTATGAATTACACTGTGTTTTATTACAGTTGTAATATTTTTTAGGAGGAAATCTATGGGTTTCTTAAGTACAATTCAGGCGCTGGCTGGAACTGGCTCGCAAGTTTCTATTGAGGACGTTAAAAAAGAGTGGGGGGCTATTCTTTCAAAAGACGAGGAGATGAAAGTCGCTTTTAAAACTTTCCGCGATTATTTTATCTTCACAACAAAACGCTTGATTTATATCAATGCGCAGGGAATCACCGGAAAGAAAATTATGATTCAGACTCTTCCTTATGACAAAATCATGAGCTTCGGTGTTGAGACAGCTGGCGTAATGGATTTTAATGCGGAGCTTTACATCTGGATGGCTGGAAATATAGGCGGAGATCCGAAAATTGGAGAAAATGTTGTTCATGCGAAATTCAATAAGGACTGCAACATCTATGAAGTTCAGGCTGTTCTGGCTGATGCAGTTGCAGGCAGCAGGGAATGAGCTTTTTTGACACTGACCAGACAAGGATAAGTAAGGCAAAAGAAGAATTGAAAGAAAAATCTGACGAAGAGTTGAAGGTTCTTGCAGAAAGCAAGGTGAGGGCTTCTTTTTTCGGTTTTACAGCAGGAGACAAAATGATTTATAAGACTGCTGCTTTTCAGGTTCTTCGTGAGAGAGCAAATAAAAATTAAAGAGACGTGAGCAAAAATTTGCAAAAATATCGAAAAAGTTTTATTTGCAAATTTTACTGAAATTTTTTATAGGAGAAACATATGGCAAGCTTGATTTTGAGCATTATCGGAGCAATCATCGGATTGATAGGACTTATTCCGCTTTTGGGAATTGTAAACTGGGGAGCGATTTTTGTGCTGTTAATCTCATTGATTTTAGGAATTGTCGGTGTAAACAAGCGTACGCCGAAGGCAAAAGCAGGGCTTGTGATTTCAATAATCTTCTTGATTATTGCGGTTATAAGGCTTGCCGCTGGCGGCGGAGTTTTGTAATGCAGAATTGATATTTTTAAATTCATCCTGCTTCGTGATGAGGCAGGATATTTTTTTAATTATGAAAACTTCGGCAAAAAGTGGCGGGATTTTTTTGTTCTGGTTTATATCAAAAAAATGGCGTTTGAAAGAAAAAAATTGCGGCTGGAAATCGCTTCTTCTGCTTGCAACTCGGAAATAATTTTGCCGTAATGCTGAAAGCGATTTTTCTAGCATTGCACGCGCTTGTTCATTAGCTGTGTCACATCGAGATTCCCATTGCGGCGGCGAACTGGGCAGAATTTTTTGTGACATTGTATGAAACTCCCATCGCGAGAGCCGGAAATGCGATTTTTGCGAGATAAACTCTGATTCCGCCGTTCAGACCGTGCATAAAGCAGAATTCGTCGTCAAAATCTCTTGCGGAAACCGCCTGATAGTCTCCGTAGATGGACAAAGTTCCGATTTTTCCTTTGAAAAGCGCGAATTCAAAGCCCGCGTTTCCGCCTGCGATTTCTGATGTGCGGAATTTTCCCGGCAGAATTGAGACCGCTCCGGCTCCGCCTCCGCTGTAAGATGAAATGTGCTGGTCTTTTCCGTAAAATGCCGAGGCTGCGGAATAAAATCTCAGGCGATCTGCAATCGAAATAGGTTTTTGCACGCGGAGATTCGCGGAAATTGTCTTTCCAAGTCTGTAGTCGGACTTTGACGAGTAAAGCGTGATTTCTGCTGAAAAGCCGGCTCCGCATGACGACATAAACCAGCCGTTCCAGTCAGATTTTGAGGCTTGCCAGCTAAATCCCGCGCCTGCCGAGTTCAGAGAATCAACTTCCTGAAAATCTTTGACTTCGCTTGCTGAAACCGACTTGAAAAATCCGTCGATGGAAACTGTGTTGAATTCTCCAATCTGCTCTGAAACTGAGATTCTGGAGCTTAAATTTACCGCGTCGTATTTTAGGACTTCGTCATCGTCAAGATTTGAAATCGTGATTTCGTCTTTTGATGTTGAAATAAATGCGGAAAAACCTGGAATTCCGTTCTGCTTTGGCGGCCTTGAAAACATCGCCATTCCCATTATCGAAGATTTTGAGTAAAGCCCGCCGAACATAAACATATTTTTCATTCCGAAAGCGTTCGTGTCCATCACCATGAGTCCGCCTGCAAAGCCTGAACTTGAGTACATCGCGAACGGAAGCGGAATAAAAGTGATTTTTTCTTTCAGCGAGACTTCAACGCTGGCTTCTGTCTCTGAAATTTCCTTCATCGAAATCTGGATGTCGTCAAAAAGCCCTTCAAGCTGCAATGCTGTCTCAAGTCCGTGCTGGTCGAAATCTGCGACTTTCACGCCGAGAAATTTTTTGACTTTTGACTGAATGTAAAAATTTTTTGTCTTTTTTAGGCCGTGAAAATTTATTTTTGCGACTTTGAGATTCTGGTTTATTTCCGGTTTTTCGTTTTCAGGATTCTGATTTTTTGATTCTGTTAAATTTTGATTTTCGCCAGAGTCTTGATTTGTGATTTTATATTCTGATTCCTGATTTTCATTTGAATTTTGATTTTTGATTTCGTCTAAATTCAGATTCTGATTTTGCGTTTCTTCAAAATTTTCTGAGATGTTTTCTGTGACTTGCGCCGCTGAACCGAAAATGCCAGACGATAGAATAAAAGCGGCGAGAAATAGTTTTGTTTTCTGCATTTTATAAATAATAAAGAAATCAAAGGCGAGTGTCATTTGAAATGAATTTTTAGGAAAACTGCTGAACTTTCGGTATTTTTATTTTGACAAATTGACGATTTTTGTCATAACAGATACGATAGTATAATCGTTTATGCTTAAAAGCGTTAGGGATAGAAGCACCTGCGAAGCAGTTCTGTAGCGGAGCTAAGCGAAGCGAAAGAATGAGCCGCGCAAGACGGCGAAGTGCGGATAGCCCGGCGGCGCAGGTGGAGCTTGCGAGACCAAGCCGCAACGCCCAAAAAAAAGGAGATTCTATAAAAACTTTGCCTGAAATAGCGTCAAAGTTTTTATTTACAAGTTTGCGTCGCAAACTTTATTATTAACTGCACATTCTAGTTGCGTTGAAAATGTGGCGCTTTGAATGTGCTTAAAAAGTCAATCATAAAACTGAAGTTTTAATCTTGGCTTTTTAAGGGAGAAAACAATGGCTGTTATTAAACCAATGATTCGCTCGAACATTTGTATCAACTCGCATCCGATTGGCTGCGCCCAGGATACAAGAAATCAGATTGCTTACGTTGTTGAACAGAAGAAAAAACGCGGAACAAAGACTGCGAAAGAGGGCGGATACGCTCCGAAAAACGTGCTTGTTCTCGGCTGCTCAACAGGATACGGACTTGCAAGCCGGATTGCCGCCGCTTTTGAGTTTGGAGCAGACACAATCGGCGTCTCTTTTGAAAAGGAAGCGACTGAGAAAAAGGCTGGAACTCCGGGATTCTACAACAATCTGGCTTTTGACAAGGAAGCTCAGAAGGCTGGACTGAAGTCGAAAACTTTCAATATGGACGCTTTCTCTGACGAGTGCCGAAAGACAATCATTGACGAGGCGAAGAATCAGGGAATCAAGTTTGACCTTATCGTTT